>DWWN01000025.1 GCA_019119685.1 Candidatus Faecalibacterium faecigallinarum
GTTGATCAAGTTATGGACTATGCGTTGGATCTGCATAATTTCCATGAATATAGTCATATGGCACATTTGTTTCCACTTTTGGTATGCACAGAGGCGTCCTGGGTGGCCTTGCGCTGGCTGTCGTCAAAATAAGCCGGCACCGTGATGACCGCCTCGGTCACTTTTTCGCCCAGGTAGCTCTCGGCGTCCCGGCGCAGCTTGGACAGGATCATGGCGCTGATCTCCTGGGGGGTCAGGTCCTTGCCGTCGATGTGGACGCGGTAGTCGCTGCCCATCCGCCGCTTGATGCTGGAGATGGTGCGGCCGGCGTTGGTGGCCAGCTGGCGCTTGGCCGCGCCGCCCACCAGCCGCTCGCCGTCCTTGGTAAAGGCCACCACCGAGGGGGTGGTGCGCTCGCCCTCCGCGTTGGTGATGACCACCGGTTTGCCGCCCTCCACCACCGCGACACAGGAATTGGTGGTGCCCAGGTCGATGCCGATCACTTTGCCCATATGTTGAAATCCTCTTTTCCTTGCTTTGTCCTCTGGCGGGATGCGGCAGGGCGCATCCCGGCAGTTTACCTTTTCTATTGTAGCGTGGGAATATGGCGCTTTTTCAGTTGAATTGTAAAGATTCTGTGTTCAGCTGGGCCGCGAGCTTTTTCAGCAGCTCCTGCAGGTTCTCGGCGCCGGCGTACACCGCCTTGGCGTACTCGGTCAGGCCGGCCACCGCGTGGGCCAGCTCCTGCCCCACGACGCCGTCGTCCTCCTCCCGGGCCAGGATGTGCAGCCCGTGCGCGGCCTCGGCCAGCAGCCGGACGGCCTGTTCGCTGTCGGTGGCGCGGGCCTCGGCCCAGGCCATCCGCAGGCAGATCACCGGCCAGGTGGTGATGTCCATTTCGGTCTCGGCCATAGCCCGGGCCTTGCGGTAGGCCATCAGGGCCTTGCCGGGGTCCCCCGGGGTGCGGGAGGTGCCCGCCGCGTACCGGTCGCCGATGGCCACCTGGGCCAGCACGTCCCCGTCGGCGGCCGCCTTGCGCCAGAGGGCCATAGCCCGGCGGCGGTCCCGCGCGACGCCCCGGCCGGTGTCGCAGCAGCCCGCCAGGCGGCGCATCCCCTCGGGGCAGCCCTTTGCGGCCGACGCGGCAAAGAGGGACGCGGCTTCCTCCCAACGGCCCTGCCCGGCCAGCTGGCGGCCCTGCCGGGCCTCGGCCTCGCCGGGGGCGTCGTCGGGGCCGTGGGCGTAGAGCAGCCCCCGCAGCAGCCCCTTGTCCAGGGTGGCCGACCGGCCCCAGGGGTTCAGCACCATGCCGGTCAGGTCCTCCCGTTCCAGCGCCTGCTCCATCACCTGCTGCAACGGCAGCTCCGCCATGGGCAGGCCCAGGGTCGAGGGGCTGGCGTCCGCCTCCTCGGGCCTGGTGAAGGCCGCCAGCATCTTGTAGCCCTTGGGGGTGCTCAGGGTCCACAGGGCAAGGCCCCTGGCCTTTTCGGGCGGGATGGGGTCCGAAGCCCAGCTGAACTGGCTCTGGCTGCCCTCGGGGGTCAGCTGGACCGGCACCAGGACGCGGGTCTGCACCTGCATGGCGTAGTTCAGCGCCTTGACCAGGCCCCAGAACCGCTCCTCCCGGCCGGCGTCGTCGGCCTGGTACAGCCGCTCGACGGCCAGTTCCACGGCCGGGCACCCGGTGAACACCGGCCCGTACCGCAGGCCCCCCGCCGGGGTCTTTTTCCGGTTTTTGACCGGCCGGTACCGGATATGCTTTTTCCCGCTTGGCATAGCTTTGCGCCCTCCCTTTTGTTTCTGCTTTAGTATAGCAGGATTTTCGCCTTTTCTCAACCGGTTGCAGCGGGGCGGGGCCGCTTTTTGGCAAAAGGGCGGGTTTTGTCTGGTAATTCGGGCCGCAGCGCGGTATAATGAGAGATATCCGCACATTCCGCATCAGAAAGGAGTTTTTGCGATTGCACCGGATGCTTACCTATCTGAACGGCTATAAAAAGGAGAGCGTCATCGCCCCTTTGTTCAAAATGCTGGAGGCCTGCTTTGACCTGCTGGTGCCTCTGGTCATGGCCGATATCGTCAACGTGGGCATCGCCTCGGGCGACGCCCGCTACATCCTCACGCGGTGCGGGCTGCTGCTGCTTTTGGCCATGGTGGGCCTGGGGTGCAGCGTCACCGCACAGTATTTTTCGGCCAGGGCCGCGGTGGGCTACGCCGCCGCCCTGCGCCACGCGCTGTTTGCGCACATCCAGTCCCTCGGCTTTTCCGAGATGGACACCATCGGCACTTCCACCCTCATCACCCGGATGACCAGCGACATCAACCTGGTCCAGAGCGGGCTGAATATGTTCCTGCGGCTGTTTTTGCGCAGCCCCTTTGTGGTGATCGGGGCCATGGTCTGCGCTTTTACCGTCAACTTCAAGGCGGCGCTGATCTTCGTCGTCACCATCCCGGCGCTGTCGGTGGTGGTGTTCAGCATCATGGCGGTGACGGCCCCGCTCTACCGCAAGGTGCAGGGCCGGCTGGACAAGGTGCTGGGCCTGACGCGGGAGAACCTGACCGGCGTGCGGGTGGTGCGCGCCTTCGGCAAGGAGGCAAGCGAGGTCGAGCGCTTTGAGCAGACCAACGGCCAGCTGACCGGCCTGCAGCTGAAAGTGGGCCACCTGTCCGCCCTGACCAACCCCCTGACCTATGTGCTCATCAACCTGGCCATCGTGGCCCTGCTGTGGACCGGCGCCATCGAGATCAACGTGGGCAGCATGGCTTCCGGCGACCTGATCGCCCTGGTGAACTATATGAACCAGATTTTGGTCGAGCTGGTCAAGCTGGCCAACCTGATCGTCCAGATCAGCAAGGCGCTGGCCAGCGCGGGGCGCATCCATGCCGTGCTGGAGACAAAGCCGGGCATGGCCTTCCCCGCCGCCATCACCGGGCAGGCGGACGAGCGCCGCGCCGGCGAGGCCGTCCGCTTCGACCATGTGGGCCTGACCTACGCCGGGGCGGGCGCGCCCAGCCTGACGGGCATCACCTTCACCGCCCGCCAGGGGGAGACCATCGGCGTCATCGGGGGCACCGGCGCGGGCAAATCCAGCCTGGTGCACCTGATCCCCCGCTTTTATGACGCCACCGAGGGCAGCGTGGAGCTGTTCGGCCGGCCGGCCGCGGCCTGGCCCCGGGAGCTTTTGCGCAGCCGGGTGGGCATCGTGATGCAGAAGGCCCAGCTGTTCACCGGCACCATCCGCTCGAACCTGCTGTGGGGGGACCGCCGCGCCACCGACGCCGAGCTGTGGGCCGCTCTGGAGACGGCCCAGGCCGCCGGCTTTGTGCGCGCCAAGCCCCTGGGCCTGGACGAGCCTGTGGAGCAGGGCGGACAGAACTTTTCGGGCGGGCAGCGCCAGCGCCTGACCATCGCCCGGGCCCTGGTGGCAAAGCCCGACATCCTGATTTTGGACGACAGCGCCAGCGCCCTGGACTTTGCCACCGACGCGGCTTTGCGCAAGGCCATTGCGGCTTTGCCGGGCAGCATGACGGTATTCATCGTCAGCCAGCGGGCGGCCAGCCTCCAGCACGCCGACCGGATCATCGTGCTGGACGACGGCCACATGGTGGGCTGCGGCACCCATCAGGAGCTGCTGGCCCGCTGCCCGGTCTACCAGGAAATTTACGCCAGCCAGTTCAAAAAGCCCTCGGAGCTTGTGAAAGGAGGCGCGCCGGCATGAGCAGACCGAACAAAAAACAGCCCCTCTCCACCGCCGAGAGCCGCGCGGCCCTGCGCCGGGTGCTGGCTTATATCCGGCCTTACCGCTTTTATGTGGCGGCCAGCCTGCTGGTGGCGGCCGGCAGCGTGGCGGCCCAGCTGTATATCCCCCTGCTGTGCGGCGACGCCATCGACCTGATGCTCGGCCCCGGCCAGGTGGACAAGAGCGGGGTATCCGGCATCATCGCCGGCATCCTGGTGGTGATGGCCCTGGCCGCGCTGGCCCAGTGGGTGCTCAGCGTGTGCAACAACAAGATCACCTTCTCGGTCACGCGGGACCTGCGCAACGACGCCATCCACAAGATCCAGGCCCTGCCCCTTGCCTACCTGGACAGCCACCCCGCCGGGGACATCGTCAGCCGGATGGTGGCCGACGTGGACACCTTCGCGGACGGGCTGCTGATGGGCTTCACCCAGCTGTTCACCGGCGTGCTGACCATTGTGGGCACCTTGCTGTTCATGTTCCGGGAGAACGTGTTCATCTCGCTGGTGGTGGTCCTCATCACCCCGCTCAGCCTGGTGGTGGCGGGCTTCATCGCCAACCACTCCTACGGCTACTTCCACCGCCAGAGCGCGGTGCGGGGCGAGCAGACCGCCCTCGTCAACGAGATGATCGAGGGGCAGAAGGTGGTGCAGGCCTTCGGCCACGAGGCCGAGAGCCTGGCCGCCTTCGACGAGGTGAACGAGCGGCTGGCGGACGTGAGCCTGAAAGCCACCTTCTTTTCCAGCCTGACCAACCCCGCCACCCGCTTTGTGAACAACATCGTCTACGCCGGCGTGGGGCTGGTGGGCGCGTTCTACGCGGCGGCCGGGGGCATCACCATCGGCCAGCTGAGCGTCTTTTTGAGCTACGCCAACCAGTACGCCAAGCCCTTCAACGAGATATCGGGCGTCGTGACCGAGCTGCAGAACGCTTTGGCCTGCGCGGCGCGGGTGTTCGCCCTGCTGGACGCCGGGGACCAGACCCCCGAAGCGCCCGGCGCGGCCGTCCTGCAGCCGGACGGCCGGGTATCGCTGGAGGACGTCTGCTTCCGCTACCTGCCCGACCGGCCCCTGATCGAGCACTTCAGCCTGGACGTCAAGCCCGGCCAGCGTGTGGCCATCGTGGGCCCCACCGGCTGCGGCAAGACCACCCTCATCAACCTGCTGATGCGCTTTTATGACGTGGACAGCGGCTGCATCCGGGTGGCCGGCACCGACATCCGCCAGGCCACCCGCGCCTCGCTGCGGGGCAGCTACGGCATGGTGCTGCAGGACACCTGGCTGCGGGCCGGCACCGTGCGGGAGAACATCGCCTACGGCCGCCCCGACGCCACCGGCGAGGAGATCGTGGCGGCGGCCAAGGCCGCCCACGCCCACAGCTTCATCCAGCGGCTGCCCGCCGGCTACGACACCGTCCTGGCCGAGAACGGCGGCAACATCAGCCAGGGCCAAAAGCAGCTTTTGTGCATCGCGCGGGTGATGCTCTGCCTGCCCCCCATGCTGATTTTGGACGAGGCCACCAGCTCGATCGACACCCGCACCGAAGTGCGCATCCAGAAAGCCTTCGCCAAGATGATGCAGGGCCGCACCAGCTTCATCGTGGCCCACCGGCTGTCCACCATCCGCGAGGCGGACGTCATCCTGGTGATGCAGGACGGCAAGATCGTCGAGCAGGGCACCCACGACGAGCTTCTGGCCCGAAACGGCTTTTACGCCAAGCTCTACAACAGCCAGTTCGAGACGGTGCAGTAAGCTGCGCTGTATATTGGCCCCCCGGAACGTTTGGAACGATTTTGCGACAGGGAACGATAGGAACGAAACAGCCTCAAAACCGGCATTTCGTTCCCATCGTTCTTTTCGTTCCACGCGTTATGGGCCGGACTTTCCCCTCTCAGGCGCTTCGCGCCAGCTCCTCTTGCGCTTAGCCGCTTTTTGCGGCGCGGGGCGGTGCCCGCTTGCAAAAACCGGAGCGCAGCGCCACTCACAGCTCCCTGCTTCGTCCACTGGACGCGGTCGCTGTTCGTGCCCCCGCAGGGGGAGCCAAGTGTACGTGCGTCAAACCCGGCAAACGGAGTGGTAAGGCGAAGGCGGGAGCAAGTTTGCCTTACCACCGCCTGACCGACACCCACGGGCGTGCACTTGCCTCGCCCCGTGGGAGAGGTGGCACAGGACGCGTAAGCGGACTGTGACGGAGAGGGCAACCGGCTGGCGAGCCTGAAAGGAAAGCCACAACAAAACGAGCCTCCGTCCATT
>DWWN01000026.1 GCA_019119685.1 Candidatus Faecalibacterium faecigallinarum
AGAATAGAGAGGTACATACCATGGAGAGAATCAAGACCATTGCGACCCGCGACCTGACCAAGAGCGTCCAGACCGGCGGCTGCGGCGAGTGCCAGACCTCCTGCCAGTCTGCCTGCAAGACTTCCTGCGGCGTGGCAAACCAGAAGTGCGAGAACAGCAACAAGTAAGGAAAGACCCACTTGATGCCGCCTTTGCCGGGCGGCATTTTTTTGTGTTTCACGGAGGACAAGATGGTACACCAGTATAAGCTCAACGGGTACGATATCGTACTTGACACCTGCAGCGGTTCGGTCCACCTGGTGGACGACGTGGCCTACGACGCCATCGCCCTGTATAAGGAAAAGCCCCGGGCCGAGATCGTGGCCCAGCTGCTGCAAAAGTATGCCGGCCGCCCCGACGTCACCGCCGCCGACCTGGAACAGTGCCTGGACGATATCGCGTCTCTGGAGGCCGCCGGCAAGCTGTGGAGCCCCGACGTCTACGAGGACATGGCCTTTGATTTCAAGAACCGCAATCACGTGGTCAAGGCCCTCTGCCTCCATGTGGCCCACACCTGCAACCTGAACTGCTCTTACTGCTTTGCGGCCCAGGGCCGCTACCAGGGCGAGCGGGCCCTCATGAGCCTTGAGGTGGGCAAGCAGGCCATGGAGTTTTTGATCGCGCATTCGGGCACCCGCCGCAACCTGGAAGTGGACTTCTTCGGCGGCGAGCCTCTGATGAACTGGCAGATGGTCAAGGACCTGGTGGCTTACTGCCGCGCCCGCGAAAAAGAGACGGGCAAGAACTTCCGCTTCACCCTGACCACCAACGGGATGCTGATCGACGACGACGTCATCGACTTCTGCAACCGGGAGATGAGCAACGTGGTCCTCAGCCTGGACGGCCGCAAGGAAGTCCATGACCGCCTGCGGGTGGACTACGCCGGCCACGGCAGCTACGACACCATCGTGCCCAAGTTCCAGAAGTTCGTCAAGGCCCGCGGGGACAAGAACTATTACATCCGCGGCACTTACACCCACGCCAACACCGACTTCACCAACGACATTTTCCACATGGCCGACCTGGGCTTCACCGAGCTGAGCATGGAGCCGGTGGTCTCGAAACCCGACGACCCCTGCGCCCTGACCAAGGAGGACCTGCCCGTCCTGCTGGAGCAGTACGAGATCCTGGCCAAGGAGATGCTCAAGCGGGACCGGGAGGGCCGCGGCTTTACCTTCTATCATTATATGATCGACCTGACCGGCGGCCCCTGCATCTACAAGCGGATCTCGGGCTGCGGCTCGGGCACCGAGTACATGGCCGTCACCCCCTGGGGCGACCTGTACCCCTGCCACCAGTTCGTGGGCGACCCCAAGTATCTGCTGGGCGATATCTGGAAGGGCGTCACCAACACCGCCGCCCAGGACGAGTTCCGCCACTGCAACGCCTACGCTCGGCCTGAGTGCAAGGACTGCTGGGCCAAGCTGTACTGCTCGGGCGGCTGCGCGGCCAACGCCTACCACGCCACCGGCTCGATCCAGGGCGTGTATGAATACGGCTGCGAGCTGTTCAAAAAGCGGATCGAGTGCGCCATCATGATCAAGGTGGCCGAGAATCAGGACCTGGCCGCCCAGGGCGTGGAGGTGCCGCTGGAGATCGGCGGGACCTGCACCGCCTGCGCCGACGGCGAGGGCTGCGCGGAGACGGTCTGAATGAGCGCCGCGCCCATCGCTGAGTTTGTCCGGGAGTACGCCGCGTCGGACGTCTCCCGGCTGCATATGCCGGGGCACAAGGGCCGCGGCCCGCTGGGCTGCGAAGCGCTGGACCTGACCGAGATCGCCGGCGCGGACGAGCTGTACGAGGCCGGCGGCATCATTGCGGCCAGCGAGGCGAACACGGCACGCCTGTTCGGCACGGCGGCGACCTATTATGGGGCCGAGGGTTCCTCCCAGTGCATCCGGGCCATGCTGTTCCTGGCGCTGCAGGCGGCCCCGGCGGGGCAGGGCAGGCCGGTGCTGCTGGCCGCCCGCAACGCCCACAAAGCCCTGCTCTATGCGGCGGCGCTGCTGGATTTTGACATCGCGTGGGTCTGGCCTGCGCCAGACGCGGAGGACGGCCTCTGCGCCTGCCCGGTCACGCCCGGCCGCCTGGCGGCAGCATTCGACGGGCTGCAGGCGGCGGGGCGGCGTCCCTTTGCGGTCTACCTGACCAGCCCCGACTATCTGGGCGGGATACAGGACGTCGGGGCGCTGGCGCCGCTCTGCCACGGGCGGGGCGTCCCTCTTTTGGTGGACAACGCCCACGGGGCCTACCTGCGCTTTCTGCCCGGGGGCAGCCGCCACCCCATAGATCTTGGGGCGGACCTGTGCTGCGATTCGGCCCACAAGACCCTCCCGGTGCTGACCGGCGGGGCCTACCTCCATGTGGGCCATGGGCTGCTGGCCCCCGACCCGGCGGCGGTGCGGGGGGCCATGTGCCTGTTCGGCTCCACCAGCCCCTCCTATCTGATTTTGCAGTCGCTGGACCTCTGCGCCGCGGCGCTGGCGGGGGACTGGCCCGCCCAGCTGACCGCCTGCATCCGGGCGGTGGACGCCCTGAAACAGGACCTTGACGCGCTGTGCCCCGGCCTCGTCCGCCCGTCCGAGCCGCTCAAAGTGGTGCTGGACGGCGGGGCGCTGGGCTGCACCGGACAGGCTCTGGCTGAGACCCTCCGGGCCCACAAAGTGGAGTGCGAGTATGCCGACCGCCAGTATGTGGTTTTGATGTTCGCCCCCGGCAACCTGCCCCGGGACTATGACCGGGTGCGGGCGGCGGCGGACGCGGCCCGCCGGCCGGGGGAGGGGACGGCGCTGCCCACTCTGCCTGCCGGCATCTGGGGCCGCCTCGCGGCCGAGGCTGTCCCGCGCTGCACCATCCGGCAGGCGGTGCTGGCCCGGCAGGAACGGGTCCCGGCCGGGCAAGCTCTGGGCCGGGTCTGCGCCCTGCCCACCGTGGCCTGCCCGCCGGCCATCCCCATCGCCGTCAGCGGCGAAGTGATCGGCCCGGCGGCGGCGGAACTGTTCCGCTGCTACGGCGTGGAAGAAGTAGCCGTAATAGCTGAATAGAAAAATCAAGTCTCAACTGTATGCACGAGCAGTACAGTTGAGGCTTTTTTATTTGCCTGCATACCATGGGCTTGACAGGGATTGCTGAAAGTGATATGATTTTGATATCAAAAAGATGCAGACACCGGTTGACAAGCCGGACCGGTTCTGCTATAATCCGAACAACATTTCATCTAAATGTTAAACGTTAACGGCAGCCAAGCGAGGTGTATTCCCATGCTCAATATCCAACATCTGACCAAGATTTACGGCGGCAAAAAGGCGGTGGACGATCTGTCCCTGCACATCCGCCCGGGGGAGATTTACGGCTTTATCGGCCACAACGGGGCGGGCAAGACCACCACCCTGAAAAGCTGCTGCGGCATCCTGCAGTTTGACAGCGGGGATATTCTGGTGGACGGGGTGTCCATTCGGAAAGACCCCCTCGCCTGCAAAAAGCGGATGGCCTACATCCCCGACAACCCCGACCTCTACGAGTACATGACCGGCATCCAGTACCTGAACTTCATCGCGGATGTGTTCGGGGTGCCGGCGGCGGAGCGGGCCGAGCGGATCCGCCGCTATGGCGACGCCTTTGAGCTGACCGGGGATCTGGCCCAGCCGGTCAGCGCCTATTCCCACGGCATGAAGCAAAAACTGGCCATCTTGTCCGCCCTGGTCCACGCGCCCAAACTCCTGCTGATGGATGAGCCCTTTGTGGGGCTGGACCCCAAAGCGTCCCATCAGCTCAAGGTGCTGATGCGGCAGTTCTGCAACGGGGGCGGGGCCATCTTCTTTTCCACTCATGTGCTGGAAGTGGCCGAAAAGCTCTGCGACAAGGTGGCCATCATCCGGGGCGGCAGGCTGATCCGGGCCGGCACCATGGAAGAAGTTAAGGGCGACGACAGTTTGGAAGAAGTGTTCCTCGAACTGGAGGACAAACAAAAGGACTGACATCGCACATTCAAAACGAAACGGAGGGGTGTCACCATGTTGACCGTCCTGTTGAAAAAGCAATGGCTGGAAATGACGGCCTTCCTGCGGCGCAGCAGCGCCACCGGCAAGGCCCGCACCGGCTGGAAAGCCGCGGGCTTTCTGGTGCTGGCGGTGTGTGTGGTGCTGCTGGTGATGGGCAGCGTCGGCCTGCTGGCCGGCCTGCTCTGCCAGCCTTTGAGCGAGGCCGGGCTGGACTGGCTCTACTTTGCCATCATGGCCGTACCGGCGCTGCTGGTGGGGGTGATGGGCGGCGGCTTTGCCGCCTACGGCACCCTGTACTGTGCCCGCGACAACGAGCAGCTTTTGGCTCTGCCCATCCCGCCGGGGCTGATCCTGGGGGTGCGGATGGGCTCGGTCTGGCTGCTGGGCACCGGTTATCTTGCGGTGATCCTGCTGCCGGCGTATGTTGTCTACTTTGTGCTGGGGGCGCATCCGGCGGGGGCCGCCCTGGCCATGCTGCCGGTGACGGCCCTGCTGGGGTGTCTGTCCCTGGCGGGCTCCTGTTTGGTGGGCTGGCTGGCGGCTGCGGCGGGCAGCCGCGTCACCCGGTATAAGGCCGTTCTCAGTTTGGTTTACGCGGTGCTGATCCTGGTGTTCGCCTTCGGCGCCAACTTCCTGGTCCGGAGCGGCCTGATCTGGCTGCTGACCCATCTGGACGAGGCGTCGGCCGGTCTGCGGGCGGACGCGCAGGCCGTCTACCTGCTGGGCCGGGCCTCGCTGGGGGACCTGCCTGCTCTGGGCATCCTGGCGGCGGTGTCGCTGGGGGCGGCAGCGGCCGTCTGGCTGGTGCTGCGCCGCAGCTACCTGCGGATCATGACCACCCGGCGGGGCGCGGCCAGGGCAGTCTATAAGGAAAAGCCCCTGCGCGTCCACAGCCCGCGGGCGGCCCTGCTGGGCCGGGAGCTGCGCCGCCTGGCCGGCTGCACCAGCTACATGGTCAACGGTATGCTGGGCACCATCCTGCTGGTGGCGGCGGCCGTGGGCGGAATCTGGAAAGCAGACCTTCTGCGGACGGGGCTTCTCCTCTTGCCCGGGCTGGCCCCCCTGGGGCCGGCGCTGGTGTGCGTGTCGGTCTGCTCTGTCGCCTCCATGAACCTGCTCACCCCGCCCTCCGTCTCGCTGGAAGGCGGGACCCTCTGGCTGATCCGCTCCCTGCCGGTCAGCGCATGGCAGATCCTGCGCGCCAAGCTGGACCTGCATCTGGCCCTGACGCTGCCCCCGGCGGCGCTGGCCGCGGTCTGTCTGCTGTGGGCCGTGGGCAGCGGCCCGGCGGACGCCCTGCTCACCCTCGCGGCGGTCTGCCTGTACACCCTGCTGACCGGGGCGCTGGGTCTGGCGCTGGGGGTCCGGCTGCCCAACCTGCACTGGACCAACGAGACGGCCGCCGTCAAGCAGGGGGCGGCCCCGGTGCTGGCCCTGTTCGCCAACTGGGCGATCCTGGCCCTGCTGGCCGGGCTGTGGTGGGTGATCCGCGTGCCGCTGGGCGCTTTGGGCGGAATGGCCGTCTGCTGCGCGGTGCTGGCCGCCGGGTGCGCCGGCGTGCTGGCGTGGCTGCGCCGGGGCGGCGCCCGCCTGCTGGAAAGGCTGTAAAACAGCGCAGCAGCTGTTTTTCAGCAACAGAAAAAGAACAACAGGGAAAGATCGCGCAAAGAAATGGTAAACTGCCTTGCGGCAAAGTGCAAAACCTGATACAATACAAAAGAGAGTTGTGCGCGGCCAAAGCGTCCGGCCGCCCGGCGGAGCCGATGCTGGAATTATTTTCTGCAAAACTCTTTTTTCTGTAAAAAATCCAGTCTCTGATTCGTTTTAAGGTCAGAGACTTTTTGCTGTAAAGCTCCGTGACGGAGGTGCATGAGATGAAAATACTGCTGACCACCGACTGGTGGACGCCCGCCGTGAACGGCGTCGTCCGGTCCGTGACGCTGCTGCGGCGGGAACTGCTGGCCCAGGGCCACGACGTCCGGGTGCTGACCCTCTCGCCGGACAGCCATTCCTATGAAAAAGACGGCGTGATCTATCTGGGCAGCCGCAGCGCTGACCGGGTGTACCCCGGCGCGCGGGTCCGCTTTGCGGCCTGGAACCGCTGGATGCGGGCCCTGACCGACTGGCGCCCCGACGTGATCCACTCCCAGTGCGAGTTTTCCACCTTTCTGCCGGCGTGGCAGCTGGCCCGGCGGTGCAGCTGCCCGCTGGTGCACACCTACCACACCGTATACGAGGACTATACCCGCTACCTGATCCCCAGCGAGCGCTGCGGCCATGTGGCGGTGAAAGAACTGACCAAACTTTTGTCGGGCCGGTGCGACGCCATCCTGGCCCCCACCGGCAAAGTCACCGGTCTGCTGAACCGGTACGGGGTCAGTTGCCCGGTCTACACCGTGCCCACCGGCATTGATTTGGAAGCGTTCCGCCCCGTCAGCCCAGCGGACAAGCCTGCCCTGCGCCGCGCGCTGGGCCTGCCGGAAGGGGAGACCATCCTGGTGTCGGTGGGGCGGCTGGCCGCCGAAAAGAACCATGGCGAGCTGCTGCGCCTGCTGGCCAGAGAGCCGGCCGGGGCGCGGCCCCTGCTGCTGTTCGTGGGGGACGGCCCGGTCCGCGCCCAGCTGGAACAGCAGGCCGCCGACCTGGGCCTTGTGGACCGGGTGATGTTTGCCGGCATGGTGCCGCCCGGCGAGGTGGTGCGCTATTACCAGGCCGGGGACGCCTTTGTCTGTGCCTCCCAGAGCGAGACGCAGGGCCTGACCTACTTTGAGGCGCTGGCCTGCGGCCTGCCCGCCATCGTCCGGGCGGACCCCTGTCTGGACGGTGTGGTGGAGGACGGCGTCAACGGCTGGCAGTGGAAGGACGCCGCCGGGTTCCACGCGGCGCTGGAGGCGTTCCGCGCCGGCGGCGGGGTGCAGGCGCAGCTGCGGGCCGGGGCCCTGGCCACCGCCGAGCGGTATTCCGCGCCCCGTTTCGCGGCCCAGGCGCTGGAAGTCTATCAGGAAGCGCTGGACCGCCGCAGCCGCATTCCCGGCGGCCTGCCCGCCAGCGTGCCCGCCGCGGCCTCGGGCGTGGGATTTTTCCTCTGCCTGTGGCTGGGCGTGTGGGCCTGGCAGAAGGGCCTTTTGACCGACCTTGCCACTTTGCAGGCGTGGGTGGCGGACCTGGGCCCCTGGGCGGCGGCCGCCTTCGTGGCCTTCCAGGCGGTGCAGGTGGTGGTGCCCATCCTGCCCGGCGGGCTGGGCTGCCTGGCCGGCGTGATCCTGTTCGGGCCGTGGTACGGCTTTGCCTACAACTATGTGGGGATCTGCGCCGGGTCGCTGGCGGCCTTCGGGGTGGCCCGCTACTGCGGCCGGCCCCTGCTGGAACGGATGTTCTCCCGCAAGCTGCTGCTGAAGTATGACCGCTGGCTGGGCCAAAAAAGCTTTACCAAATGGTTTGCGCTGGCCATCTTCTTCCCGGTGGCCCCGGACGACTTTTTGTGTTATCTGGCGGGCACCACCTCCATGAACTGGGGGCAGTTCACCTTTATCATCCTGACCTGCAAACCTTTTGCCATCGCGGCCTACAGCACCGGCCTGACGGTGGCCATGAATACGGTGCTGCGTCTGCTGTGACCAAGAGGGGAGGCGAATGATCTATGTCTGTCTGCATTTACCGGGGCGGCTATCAAACGGTCCGCAAAAGCGGGGTGGGCAAGGCCCTGGAACACCAGGCCGCCGCCCTGAAAAGCGCGGGCCTGCCCCTGATCGACCAGATCCCGCCGGCCGGCCCTGAGGCCAGGGCGTGCGTGGTCCACCTGAACACCGTCCTGCCCAGCGCCCCGCTGGCGGCGGCCCGGGCCCACGCCCGGGGGTGCAAGGTGGTCTACTACGGCCACTCCACCATGGAGGATTTCCGCAACAGCTTTTTCGGCTCCAACCTGCTGGCGCCCCTGTTCAAGCGGTGGCTGATCTTCTGCTACCGGCAGGGGGATGTGGTCATCACCCCCAGCGTCTATTCCCGCCGCATCCTGATGGGCTACAAGATCGGCAAGCCCATTTACACCCTCTCCAACGGGATCGACACCGACTTTTTCCACCCAGACCCGGCCCGCGGCGCCCGCTTCCGGGACCGCTACGGCCTGGCCGAAGGGCAGAAGTGCGTCATCTCGGTGGGGCACTGGATGGTGCGCAAGGGCCTGCCCGACTTTGTGGAGCTGGCCCGCCGGATGCCGGAGGTGCGGTTTATCTGGTTCGGCCAGACCGACGAGGCCCTTTTGACCGACGAGATCCGCCGGGCCATGGAGGCCGCCCCCGGCAACGTCCTGTTTGCGGGGTACGTGGGGGCCGAGGACCTCTGCGACGCCTACTGCGGGGCGGACGCCTTTGCCTTCCTGAGCCATGAGGAGACCGAGGGCATCGTGGTGCTGGAAGCGCTGGCCTGCGGCATCCCCACCATCGTGCGGGACATCCCGGTCTACGCCAACTGGCTGGAGGACGGCAAGTCGGTCTACAAGGCCGCCAATGTGAACCAGTTCGAGGCCAAGCTGCGGGATATGCTCAACGGCCACCTGCCCAGCCTGAAAGAGGGCGGGATGGCGGTGGCCGAGGCCCGCAGCCTGAGCCAGATCGGGCAGGCGCTGTGCCGCATTTACGCCTCGGGGGGCTTTCTGGATGCCGCCCGGAGCGTCCCGGGCACAGCCTGCCAAAAGCGCGGAAAGCAAGAAAAGCAGCCCGCCTCCAAAGAAGGATAGAACGGGCGGCAAAAGCATACAATAGTGACATGAACCTGTTATTTTCCATCAACCAGAAATTTGTCCCCCTGTGGGAGCAGTGCATGGCCACCATCCTGCGCCACGGCGGGGCCGCCCATTACGACGTGTACGTCCTCCACTCCGACCTGACCGGGGAGGACGGGGCCCGGATGCGGGCGGCGCTGCGCCCCGAGGACTGCTGCACCCTGATCCCGGTGCCGGATGGCCTGTTCGAGGGCTTCCCCGAGACGAACCGCTACCCCGTCCAGATCTATTACCGGCTGGCCGCGCCTCTGCTGCTGCCCGCGGCCCTGGACCGCATCCTCTACCTGGATGTGGACACGGTGGTCCTCAACAGTCTGGAGCCCCTCTATACCTCCGACTTTGCGGGGGCGGCCTTCATGGCGTGCAGCCACACCGACCGCTTCCTGAACAAATTCAACCAGGCCCGCCTGGGCCTCGAGGACGGGGTGCGCTACCTCAACTCGGGGGTGCTGATGATGAACCTGGACCTCCTGCGCAGGACCCTGCGCCTGGAGGACATCCGCGACTACGCCGAGCAGTACAAAAAACGGCTCATCCTGCCCGACCAGGACATTTTGACCGGCCTGTTCGGCGACAAATCCCTGGTGCTGGACAGCCGGATCTACAACATGACCGACCGGCTGTACATCCAGTGCCAGTGCAGCGTCCACCCCTCCGAATGGCTGGACCTGGACTGGGTGCGGCAGAACACGGTGGTGGTCCACTATCTGGGCAAGCCCAAGCCCTGGCAGAAAAACTACATCGGCCCGCTGGGCGTGTTCTATCAGGAAGAACTGGCCCAGACCCAGGCCGGGACCGAAGAAGCCTGAAACGGCTCCTCCCGGCTGCTCTATAAAAAAGTCCCGCCCGGACGACATGTGCGTACGGGCGGGACACCGACAGGGAAATGCAGCGCAGAGAGTGTGCGAGGCCGTAAGGCCGAGTGCACGGTTCTGCGCTGCATTTTGTCTAAAAGGGGGATATTAGGGGGAAAGGATTTCTGACGCGCGTATGCGCGCAGAAATGGGTTCCCCCTAAATTTTTATGCGATGCCGGTCACTTTGTAGTCCTTGTCCTCGACGGCTTTGGTCAGGACGGCGTCGTCCACGCCGGCGTTCAGGGTGACGACGGCGGTGCCGGCGGTGTGGCTGACTTCAGCCGCATCCACCTGAGGCAGGGCCTCCAGCGCTTTCTTGACGGTGGCCTCGCAGTGGCCGCACATCATGCCTTCGATCTTGATGGTCTTTTTCATGGCAGTTACCTCCGTAGGATTGTTGATGATGGGACAGACAGCCGGCTTGGGTTCGGGTGCAGGGGGCAGCTCGACGGGCCGGATGGCTTTATCTTTTTTGGGGCTGTGCAGGTCGAACAGGTTCAGCCGCAGGGCGTTGGACACCACGCAGAAGCTGGACAGGCTCATGGCCGCCGCGCCGAACATGGGGTTCAGCGTCAGGCCCAGGGGAATCAGCAGGCCGGCCGCCAGCGGGATGCCGATGACGTTGTAAATGAACGCCCAGAACAGGTTTTCGTGGATGTTGCGCAGGGTAGCCCGGGACAGGCGGATGGCCGCGGGCACGTCGGACAGGCGGCTGTTCATCAGGACCACGTCGGCGGCGTCGATGGCCACGTCGGTGCCGGCCCCGATGGCGATGCCGGTGTCGGCGCGGGTCAGGGCGGGGGCGTCGTTGATGCCGTCGCCCACCATGGCCACCTTGCCCTTTTCACTCAGGGCGCGGATTACGCTCTCCTTGCCGTCGGGCAGCACCCCGGCGATGACCTGGTCCACGCCCGCCTGTTTGCCGATGGCCTCAGCGGTGCGCTGGTTGTCGCCGGTCAGCATGACCACCCGGATGCCCATGGCCTGCAGCTGGCGGATGGCGTCGGGGCTGTCCTCCTTGATGGTGTCGGCCACCGCGATCAGGCCTAGCAGCCGGCCTTCGCCGCCGAAAAAGAGGGGCGTCTTGCCCTGTTCCGCCAGGGTCTGCGCCTGGCCGGCCAGGGCGGCGGGGACGGTGGTCTGGCTCTCGATGAAGGTGAAACTGCCGCCGTAGATGCTGCGGCCGGCCAGTTTGGCGGTCAGGCCGTTGCCCGGCAGGGCGGTGAAGTCGGTCACTTCGGGCGGGTCCAGCTGCAGGGCGGCGGTGTGGGCCAGCACGGCCTTGGCCAGGGGATGTTCGCTTTTCTGTTCCAGGGCGGCGGCCAGGGTCAGCAGCTCGCCCTCGGTGACGCCCTCAGCGGGCAGGATGTCGGTGACTTCCGGCTCGCCCCGGGTGATGGTGCCGGTCTTGTCCAGCGCCACGATCTGGGTGCGGCCGGCGGCCTCCAGCGAGGCGGCGGTCTTGAACAGGATGCCGTTCTTCGCGCCCATGCCGTTGCCCACCATGATGGCCACCGGGGTGGCCAGGCCCAGCGCGCAGGGGCAGCTGATGACCAGCACCGAGATGCCGCGGGCCAGGGCAAAGGCCGGGTTCTGGCCCAGCAGCAGCCACGCGAGGGTAGTGACCACCGCGATGGTGATGACCACCGGCACAAACACGCCCGAGACCTTGTCGGCGATCTTGGCGATGGGGGCCTTGGTGGCGGCCGCGTCGCTGACCATCTTGATGATCTGGGAGAGGGTGGTATCCTCGCCCACACGGGTGGCCTCGCAGCGCAGGAAACCGGACTGGTTGACGGTGGCGGCCGAGACGGCGTCCCCGGCGGCCTTGTCCACCGGGATGCTCTCGCCGGTCAGGGCGCTCTCGTTGACGGCGCTGGCGCCTTCCAGCACCACGCCGTCCACCGGGATGTTCTCGCCGGGACGGACCACGAACTGGTCGCCGCGGCGCACCTGCTCGACGGGCACGGTGACTTCGGCGCCGTCCCGCAGCAGGGTGGCGGTCTTGGGCGCCAGCTTCATCAGGCTTTTGAGGGCGTCGGTGGTCTTGCCTTTGCTGCGGGCTTCCAGCATCTTGCCCACGGTGATGAGGGTTAGGATCATGGCGGCCGACTCAAAGTACAGCTCCATCATATACTCCATGACCCGGGCGCTGTCCCCGTGCAGCTGGGCGTCGGTCATGACAAAGACAGCGTAGGTGCTCCACACGAAGGATGCCGTAGATCCCAGGGCCACCAGCGTGTCCATGTTGGGCGCGCCGTGGGCCAGGCTCTTGAAGCCGCTGATGAAAAACTTCTGGTTGATGACCATGACGATGATGGTCAGCAGCATCTGGACCAGGGCCACCGCGACGTGGTTGCCCGCAAACCAGCCAGGCAGGGGCCAGCCCCACATCATGTGCCCCATCGAGAAGTACATCAGGACCAGCAGAAAGCCCAGCGAGGCGATCAGCCGCCGTTTCAGTTTGGGGGTCTCATGGTCGGCCAGGGCGTCCAGCGCAGCGCTGGGGCTGGGGGCCTGGGCGGCGCCGGCTGTCTCTTTGGGGCTGGCGTCGTAGCCGGCGTCCCGCACCGCCTGGATGATGTCGGCGGGGCTGGCGGTGCCCTCCACGCCCATCGAATTGGTCAGCAGGCTGACCGAGCAGGCGGTGACACCCGGCACCTTGCCGACCGCCTTTTCCACCCGGGCGCTGCACGCCGCGCAGCTCATCCCGGTGACGTTGTATTGTTCCATCGTTTCCTCCTTGCGGACGGGCGGTTTACTTCATCAGCCGCTGGATCACCCGCACCAGTTCGTCCACAGCTTCGTAGTGGCCGGCCTCCAGGTCGTCCACCACGCAGGTGCGGATGTGCTGGCCCAGCAGCTCCTTGCAAAAGCTGTCCAGCGCCTTGCTCACCGCCGACGCCTGGAACAGAATGTCGGGGCAGTAAGCGTCCTTTTCCACCATGCCGCGGATGCCCCGGACCTGGCCCTCCACCCGGTTGAGCCGGTTGATGAGATCCTGGTATTCCTCGGGGGTGCGGTGACGGGTGCGGGGAGTGCCGCAGGTGGTGGTGGCGGGATAACCCGCGGCGGCTTCGCTCTCAGGCTGCTGCTCCGCGGCGGGAAGTTTGGTTTCGTTCTCCATAGTATGGACCTCTCTTTTCATTTGATTCGCACCAAAGGAGGCCGCCCGTGGGGCGCCGGCGGCGTGCAGCCCACCCGGCACACCCATAGGGGGTACCTGTGTCTGTATTATAGCACGGTTTGCGCCATAAAACAAGAGGGAAAACATACCGATACCCCCTATCCGTGTGAAAAAACGGTGAAAGAAAAAGGGAGGCCCGTTGAGGACCTCCCAGAGGAAACGAATGTTTAAGCCTGATAGAACTGCTCCATAAAGGCGATGTCGGACGCGGCGCGGGCGGGGACGGCCTCCTCCCGCAGGACGGGCAGGGAAGCCTGGGGCAGCTGCCGCAGCATGGCGAAGCCGCCGGCGTAGTCGATGACCGAATCCTCCAGGCTGGTGGAGTAGTGGCTGCCGTCCGGCCGGAACGCCTGGCCCTTGAAGTGCACGGCGCTGATCTTGTCGCCGTACCAGCTGCCCACCTTGTCCCAGATGCGGCGCTGGGCGTCCACCGGGGCGTTCTCGGCCCCGATGTAGTTGGCAAGGTCGCAGATGACCCGCAGGTTGGGGCTGGCGATGGTGTCCAGCACCATCTTGGTGGCCTCGGGCGTGTTCATGGCGTGGTGGTAGACGCATTCGATGCCGAACAGGACCCCGGCCTCCTCGCAGGCGGGCATGATCTCGCCCAGGCTGCGCAGCAGCGCTTCGAGGGCGTCCTTGCGGTTTGCGCCGGGCTGTTTTTCCATGGGGGTGGTCTCGCTGCCCATGCAACCGGCGGCCAGCAGCTTGGCGTTGCCGATCTGGCTGAGAACCTTGGCAGTCTCGGCCTTGCGCTTTTCCTCGTCCACAAGGCCCAGCTCCACATAGGTGCCGTAGACGGCGATGCGGACGCCGGTCTGGGCCACAGCCTCCTGGGTGGCGGCCACCAGCTCGGGGGTCACGTCGCTGTAGCTCTTGACCCCTTCCACGGCCTTGGTGTAGGCCAGCTGGGTGCAGGCAAAGCCGGCCTGCCCGATGGCGGACAGCAGGTCGCAGGGGGTGTGGCGGCCGAAGTCGTGGCCGCGTGCTCCGGTGATGAATGCAGGCATGGGGGCACCTCCTCAGCTGAACAGACGGTTGGTGAACACATCGAAAGCCCGGGCCCACCAGCGCCATTCGTGGGTGACGTCCTGGCCCCAGATTTCGGTGGAAACGGGGATGCCGGCCGCCTTGAGGGCGGCGTCCAGCGCCTGGGTGGAGGCGAGGGCGGCGGGCTCGGCGTAGTCCTGGGCCTGGCCGGCGCACAGGAGGAACTGCCCCTTGGCAAGGGCGGCCTTGGCGGCCGAGTCCAGCAGGCCCACCGACAAGGCGGCAAAGGGGTCGTTGCGGAGGGCGAGGTCGTCCTCCGGGCCGCCCAGCCAGCCGGACACGTCGTACCGTCCGGACAGGCCGATGGCGCCGCAGAACAGCTCGGGGCGGCGCAGGCGGCAGTTGACGGCCTGGTACGCGCCCAGGTCGGCGCCCACCGCCCAAAGGATGGGCCCGGCCTTTTCGGTTTTGGCAGGCTTGTCCGCGGCCTTGGAGGCTTCTTCAGCCGGTTTGGCGGCGGCATTCAGGGCCAGGATGCGGGGGACCAGCTCGCCGGTGATATAGCAGAAGTATTTTTCCTGCATCTCGGCCCGCCGCCGGGGGCTCAGCCCCTCGGCCAGGAAGCTGTCGTGGTCGATGCTGTCGGCGCAGAACAACTGGATGCGGCCGTTCTGGATCAGCCAGGCCGCCGCGTCGGGCATCCCGTTGTTTTCCCAGTCGTAAAAGCGGCCGCCCTGGCAGGGGAACGCCAGCATCGGCACGCCCCCCGAGCCGTAGACCTTGAACTCCATGTCGCGGCCCAGGGCCGTGCTCCACTCCTTATAATAGTTGCCTTCCATCATGATGCAGTTGCCTCCTTGCGTTTACTTGAACTGATTTTGCAGGGGATCATATTCGTAGCCGATGGCCGCCAGCTTTGTGCACAGGGCGGCCTTGTCGGCGTCGAGGTCTTCGCACAGGGCGTCGAGGGTGGGATACTGATCCCGCAGTTTCAGGTTGACAACGCTCAACAGCATGACGGGATCGCCGGGCAGCGCCATAAACAACACCTCTTTCGGCAGAAACAAAAAAGCCGGCCACGCCAAACGTGACCGGCAACATACACCACTAACTTAGACAGCGCGGGTAACCTTGCCAGCGCGCAGGCAACGGGAGCATGCATAAACATACTTGGGGGAACCATCGACGATCGCCTTGACGCGGCGGACGTTGGGCTTCCAGGTACGGTTGGAGCGGCGATGAGAGTGGGAGACCTTGATACCGAAGGTCACGCCCTTGCCGCAGCATTCACACTTAGCCATGGGTATTTGCACCTCCTATGAAGTGAGATCAAAAAGGGAATCCAAAACAATATAGTGTAATCAGCCCTATTATTCTACCAGACGCGGACGGAAAATGCAAGTCCCTTTCAAAAAATTTATCGCTGTTTTTGCAAGTTGACGCCGCGGGGCTTGTTTCACGGGGCAAAAAATAGTATCATAAAAGCATCCTGCCGCCTTTTGTGCAGGGAAGTCTATCAAAAGCAATGGAGAAGTTCTATGACCGCATTGGGCATTTACTACCTGACCAGACTGCTGGTGACCCTGATCGTCATCCCCTGTCACGAAGCGGGCCACGCCCTGGCCAGCTATCTGATGGGGGACTCCACCGCCCGCGACCACGGCCGGCTGTCCCTCAATCCGCTGCGCCACTTCGACCTGCTGGGCACCATCTGCATGGTGGTGGCCGGGGTGGGGTGGGCCAAGCCCGTCCCCACCGACGTGCGCCGCTTCAAAAACCCCAAAGCGGGCATGGCCGTCACCGCGCTGGCCGGTCCGGCGGCCAACCTCATCCTGGCCTACCTGTCCATGGTGGTCTGGAAGGCGGTCTACTACTGGGCCCCGGTGAACGAGATCAGCTGGTTCGCCACCTACTTTTTACAGTACATGGTGCTGATGAATGTGGGCCTGGCGGTATTCAACCTGATCCCGGTGCCGCCGCTGGACGGCAGCCGGGTGCTGCTGGTCTTTCTGCCGCCGCGGCTGTATTTCGGCATCATGCGCTATGAAAAGGCGATCCTGGCCGTTCTGCTGGCGGTGGTGTGGTTCGGCGCGCTGAACGGGCCCATCGCCGCGGCTACCGACTTCGTCTGGGGGCTGCTCTACGACGGCACCGGCTGGGTGGACGCCATCGCAAGCCGGGCTGTCGTCTGGGACATCATCCGCAGCGGCACCGTGGTGTGACGGCATGGCGGAACTGACCTTTCACTTAAAAGACTTCGACGGCCCGCTGGAACTGCTGCTTGCCCTGGTGCAGGCCCACAAGATGGACCTGCACGACATCCCCATCCTGGAGCTGATCGACCAGTACACCCGGGTGGTGGCGGAGGACCAGCAGGCCGAACCGGACGCGGCCAGCAGCTTTGTGGCCATGGCGGCCCAGCTGGTGGAGATGAAGAGCTTTCTGCTTTTGCCCCGCAGCCAGGAGGCCCAGCAGCTCAAGCAGGAATTGACCGGCCGCCTGATCGAATACGACCGCTGCCGCCGTCTGGCCGGCCAGCTGCGCAGCCGGACCCGCGGGGTAACGGTCTACACCCGGCCGCCCGCCGTTTTGGACGGCGGCAGCCTCTACCCGCTGCGCCACGCCGCCCAGACCCTGGCCGACTGCTGGCGGAACATGGCCGGCCGGGCCAGGCCACAGCCTGTCCGCCAGGAGGCGTTCGAGCCGCTGGTGGCCGCTCCCTTTGTCTCGGTGGAAAGCCGGGTGGTGCACGTGCTGCGGGGGCTGGCCACCGGCAAAGTGGACCATCTGGAACAGCTGTTCAGCAAAGAGCAGGAGCTGTCGGCCACGGTGGCCACCTTTCTGGCGGTGCTGGAACTGGTCCGGGCGGGCCGGGTGGAGATCGCGCCGGACGGCGGACTAACGGTCCGCCATGGCCGCCTGCCCCAGGCATCCCGGTCGGAGGAGGGAAAAGATGGAGAAAACTGAGAGAATGGCGGTGCTGGAAGCCGTGCTGTTCGCCCACGGGGACCCTGTGGGCACCGACAAGCTGGCCGCCGCCCTGGAATGGCCCGAGGCGCTGGTGCAGGAAGGGCTGGAAGCCCTGCAGGCCCGCTGTATGCAGCCGGACAGCGGGCTGACCCTGCTGCGCCTGGGGGACCACTGGCAGCTGGCCACCAAAAACGAGTACGGCGCCTATGTCCGCCGCACCCTGGAAAACCGGCGGGCCGCGCCCCTGTCCCAGGCGGCGATGGAGACGCTGACCGTCATCGCTTATAACCAGCCGGTGTCCCGCGCCTTCATTGAGCAGGTGCGCGGGGTGGACTCCTCCTCCAGCGTGGCCAGCCTGCTGGAAAAAGGGCTGATCGAGGAGGCGGGCCGGCTGGACCTGCCCGGCCGGCCGGTCAGCTTCCGCACCACCGATCATTTCCTGCGGGTGTTCGGACTGTCCAGCCTGGACGGCCTGCCTCCCATCCGCACACAGGAAGAAAAGGAGGGGGCGTCATGAATGTTCTGCTGACCGTGCTGGGCGGGGCGGCGTGGGTGCTGTCCCGGCTGGTGCTGGCCCTGCTGGTGCTGCTGGCCGTGGCGCTGGCGCTTGCCCTGCTGGCCCTGCTCATCCCGTTCTGCGCCGACGTGGCGTGGGAAGGGGAGGAGGGCAGCCCCGACGGCCTGGGCCGGCTGCGGGTGCGGGCCGGGGCGCTGGGGCTCACCGTCCCGGTGTTCGAGTACCCCAAACCCGTGCCGCCGCCCGCCCCGGAAGGGCAGGAGCCTGCAAAGCCCGGCCTGTTCCGCCGGCTGCTGGCCCGGCTGAAGGCCAAACTGGCCGCCCGTCGGGAGGCGCGGCGGCAGAAACGGGCCGCCAAAGCTGCCGCCCGCAGGCCCAAAGCGCCCGTCAAACCGCGGGAAAAGGCAAAGTTCACCCTCGACACCCTCCGGGCCCTGCTGCAGGCGGGCGGGAAGATGACCCGGGCCGTCTTTGGGGCGCTGCGTGTGACCCGCATCCGGCTGTTCTGGCCGGTGAGCGGGGGAGAGCCGGATGAGGCCGCCCGGGCCTACGGCCAGGCCAACGCATGGCTCTACCCCACGCTGGGGGTGCTGAGCCACTTTATCTACCTTGACTTTGACGAGCTGCGGCTGGTGCCCTGCATCGACCCCGACGCCCCCGTCCCGGCGGCGCGGGTGTCCTTCCGGGTGTCGGCCCGGGCCCTGTTCATCCTGATCGCGGCGGTGCAGGTGCTGGTCCGGCTCTGGCGGGAAAAGGTACTGGACGTTTTTCTGTGAAATATGGTATACTGTTTTTGTCAGCGTGTGAGCACACAAGATAGTTTGTAAGGAGGCCAAACACTATGGCTGAGCATACGATACAGGGTCTGATGAACGTGACGATGGACAAGGTGCGCCAGATGGCCGACGCCAACACCATCATCGGCAAACCCATCAAGACCGAGGACGGCACCACCATCATCCCGGTGTCCCGCATTTCGGTGGGCATCGGCACCGGCGGCTCCGACTTTGACAGCAAGAACGGCTCCCAGAAGGACCTGTTCGGCGGCGGCTCGGGGGCCGGCGTCAGCATCCGCCCGGTGGCCTTCCTGGTCATCAAGGACGGGATGGTCCGCACCATCCAGCTGTCTGACCCGTCCAACAGCATCGACCGGGCGCTGACCATGCTGCCCGAGCTGGTGGACCGTCTGATGGCCCTCATCCCCGACAAAAAGGCCGAAAAGCCCGAGGAACCCAAGGAAGAAGGCTAAATTTGCAATCGCCGTCCCAGCCAGCCGACATGTGCGGATGGCTGGGACACAGACAGGGAAATTTGACGCCGAGAGTGTGCGAGCCGCAGGCGAGTGCATGGTTCGGCGACAAATTTTGTCCCCAGGAGGATACCAGGGGGAAGGAATTTCTGTCGCGCGACTGCGCGCAGAAATGGGTTCCCCCTGGAGCGTGTCGTGAGACACGCAGGAGCGCCGGGAGGCGCACAAGGAGAAGGAAACTATGGCATTGGAACGCATTCAGAAGATCATGAGCGAGCAGGGGCTGTGCTCCCGCCGCGCCGCCGAACAGATCATCGCCGAAGGGCGCGTCAAGGTGAACGGCCATGTGGCCGCCGTCGGGGACAAGATGGACCCCGACCGGGACGTGCTGCACGTGGACGGCGAGCGGATCTATATCGACAAGGAACAGAAAATGTACTACCTGGCCCTGTATAAGCCCCGGGGGTATGTCACCACCGTCAGCGACGAGCTGGGCCGCCGCACCGTCATGGACCTGGTAGCCGACGTCCCGGCCCGCCTGTATCCGGTGGGCCGCCTGGACAAGGACAGCGAGGGCCTGCTGCTGATGACCAACGACGGCGCTTTCGCCAACGCCATGATGCACCCTTCGGGGGGCATCAGCAAGCTGTACCGGGTCACGGTCCAGCCCCGCGCCACCGAACAGCAGGTGCTGCAGCTCAGCTCGGGGGTGGTGCTGGACGACGGCACCAAGACCCTGCCCTGCACCGTCAACGTGGTGGTGGACGAGCCGGGCCGCACCGTGATGGAGATCACCCTGAAAGAGGGCAAAAACCGCGAGATCCGCCGGATGTGCGAGGCGGTGGGCCTCGAGGTGGTCCGCCTCAAGCGGAACGCCGAGGGCGTGGTCAAGCTGGGGATGCTGGCCCCGGGCAAGTACCGCGAGCTGACCAAGCAGGAGCTGGCCGGCCTGCGGGCCGCAGCCGCCAAGGGCCGCGCCCAGACCCGCAGCGCCGCAGCTGCAAAAGCAGCCCGCCCCAAGGCTGTGGCCGGACCGGTGAAGGCGCGCGCCAAAACGCCAGCCGCCGGCCCCCGCTCCAGAGGCCCCAAGCGCCAGGGATGATTTTGCAGAAATGCCACAAAAGTACTTGTGAAGAACCTCGCAAAATAGTATAATAAGAGCAATTATGAATGAAACGGCGGCGCTGTGCCGCTGTGAGGGAAGCACAGGGAGGTCCGATCATGGCTTCAAAGATCAACCAAAAAGAGATTCTTGCCCGATTCTATGACGACGGCGTTTCCACGGCTCTGTTCGAGCAGGGTGCGGTGAGCGCCGCCTTTGGCTGCGCGGGCGGCCAGCAGGTGTACACCATTTGGCAGAACGGCGAGGCGCTGGGCGCAAAGGACGTGGAAAAAGCCGTCCGCCTGCTGGGCCTGGCCGCTGAGACCGGCTGTCCGGTGGTCACCTTCTACAACTCGGTGGGCGCCAAGCTGGCCGAGGGCCTGGATGCCCTGACCGCCAGCGCGAAGCTGAACGCCGCGGTGGCCAAAGTCTCGGGCGTGATCCCGCAGGTGGCCGTGGTCCTGGGCGTCTGCGGCGGCACCAGCGCGCTGGCCGCGGCCAACGCCGACGTCTGCATCATGGCAGAGGGGGCTGAGCTGTTCTTCACCCCGCCCTTCACCTCCGCCGCCAAGGGCGACAAGGTCGAGGGCGCGGGCACCGCTGCCGCCGCCGCAAAGGCCGGCGTGGCCTCCATCGTCGCCGCCTCCGCCGCCGAAGCGGCCGAGGCCGCCGCCCATGTGGCGGGCCTGCTGCCCTCCAATAACCTGGCCGGCCCCGCCTGCTTTGCCTTCGAGGCCCCCGCCGTCCCCTTTAAGGCCGGGCAAGCCCCCGAGAAGGCCGCGGCTGCCGTCATCGACGCCGGCAGCGCCGTCGAGCTGTACGCCGGCTTTGGCAAAAACGTCTACACCGCCCTGGCTACCATCGCCGGCGAGGCTGTGGGCGTCGTGGCCACCGGTGAAAAGCTCTGCCACAATTGCACCGCCAAGATCTCCCGCTTTGTCCGCCTGTGCGACGCTTTCAGCCTGCCGGTGGTGACCATCGCCGGCACCGAGGGCTTTGTCCCCAGCGCCACCGACGACATCGCCGGCGGCGTCCGTGAGGCCGCCCGCCTGGCCGGCACCTATGCCGACGCCACCACCGCCCGGGTCAGCCTGCTGGCCGGCAAGGTGGTGGGCCCGGTCTACACC
Organism: Candidatus Faecalibacterium faecigallinarum; assembly: GCA_019119685.1. Lineage (GTDB taxonomy): Bacteria > Bacillota > Clostridia > Oscillospirales > Ruminococcaceae > Faecalibacterium > Faecalibacterium faecigallinarum. Next base: position 20,816 of record DWWN01000026.1, read on the forward strand.
GCGCTGGCCGCCGCCGACTGGAAGATCGCCGTCCGCGGCTGCGTCATCAGCCCGCTGGAGCCCACCGCCGCCGTCTCGGTCCTCTATAAGGAGGAGATCGACGCTTCCGACAACATCGTTTCGGCCACCAATGCCAAAGCCGCCGCCTACACGAAGGACGTGTGCAGCGCCGACGCCGCCGTGGCAGCCGGGGCAGCCGACACGGCCTGCGATGCGGCCAACGTCCGCGCCGCCGTTGTGGCCGCTCTGGATATGCTGCGCACCAAGCGCGCCGCCCGCCTGCCCAAAAAGCACGGGAACATGGCGCTGTAACGCGCGCCCGAGGGAGAGCACAGCCTTTCCCTTTCCGACAAAATGCCCCGGCCGGACGCGTATGCCGCCCGGAAGGATGGGTTTGAAGTAGCTCTGCATAAGCTGATTTTTCAGGAGGGTTTATCCATGAAGTACTATACCATTACTGTCAACGGCGTCGCCTACAGCGTCAGCGTGGAGGAGACCGCGGCCGGCGCTGCTCCCGTGGCTGCAGCCCCTGCCGCACCCGCGCCGGCTCCGGCCGCACCCAAGCCTGAGGCCCCGGCTCCCGCCCCCGCGCCCGCTGCGCCCAAGGGCCCCGCCGGCGCTGTCACCGTCAAGGCGCCCATGCCCGGCAACATCCTGGACGTCAAGGTCAAGCCCGGCGCTTCCGTCAAGGCCGGCGACGCCCTGGTGGTCCTGGAGGCCATGAAGATGGAGAACGAGATCGTCGCCCCGCAGGACGGCACCGTTGCCACCATCGACGTGAACAAGGGCGACGTCGTCAACTCGGGCGACACCCTGGTCACCCTGAACTAAAGGGAGGGAGAACACTATGGCCAAAAAGCCCATCAAGGTCACCGAAGTGGTCCTGCGCGACGCCCACCAGTCCCTGCTGGCCACCCGGATGACCATGGATGAGATGCGTCCCATCCTGCCTGAAATGGACAAGATCAACTACTTCTCGGTGGAGTGCTGGGGCGGCGCGACCTTCGACAGCTGCATCCGCTTCCTGGACGAAGACCCCTGGGAGCGCCTGCGCATCCTGCGCAAGGAGCTGCCCCACCAGAAGCTGCAGATGCTGTTCCGCGGCCAGAATATGCTGGGCTACCGCCCCTACGCCGACGATGCGGTGGAGTACTTTGTCCAGAAGTCGGTGGCCAACGGCATCGACGTCATCCGCATCTTTGACGCGCTGAACGACCCCCGCAACCTCCAGACCGCCATCAAGGCCGCCAACAAGGAGGGCGCCCATGTCCAGGGCTGCATCAGCTACACCCTCAGCCCGGTGCACACCAACGAGGCTTTTGCGGCCTACGCCAAGACCCTGGAGGAGATGGGCGCCGACTCCATCTGCATCAAGGACATGGCCGGCCTGCTCACCCCCTATACCTGCTATGAGCTGGTCAAGGAGCTGAAGGCCGCCGTCAAGATCCCGGTGGATATCCACAGCCACTACACCGCGGGCCTGGCTTCCATGTCCATCCTCAAGGGCATCGAGGCCGGCGCGGACATCGTGGACACCGCCATGAGCCCCCTGGCCCTGGGCACCAGCCATATGCCCACCGAGAGCCTGGTGGCGGCCCTGCGCGGCACCGACTACGACACCGGCCTGGACCTGAACCAGCTGAACGTGGTCCGCGCCTACTTCTCCAAGCTGCGCGAAAAGTATATCGCCAACGGCCAGATCAGCCCCAAGAGCCTGGGCGTGGACGCCAACACCCTGATCTACCAGGTGCCGGGCGGCATGTTCTCCAATATGCTCAAACAGCTGAAGGACGCCGGCAAGGAGGACAAGCTGGACGACGTGCTGGCTGAGATCCCCCGCGTCCGCGAGGACGCCGGCTATCCGCCGCTGGTCACCCCCACCAGCCAGATCGTGGGCACCCAGGCCGTGTTCAACGTCATTTTGGGCGAGCGGTACAAGATGGTCACCAAGGAGTTCAAGGGCCTGATCCACGGCGACTACGGCAAGACTCCCGCCCCCATCAAGCCCGAGTTCACCAAGCAGATTTTGGGCGACGACAAGCCCATCACCTGCCGCTTTGCCGACACCCTGGCCCCCGAGATGGACAAGCTCAAGGCCGAGGCCGCCAAGTGGTCCATCCAGGAGGAGGACGCTTTGACCTACGCCATGTTCCCGCAGGTGGCGCCCAAATTCTTTGAAAAGCGCAACGCCAAACTGCAGGGCGTCGATGCCGACCACGCCGATTATGTGAACAAGTCTCACCCTGTCTGACCCTGAAAGGGAGGCGGCCGCCGTGCTGTTTGCAAAAAAGAAAGCGCAGGAGAAAAAGTCCTACGACCCCGCCCGCTGGAAACCGGTGATCCGGTGCAGCATCTGCACGGGGGAGATGGCCGCCGGCTTCAAGGAGACGGCCACCGGCCGCTTTGAAGAAGTGATGCTGATCCGCAACGACCGGGACCTCGAGCGCTTTGAAAAAGAATACGGCGTCGAGAACGTCACAAAAGAATACTAACCGCTTATGCCGGGCTGAACAGGTCCGTAAAAAGTAGACAATAGACAAAAAACCTCCCCGTGTAGGATAATAGAACTACACGAGGAGGTTTTGCTATGCCCAGAAAATACACGAAAATAAATCAATATGAGAAAGAAATTCTGCA
>DWWN01000027.1 GCA_019119685.1 Candidatus Faecalibacterium faecigallinarum
AGAGCACCTAACAAAACCTGACAAATAGAGGAATATGCAGTAAAATACCAGTGGGGGTGAAGCAAATGCCCAGGAAGCTGGTAAGCGACGAACTGTGGAGTCAGATTGAACCACTTTTGCCAAAACATAAGCCTACGCCCAATGGAGGCCGTCCACGTATACCTGACCGAGCAGCTTTGACCGGAATAATCTTTGTACTCAAGACAGGGATACCGTGGGAAGATCTGCCACAGGAGATGGGCTGCGGCAGTGGTATGACCTGCTGGCGCAGACTTCGGGACTGGCAGGAAGCTGGTGTTTGGGAGAGCCTTCACCATGTCATCCTGCAAAATTTACACGATACGAAAAAGATCGACTGGAGCAGAGCCTGTATTGACGGCTCTGTCATCCAGGCAAAAAGGGGGGCGAACACACAGGACCCAACCCCGTAGATCGAGGTCGCCCTGGAAGCAAACATCATCTCATAACGGATCGCAATGGCATTCCGCTTGTTGTCGGCCTCACTGCCGCCAATGTGAATGATTGTAAAATGCTGGAATATATGCTGGATCATCTGCCGTCCCTGCAAAATTTGCACGGGAGACCCACTTGTCGTCCTCAGAAACTTCACGCTGATAAAGGGTACGATTTTCCGTTTTGCAGACAGGCGTGCACAGTGAGACATATAAAGCACCGCATTGCCAGACGTGGGGTGGACAGTTCCTCTCATCTTGGAAAGCACCGCTGGGTTGTTGAGCGAACCTTTGCCTGGTTCCATCGATACAGGCGCCTGCTCGTCCGATATGAACGCAGAGCTGATATCCATTTGGCTTTTTTCGCCCTTGCTGCCGCTTTGATCGCTTTTCGGTTTTGTTAGGTGTTCTAAAGCAGGGTTTGGGGAAGGCACTCCCCAACAAGTACGACCGGAATTTGAGACACGATTTCAAATTTTGAAATTGTGGCCACAGGTCGATACTTGCTTATCGTTTTGGGAATGCAAAAACCGCCCCGCGATGGACCAGATGGACCAAAGGATTTTGTCAGGGAATTACAATCCAAAATGCAAGCCCCGGGCGGCCTTACAGTAGGCGGCCCGGGGCTTTGGTGTGTGGGGAGATGAAGAAGAAAGAAGAAGGTTTAACCTTTGTCTGCGCCGGAGGTGATGCCTGCGACGTAGAACTTCTGCATGATGATGAACAGCACCGAGATGGGGATGGAGACCAGCACGCTGCCCGCACAGAACAGGGCAAAGTAATCGTTGACCAGGGTGCGCGAAAGCATATTGTACAGGCCGATGGATACCGTCCAGTCGGCGCTGATGCCCGAGTTCAAGATCATCTTGGCCATCACGAAGTCGGTCCAGGGGGTCATGAAGGAGTTGATGACGGTGTAGACCAGGATGGGCTTGGACATGGGCAGGACGACATGGAAGAAGGTCTGCGCCTCCGATGCGCCGTCCAGCTTGGCGGCCTCCCGCAGGGAGACTGGCACCGTGTCAAAGAAGCCCTTGCAGATCAGGTACCCAAGACCGGACGAGCCGGCGTAGACCATGATGAGCCCGGCGTAGGAGTTGGTCAGGTTGAGGTAGCGCAGGACGAAATAAACCGCGATCATGGCCAGCACGCCAGGGAACAGGTTGACCGTCACCGACAGGTTTTGCAGCAGGCGGCGGCTCTTGAACTTGCAGCAGCTCATGGCGTAGGCCACCATCACCACAAAGGCGGTGGAGATCACGCAGTTGAAGCAGGCCACCACCAGGGTGTTCATGAACCAGCGCGGGAACTGCGCCACCGAGTCGGAGTGGAACAGGATGTCGATGTAGTTCTGGAAGGTGTAGTGATCAGGGAAGAAGGTGCGGAAATTGATGCCCGCGTAGGTGGACAGACTTGTCACCAGCAGCCAGAGGATCGGTACCAGCCACACCACCGAAAGGCCGATCAGCACCAGATGGCGGACCGCGCCGTCCACACTGCGCCGGATGCGTCCCATCCGCAGCTGTTTTTGGGTATCCATTGTACTTGCCTGCGTCATGAGAAAGCCGCCTCCTTCCTGTTGATGAACCGGAAGCACACCACCGTGAACACCGCGCAGACGATGAACACCATGATGCCGATGACCGCCGCCATCTTGTAGTTGTACTGCTCCTGCGTCAGACGGAACAGCCAGGTGACCAGCAGATCGACCTCTTTGGCGCTGGACGAGGCCATCGCCTGGTCGGTGGTGACATAGACGTCCTGGGTCAGCAGGTAGATGACGTTAAAGTTGTTGACGTTCTTGACAAAGTCGGTGACGAGGGCCGGCCCCTGCACGCTGAGCAGGTAGGGCATCTTGATGTGAATGAACTGCTGCCAGGGGCTTGCGCCGTCGATGCGGGCAGCCTCCAGCATATCGCTGGGGATGTTCATCAAAACGCCGGTGGCGATCAGCATCTGGTACGGCACGCCCACCCAGATGTTGATGAGGATGATCATGACTTTGGCCCAGGAAGCCTCGGTCAGAAAGGGGATGTGGTCCATGCCGGGGCTGAGGATGCCGACGGCGTGCAAAAAGTCGGTCACCCCGATGTTGGACATCATGGTGTTGAAGATGCCGTTGTCCGAGAAGAAGTTGCGCACCAGCAGCAGTGTGACGAACTGCGGCACCGCGATGGTAACCATGAACAGCGTCCGCCAGAGCTTGGGGAACTTGGTCTTTTTGTCGTTGATGAGCATCGCCAGAAAGACGCCGCCAAAGAAGGTGGTGAAGGTGGCGAAGAAGGCCCATACCAGCGTCCAGACCAGGATCTTGCCGAAGGCGTAGCCAAAGGTCAGCGAAAGAGACTGCCCGCCGCCGAACAGGGTGAAGAAATTGGTCAGCCCCACCCAGGTGAACAGGGCGTTGGGCGGCATATGCTGCTGGTCGTAGTTGGTGAAGGCCACTGCGATCAGGATGAACAGCGGCACGATGGTGAACACCACCACGCCCAGCACCGGCAGGGTCAGCAGGGTGACATAGAACTTTTCGTTCAGGAACATATGGATGTCCTGCGCGAAGTTGTTGGTCTTTTTGCCTGCGGCGCGGATCTGCTGCAGGTGGAAGTTGGACATCACCACTCCCATCGCCGCAGCCAGCATGGCCGCGATGACCACCATGGCGATGACACTGAGCAGCAGGATGGCGAAGGAGTTGTCGTAATCGTTGACCTCGTTTTTGAGGGTGATGGGGTTAAAGACCATCTCCATCTGGACGGTGCCCAGGGTGCCGAACTTGGCCAGGTTGGGCACGCCCGCCACGGCCAGGTAATAAAGCCCCAATCCCTGCACCAGGGTGACCAGCAGCGCCTTGATGAGCTGGCCGTGGCCGATGTAGCCCAGGCCCCAGATCACAAAGGACAGCTTGGTGAAGATGTCGCCGTGCGCAAAGGCATGGCCGAACCGCTGGAGGAAGTTTGGCTCCTTGCCGCCTGCACGCAGCGGCGGCTGAATGAGCACGGTTTGTGCCACAAAGATCGCTCCTCTCTGCAAGGTTTCGTCTCCCCGCGCCCCCGGCCGGACGCTGCCGGGTTTGTCTTTTGCCGCGCATGGGGCAGCGCCGGCTGGGCACAAGGAAGGAGATGGGGTTAGCGGATCAAAATCACTGGGCCACCGGTGCGGTGATGCCTGCCACGGCGTCGTCCACCAGCTGCTGGGTGGTCTTGCCCTGGGTATTGCCGGAGGCCAGGATCTGGCCCAGGCTGGCGGCGGGATCCCAGTAGTTGGCGCCTACGCGCTGCAGGTCGGAGAAGTCGCTCTGCAATGCCAGGGCGGCGATGGCCGGGGCGGCCTGCACCTCCTCCGAGGCGTTGACATTGATGTTGGAAGGGCCGAGGTTGCGGTCGTTGAAGCGCTTGAGCTGGTTGTCTTCGTTGGTGATGAAGTCGGCCAGCATCATGGCCACGCCCACGTTGGCGCTGTGGGGATTGACGCCCACCAGCTTGTAGCCCGAGAAGGAGCCCATCTGCACCTGTTCGCCGTCCATCGTGAAGGTGGGCAGCTTGGTGGCCTGGTAGTTGTCACCCCAGGCTTCCTCGGCGGTAGTGGCGTTCCAGGTGCCGCTGATGGCGGCACAGACCGAGCCGTCCACGATGCCCGAGACGATGTCGGCGTCGGGCGCGTTGCGGAAAGCGCTGTTCGAGGCGATGTCCAGCACCGCCTGCGCGACGGCTGCGCCCGGCTCCTCGTTCCAGTCACAGACGGTGTTGACGCCGTCGTCGGCCAGGGTGGCGGTCAGGCCCGCCCCTGCGAAGAAGCTGTAAATGTACCAGCCGTCGTTCAGGGTCATATCGAAGGTGCGGCCGGCGGCTGCCGCGGCGGCCAGGATGCCGTCCACCGTCTCGGCATCCTCAGCGGTGACGGCGCTGGCGTCGTAGTACAGGAAATAGCCGTTGTCGGCGGTCATGGGGTAGGCATAGAGGGTGCCGTTCATGCTGGCTGCCTCCACCGAGCCCTCCAGGTTGCGGCTCTTGATCTCGTCGGGGTTGAGCAGCACCTCCTGCAGAGCGCCGGCGGCCACCAGCTCATTCAGCTGGTCGTCCGCAAAGGCAAACACGTCTGCGGCGGCGGTGGGGTCCACCAGGATGTTGTCCTTGGCGTCCGCCTCGGAGCAGGCGCCGATGTTGATGGTCACGTTGCCCTTGTCGGCGTTCTCCTCGATGAAGGCGTCGGCCATCTCGCGCAGCATACCCTGATCTTCCTCAGCGCCCCACATGGTCAGCTCGACGTCGCCCCAGCTCTCGGCGGCGGAGGCGGCTTCGCCCGCAGCAGAGGAAGCGGGGGCCGCGCTGCTGGAAGCAGTGCTGGACGATCCGCCGCAGGCAGTCAGCGCGCCGGCCGCAGCCGCAGCGCCCATTGCCGCGAGGAATTGACGGCGGGAAATCAGCTTTTTCATAGTGCATCTTCTCCTTCTTGTGTCTGGATGAAAAGTCCGTTCCTGAGAAACTGCCGTTGCGCACATTTTGCGCAATTTACCGGTTTCTCTTGCGCAACTATAGAATACCGCAAATCTGCGCGAGTGTCAATGTACAGATTTACCTATAATAGTAATAAAAATATGGTCATTCTGACGCATAACAGGCCGCTTTTTTGAGCTGGATTGCGCAATTTATGCGCAACAATTTCGAGTCTTCGATCCATTCCGCACCCGGGACAAAAAAGAGCCGCCTGCGTGCGGCAGACGGCTCTCAAAAACGGGACAAAAGGCTCAGCGCCGGGGCAGGCTCTTGGTCGAGTCCCGCAGGACGACCTGATGCCCCATCACCAGGGGACGGGCGGCGGCTTTGCCGGCCATCAGGTCCAGCAGCATCCGGCAGGCAGCCCCGCCCAGGGCCACCGCATCAAAGTGGACCGCCGAAATGGCGGGGTTGAGGCCGGCGGTCAGCTCGCTGTCGTAGAGGCTGGCCAGACGTATGTCGTCCGGCACCCGGATGCGCCGGGCCTGCAGCTCCAGCGACACATCAAAGGCCAGCCGGTCGTCCCCGCAGAGGATGCAGTCAGGGCGTCGTTCCAGCACTGCGTCCAGCGCGTCGATCCGCTGGGCGTCGCTCTCGATGCCGGTGCGGACGAGGGCCGGGTCGGGCTGGATGCCCAGCTCAGCCAGGGCGTCAAAGTACCCTTTGGCGCGATCCTGGTTGACGTAGTAGCTGGGGCTGCCGGTGAGCAGAGCGATCCGCCGCAGGCCCAGCTGAAGCAGCAGCCGGGTCATTTCCTGGCTGGCGGCGGCCTGGTCGTTGTCCACCTGGGGGATGGCGGGGTCCTCGGTCCGTCCGATGGCGACAAAGGGCATCTTGTGACGGCGCAGAAGCTCGACGCAGGGATCGTTCTGGATGGTGCGGGAGAGGATCACCCCGTCCATTTTGTGGCAGTCGAGCTGGCGCTCCAGTTGGTTAGTGTCAGCCCCGGAGACATAGCAGAGCAGCAGGTCGTACCCCCGCTGGGCCGCCGCCGTGCAGATGCCTCCCATGCACTTGCGCAGAAAGGGCAGGTCCAGGTGGGCGAAGTCGCTGGGGATGACCATGGTCAGGTTGTGGGTCTCGCGGGCCGCGGGCTGGGCGCGCACCGCCGGTTCGGCCCCGACCCGGGCGATATAGTCACGTACTCTGGCCCGGGTGGCCTCACCGATTCGCCCTTTGCCTGAGAGGGCGCGGGAGACGGTGGTCTTGGACACCCCCAGGGCTTTTGCGACCTCGTCGATGGAGATCTTCTTGGTCGGTTGGTTTTCTGCCGGCATGACGTGCCCTCCCTCGTGTGCGCAATCGGTTGCGCTTTTTCTCAGCATACCAGCCGGGATGGCGCTTTGTCAAGGGGCTGTGCGCAATTTCCCCTCACAGTACCCGTACCATGCCATCGGCTTTGTAGACGGCGGTGCCGTAGCCGGGCAGCTCGCTGCCGTCCGGCAGCAGAGCGGGGATGGTATTGCAGTTCTGCAAAAAGAGCAGTTCCCCACGGCGGACGGCCAGCACACCCTCGGGCAGGGCGGCCGGCCGGCAGCTGACAAGCCCCGCTTTGCCGGCGACCACCTGATAGAAAGCGTCGTAGAAAGCCGGCTCGAAACGGCTGGCCAGGTAGTAGGCCCGGCCCCCGCCATAGCGGTGACGGGCCACCGCCGGCGCGCCGGCAAAGTAGTCCTCGCCGTAGAGGACGAGAGGCTCGGCGGGGTCAGCCTCGTCGAGGGCGGCCACCTCGCAGAGGGTGGAGGCGTGGGTGACTTCCTGCAGGCGGTCGGAGGCCAGGACGCAGCGGCGGGTCTCGCCGTCGTACATCCCGTCGATTTCGGCGCGGCGCAGGCCCAGCAGTTCGGTCAGGCCGTAGGGGGTATCGCCCAGGCGGCAGAGGTCGCTCTCGTCCACCACGCCGCTCCAATAGGTGACCACCACCGTGCCGCCTTTTTGGGCAAAGTCGCAGACGGCGCGGGCAAAGCTCTCCCGCAGCAGATAGGCCATCGGCAGGACCACCAGTCCGTAGCCTTCGAGGCTGCACGTCTGATCGACAAAATCCACCGCGATGCCCGCCCGGGAGAGGGCGTTGTAGTGGAGGGCCAGCTCCTTCCAATAGCCCATGCCGGCGTTGCGGGGACCCGACGACCCTTCGATGGCCCACATGTTGTCCCAGTCGTGGAGGATGGCGGCCTGCCGGGGCCGGGCGGTCCCGGCGGCTGCGGCCAGTTCTTCCAGCGCCGCGCCGATGCCGGCCGCCTCCCGGAAGCTGCGGCTGTCGCTGCGGCCGTCATGACCGATTACCGCGCCGTGGAATTTTTCCTCTGCACCGCGGCTGGCCCGCCACTGGAAATAACAGACGCTGTCCGCCCCGTGCGCCACCGTCTGCAAAGCCGCCAGCATCGAGATGCCCGGCTTTTTCTGTTTGCTAATGGGCTGCCAGTTGGCGCAGGTAGGGGTAGACTCCATCAAAAGGAAGGGTTTGCCCTTGAGGGAGTAGAACAGATCGTGCATCATGGCGGTGTCAAGGGCGGTCTGCTCCACCGTCTCGGTGGATTTGTGCCAGGTGGGGTAGCAGTCCCAGCTGACGACGTCCACTTCCTTCGCCATCTGGAAATAGTCGATGTCGTGGAAGCGATACATCATGTTGGTGGTGAACCTGGCGTCGGGTGCAAGCTGGCGCACACAGTCCCGCTCGAACTTGAAAAAGTCGATGTGCCGGCTGCTGACGAAACGCTTCCAGTCGAGGGCGAGGCCCTGGACAGAATCCTCCCCCTGGGGCGCGGGGCTTTCGATTTGATCCCAGTCGGTGTAGTCGTGGCTCCAGAAGCGGGCGTTCCAGGCCTTGTTCAGGGCGTCCAGAGTGCCGTAACGGCGCTGCAGCCAGCGGCGGAACTCCGCCTGACAGAGCTCACAGTGACATTCGCCCCCCATCTCGTTGGAGATGTGCCAGAGAATGACGGCGGGGTCGTGCCCAAAGCGCTCGGCCAGTTTCCGGTCGATGGCGCGCACCTTCTCCCGGTAGATGGGAGAGGTATAGCAGTAGTTCTGCCGGCGGTTGTACAGCTCCCGCACGCGGTCGGCACGCACCCGGCGCACCTCGGGGTACTTGTGGGCCATCCAGGCCGGCCGGGCCGCGCTGGGGGTGGCCAGGATGGTCGAGATACCACGCTGGTACAGCTTGTGGATGATGTCGGCCAGCCAGTCGAGGTGATAAACGCCCTCCTCCGGTTCCAGCACCGACCAGGAAAAGACTCCCAGCGTCACCACGTTCACATGGGCCTTTTGCATCCCGTCCAGGTCCTGGGCCAGGATGTCGGGCCGGTCCAGCCATTGTTCGGGGTTATAGTCCCCGCCATAAAGGAGCTTTGTTGTCTGCATCGTTGTTGCCTCCGCGTTGCTCTGTATTGGATTGGTTGCGCATTTTGCGCCATTTGCGCAACTTGTTTGCCCCAGTATAACAGCTCTGCGCCGGGAAAGCAAGATTGCAGAGTGCTGAACTTTGCGCGGTAGTTTTGTGTACTTTTGCAGGAGAACGGCATCACTGTGGTGCAGCATTACATCGACCGCGCCATCTCGGCCGAACTGTTCCAAGAGGTGCAGAAGAAGATGGCGAAAAACAAAAAGGCCCCTGCCCGGCGCAAGGCAGAGGACGACTATCTGTTGACCACCAAATTATTCTGCGGTCACTGCGGCGCACTGATGTTTGGCGAGAGCGGCACCAGCCGCACCGGCGACGTACACCGCTATTACAAGTGCGCGGCCGCCAAGAAGCGGAAGTCCTGTACCAAAAAGACGGTCCGCAAACAGTGGCTGGAAGACCTAGGGTGTACCTGAAAACTCAAAATTGCACAAAAAGACAAGAAAAAGACATAAAAGGATTCTATCATAGACAGTACAAGGAAGTGATAGCATGACGATTCATCGTTATGAGGTAACAGATGCAGAATGG
>DWWN01000004.1 GCA_019119685.1 Candidatus Faecalibacterium faecigallinarum
GGAGCGCCTGGAGAGCGAATTCGACCTCGACCTGGTCACCACGCTGCCCTCGGTCATCTACGAGGTCACCAAGACCGACGGCACAGTCGTGCACGTCGATAACCCGCACAACTACCCCGACCCGGCCAGCATCGCCGAGGCCAAGGAGCCCTACGTGAACGCGACGATAATCACGCCGCAGGAGTTCGTCGGCAACATCATGCCGCTCTGCCAGGACCGGCGCGGCGAGTACAAGAACATGCAGTACCTCGACACCAGGCTCGTGGAGCTGCACTACCTCATGCCGCTCGGCGAGATAATCTACGACTTCTTTGACACGCTCAAGGCGCGCACCAAGGGCTACGCCTCACTCGACTACGAGCTGGCCGACTACCGCCCCAGCGAGCTGGTGAAGGTCGATCTGCTCTTAAACGGCGAGCAGGTGGACGCGCTGAGCTTCATCGCCCACAAGGACAAAGCCTATCCGCGCGCGCGAAAGCTGTGCGAGAAGCTCAAGGAGAATATCCCGCGCCAGTTGTTTGAAATCCCCATCCAGGCGGCCATCGGCGGCAAGATAATCGCCCGCGAGACGGTCAAGGCCCTGCGCAAGGACGTCCTCGCCAAGTGCTACGGCGGCGACATCACCCGCAAGAAGAAGCTGCTGGAAAAGCAGAAGGAAGGCAAGAAGAAGATGCGCCAGCTGGGGTCGGTCAGCCTGCCCAGCGAAGCCTTTACCGCCGTGCTGAAACTGGACAACGACGACGACTGAGAGGCGCTCCCGGCTTGTCTCTTTTATGCCGGAGCAGCACACATAAACAATAAACCCCTGCCGTTTCCCAAGCGAAGCGGCAGGGGTTTGTGCTTTTTAGGGGATGGATCAGCGAAGGGGCAGCGTTTCCCCGTCGAGGGCGGCCTCGGTCAAGGTGTCGCCCTGGTAGCAGAGCTTGAGGGAGAAAAAGGGCCGTTCCCCGTCCAGCAGGCGGAAAAAGAGCTTGTCCCCCTCCCAGATGGGCAGCTCGGGCACCTTTTCGCGCGGCACCCATTCCAGCACGCCCTCGGCGCTGTCGCCGCAGGCGGGCTCGCCCTGCCACCGGTCGGCGGTGAACAGGTGCATATACTCCCCTACGCCGTCCAGCACAAAGGTGATGATTCCCCGGTAGCGCCAGCGGGTCAGGGTGACGCCCGTCTCCTCTTTCACCTCCCGCAGGAGGCATTCTTCGGGGCTCTCGCAGGCTTCAAATTTGCCGCCCACCCCGATCCACTTGTCGTGGTTGCAGTCGTTTTTCTTTTTGGTGCGGTGCAGCATCAGCCATGCGCCGTCCTTTTCCAGGTAGCAAAGGGTCGTATTCTGCGCCAGCGCCATTATGCCTTCGACCCTTTCCGGCCTCCGCGGCCTTTGCCCGACTGGTTCAGCTTGCGCACCAGGTCATCCTGGCCGCGGCGGGGAGGCGGCATATGGGGGTGATAGGCCGCCTCGTCGGGATGCGGCGCGGTGCGGGCGGTGATGTCGTCCACCCGCTCCAAGTTCCACTCCTGGTTGCCCCCCGGCACTTCCAGCCAGATCTGGGCCTGGGCCCCGTTGGAGGTGTTCATCCCCACAAGGTCGATGTATTTGTTGGCCAGCACGCTGCGGATGCGGGTGCGGCCGTTGCGCAGCGGTTCCAGCACCCAGCACTGGCTCAGGCCGCTGGTGCGGCTCCACTGATGCAGCCAGGTGCCCTCCACCACGCCGTCCTGGACCAGGTCGATCATCTTGCCGGTGAAGCGGTTCTGGATGCGCCAGCGGCCTTCGCCCGCATCCACGAAGCGCCACTGCTGCCACGGGTGGCCGGCGTAGTCCCACAGCTGGATGAAGGCGCCGTTTGCCGTGCTGAAGTCCTTGACTTCCAGCACCTTGCCGTTCGGCGCTTTGATGAGGTAGTATTCGTTCTCTGATAAAACGACCTGCGATGCCCGTGCCATAATGACCTCTCCTTTCGTTGAGCATAGTTCAGGCTTTGTACTTTTTATAATAGCACAGAATGGCGCTGGCAACAAGTACAGTTTTTCATAAAATTTTCTAAGATTTTTATAGATTCTATGCTTACAGTTCAGAACAGGCCGGGCAGCCAGTCCGCCAGCGCCCAGCCCGCGGCAAACGACACCCCGTTGGCCCCCAGACTGTAGAGCCAGGGATGCGGTTCGCAGTCATCGGGCCAGGGCAGGCGCCGGGCGTAGACGGCGCCTTCTGCCGCGAACACCCCAAGCTCCAGCGGGATATAGGCCAGCCCGGCCAGCATAGGCCCTGCAAAATAGGCGCAGAGGTTCAGCAGCAGGTTGAGGGCCAGCTGGGTAGCCAGGTTCACTTTCAAAATCAAAGTCAGCTGGTCACGGCGGCGCAGCCCAAACAGCAGCCAGCCGGCCGCCGTCTCGATCAAAATCGTCAGGGCGACCCGCACCAGAAAACCCGGCACTTCCCCCGCATAGTCATAGCTGGACCGGACCGTCAGACCCTCTTCCGTGGCTGTCACGGTGAACCGGCTGTCGAACGCATAGCGGCTCACCGGCTGGACGCTGCGCAGGCAGCGGTCCTCCTCCGGCAGCCAGACCAGAACATAAAACGTCTCGGGAGGATAATAGCTCCATACAAACCGTCCGGTCTCGGTGCAGTCGGCATAGTTCCCCAAAAAATACCATCCCTCCGGCTTTGGGTATTCAGTAAAGGCTTTCCAGGCTTCCGGGTCTCCCCGCCAGTCCAGATATTCCTCGTCCGCCGACCAGGGTCCATATTGGGTGACATTGCCCAGCAGAGTCGCATAAAAGCGCTGCCCTTCCAGACCCTGAAAAACCACTTCTAGCGAGGGTTTTGGGCCCATATCCGCGGCGGCGGGCAGCGCCGTCCCTGCCGCCAGCACCGCCAGAACCAGCAGCAGAAGCCACCTGCGCGCCCTGTTTTTCCAGCGTTTCATAATCTGTACCTCCTTCCGACCGCATTCTTTTTATAGGAAATACGTTCCAGCCCTTGGTTTTATTGCCGGGCAGGCCAAATCCTGTCCCGACCGGCCGGGTGTGCCGCATTCATAATTTGTTCATATCCCGCGCACAGCCGCGGCCGTTTTTCGGCTTGCCTTCTGGGGCCGTGTCCTTGAATCGCGCACAGTTTTGCCTCTCTGCTTTAGCATAAGAAAGTTAACCGCATATGCACGATTCACTTTCCTGATTACACTTTTATTCAGCCATTGCTTTTGATTATTTCAGCATCTCACCCCATTGACTTTACACCTTACCTGCGGTATAGTAAGGGTGCGGAAGGTTGCAAGGCCTTCCGCGGATGATGAAACAAGGCGCGGGCGCTCTGCCCGGCCTATAATAAAAAAGGCCCCCTGCGGGGCCAAAAAAGAAAGTGGAGGTTTGCACATGTTGTACTGTTACATTCTGGGCTGTGGCATTGCTTGTCTGATCTTCACCGGGATCAGCAGCATGGACACCGTGGATGTCAAGCCGGTCGAACTGGTCGTCAAGACCCTGCTGTGGCCGGTGGAGCTGGTCCGTCACCTGGTCAGTTCCAGCAACGGCCGCTCGATGCGGATGCACGCTGCGCGCTGAGTCTGCCGCCTGCCCAAAGGCTGTTCAAAAAGCATGAAAAAGGCCGCCGCTCCTGGGGACGTCCCGGGGCGGCGGCCTTTTTGTCTGCATTTACTGGGCCCGCTTATAGAGGATGGGTTCGCCGTAGCCGAAGGTGGGCTTGCCCTTCATCTCCATGGTCTCGGTCACTTCCAGGCAGTCGCTGGAAAAGCGCTCAAACAGGGTGAAGGTCAGCACCGGGGAAAAGTGGCTGACGCTGCCGCCCTCCCACACGCCGTCCTTTTCGGTGTAGAGGGCGGGGGTGAATTTGGCGGAGGGCTTCAGCTCGGCGTAGTCCACCGGCTGTAGATTCGCGTAGGTAAAGCTGTCCTTGCCATACCCCGCCGGCACCTCGTAGGAGGTCAGCCGGATGCCCTCCGGCTCCTCGGTGAACAGGAAAAGATGATGGGCGGGGTGGGTCTTGCCGTCGGTGGTGTAGTAGCTCTCCTCCACCATAAAGACACCCGCAAAATCCGGGGGCAGGTTTTTGATCTTGTCGTTGCAGACGGTGTTCACGTGCTCGGCATAAGGGAAGGGCTGCCCGGCCTTCTGCTTGGCCTCGAACTGTCCGGCGTTGTTGAAGCGGCCCGCCAGCAGGCCGATGAATCCATTCAGTTTAGACATGGTGGAAAACCTCCGTTCTTTGGTTGGCCCTACAGTACACCCGCCGGCAGGGATTGTCAAGGCTTTCATACAAATTCCACACCGGCGCGGTTTTGGGGCGTCGCCGCCCATTCAGGGACTTTTCATCGGCCCCCCAAGTGTGCTATACTGATAGAAACACAGCCCGGCCGCGCCGGGCCATATAAAGCGAGGTAATGGATCATGAAGGAATACGCATTCGGCATCGACCTGGGCGGCACCACCGCCAAGGCCGGCCTGTTCACCACCGCCGGCACCCTGCTGGAAAAATGGGAGATCCCCACCGACACCTCTGACCAAGGGGTGCGCATCCTGCCCAACCTGGCCGCCGCCATCCTGGACAAGATGAAGGAAAAGGCCCTGACCCCCGGCCAGGTCGAGGGCGTGGGCATCGGCGTGCCCGGCCCCGTGCAGGAGTCCAGCGTGGTGCCCATCGTCTGCGCCAACCTGGGCGGCTGGGGCCAGCAGGACGTGGCCGCCAACCTTTCCAGCCTGCTGGGCGGCATCAAGGTGCTGGTGGGCAACGACGCCAACGTGGCCGCTCTGGGTGAGATCTGGATGGGCGCGGCCAAGGGCTGCCGCAGCGCCGTCATGGTCACGCTGGGCACCGGCGTCGGCGGCGGCGTCATCGTCAATGGCAAGGTCATCGACGGCGCGCACGGCGCGGGCGGCGAGATCGGCCACATCACCGTCAACCCCAAGGAGACCGCCGTCTGCGGCTGCGGCAAGCACGGCTGTCTGGAGCAGTATTCCAGCGCCACCGGCGTGGTCCGCTGCATGAAAAAGCTGCTGGAAGAAAACCCCGACACCCCCTGCGTGCTGCGCGGCGCCGACTTTGCCGCCAAGGACGTCTTTGACGCGGCCCGCAGCGGCGACGCCCTAGCCGCCCGGGAAGTGGACGACATGACCGATATGCTGGGCCTGGCCCTGGCCACCATCGCAGCCACCACCGACCCCGAGGTGTTCCTGGTGGGCGGCGGCGTCTCACGCGCCGGCGACGTGCTGTTCCAGCCCCTGACCGAGCACTACAAGGCCTACGCCTTCAAGTCCTGCCGGGAGACCCCCATCAAGCAGGCCAGCCTGGGCAACGACGCCGGCATCTACGGCGCTGTCCGCCTGATCGTGGGCGCATAATCCCCGCGGGCCAAAAGAGCCAAGAATGCCAAAAAGCCGCCGCTTCCGTTTGGGATGAACTGCCCCAGAATTAGTAGACATGAATAAAAAGACCCTCGTGTAGTGGGGAGCTTAACAGGACTGGCGAAGCGTAAGCGGAGCCAGTCCTGTTTTCAGTTGAATGCGCTCATGGTTGTAGAAGTAGAT
>DWWN01000028.1 GCA_019119685.1 Candidatus Faecalibacterium faecigallinarum
GACGCCGCGCGCTTCAACTTCTCCCACGGCACCCACGAGAGCCATCTTGCCACGCTGAACAAGGTCAAGCGCGTCCGCGACGAGCTTGGTATCGCCGTGGCGACGATCCTTGACACGAAGGGCCCGGAGATAAGGATCAAAACCTTTGAAAACGGGCCGGTAACGCTCGCCGAGGGCGATAAATTCACGCTCACCACCCGGGATGTGCCGGGGGATGCGAGCATAGTCTCGGTCACCTACGCCGATTTGCACAAGGAGCTGCAGACCGGCTGCCGCGTCCTGATCGACGACGGCCTTATCGAGCTGAACGTGGACAGTATAAGCGGCCAGGACATTGCCTGCACCGTGAGGAGCGGCGGGCCGCTCTCCAACAACAAGAGCATCAACATACCCGACGTATCGATACACCTCCCCTCCCTGACGGAGAAGGACAGGGAGGACATCCGCTTCGCCGTGGAGCAGGATTTCGACTTCATAGCCGCGTCCTTCGTCCGCAAGGCCTCAGACGTGGAGGACATCCGCGCCTGCCTGAAGGAGAACGGCGGCGAGCATATCCGCATAATCTCCAAGATCGAAAACCGCGAGGGCGTTGAGAACCTCGAGGAGATAATCGCGGCGAGCGACGGGCTGATGGTCGCCCGCGGCGACCTCGGCGTGGAGATCCCGGCCTACGAGGTGCCCATACTCCAGAAGCGGATGATAAAGGAGACCAGCATGGCCGGCAAGCCGGTCATCACGGCCACGCAGATGCTCGATTCCATGATACGCAACCCGCGGCCCACCCGCGCGGAGGTCTCCGACGTAGCCAACGCGGTGTTCGACGGCACGAGCTGCGTCATGCTCTCCGGCGAGACGGCCAGCGGCAAGCACCCCATCGAGGCGGTGCAGACCATGGTGAACACCATCAGGGCGGCGGAGCAGGCCACGGACTACTGGGGCCGCTTCCGCAGGTTCGAGTTCAAGCCCGGGCGCTCGATAAACGACGCGGTGACCCACACCTGCTGCCAGACGGCCATGGACCTCGAGGCGGACGCCATCCTCACCCCCACTCAGACGGGCCACACCGCCCGCATGATTTCCCGCTTCCGTCCCGCCTGCCAGATAGTCGCGCTCACCACCACGGAGAGGGCGCGGCGCCAGCTCGCCATTTCCTGGGGCGTCAAGCCGCTGCTCGCGGGGTATGTGGATTCCACCGACAGGCTGTTCTCCATGTGTGTGCAGAGCGCGCTGAAGGAGGGCGCCGTCGAGAGCGGGCAGATGGTGGTCATCACCGCCGGCGTGCCCATCGGCCGCGCGGGGAGCACCAACCTCATCAAGGCCCAGGTTGTGTGATCCGGTACATAAAGCAATCGGCCGCGGCCCGGAAAATCCCGGGCCGCGGCTTTTTTGGCCTTTGGCGCGGCGCGGCACTTGGAATCCCCGCCGGTATCGGGTATCCTAAAAGTATGCCGCGGCGGGACCGGCGCCGCACTGGAGGGAGAGCCTTGAAAAAGATAATCATACTCATAGGCAACTACTGTTCCGGAAAGACGGAAATTGCCATGAACATGGCCGTTTTAGCCTCCGAACAGGGCCGGCGGACGCTTGTGATAGACCTGGACAGGATAAACGACTATTTTCGCATGTCCGACCACATAAAGACGCTGACGGACCGGCATGTCGAGATCGTCTCGCCCACCTTTGTGGGGCAGGCCGTCACACAGACCGTGATGCCGGCCGCCGTCGCCTCCGCCTTCGACCGGGAGTGGGACCTTGTAATTTTCGATGTCGGCGGGGACCAGGCGGGCGCGCTGTCCCTCGCGAGGTATCACCAGGACTTCGCCGCGCTCGAGCCCGGCTGCCTCGAGGTCTATGACATTGTGAACGTTTTCCGCCCAATGTCGGAGACGCCGGAGAAGATACTCAAGCTCAAGGGCGAGCTCGAGGGCTTTGCGCGGCAGCAGGTCACGGGGTTCGTGAACAACTCCAACCTGCTCAACTACGCCAGCGCGGACGATTTGCGGCAGGGCTACGACGTGATACGCCGGGCCTCGGACATGTCCGGGATCCCGGTTGTGCACACTACCGGGCGGCGGAAGTTCCTCGAGGAGTTCCTCGCCGACGGGCGGGACGAAAAGTACATCGGCACGCCGATAGCGCTTGAGACCTATATGCACCGCAGCAGCGGGGACTCGTTTACATACGGCAGGATATAAAAAGCCGCCGGGCGATATACAAATATCGCCCGGCGTTTTGGTTTATTCCGGCGTCTGGGGGTCTCCCGCGCCGGCGGTTTTACAATGCGGCCTCGAGCAGGAACAGGAGCATCAGAAATGTGATATTCAGGAGCGTAAAGTACCCGAGATAGCGCCTTTTCTGCCCGGGGAAGTCCTTTACCAGCGCTTTGTAGGAGATCAGGCTCGCCATGGAGGCGATCAGCGTGCCGAGGCCGCCGAAATTGCAGCCTATTATCAGGTCCTCCCACCGGGAGGTAAAGCCCGACAGCAGCAATGCCGCGGGGACGTTACTGATAACCTGACTCGTCAGGACTGCTGCCAGTTCCACGCGGCCCTCCAGCGCGGAGGCGAGAAAGTTCCGTATCCCCTCGATCTGCACGATATTGCCGACGAATATGAAAAATGCGAAAAAGGTCCCGAGCAGGGAGTAGTCGACGGCCCTTAGGAGCCCGCGCTCGAAAACCAGCAGCGCGGCGGCCACGACGGGCGCGATAACGACAGGGGACAGCAGGTTGAAAACACCGGCAAGGCAGAGCAGGAAGCCTGCGGAGTAGAAGAACAGCTTCCTTCTTCCGCCGGTTTTGGCAGACACGGAGATGGCAGAGATGTGCGTGGGCTTTATCAGAAGTATTGCCGCGGCCAGGCATACGGCAGAAGCGAGAAAATAAGGGAACAGCAGACGGCAGAATTCACCGAAGCCCATCCCGGAGCGGTTGTACAGGTACAGGTTTTGGGGATTTCCCATGGGCGTCAGCATGCTGCCGAGATTCGCCGCAACAGTCTGCAGCGCCACCTGAGGAACGGCGAGGCACTCCTGGCCCGCCATTCGCAGTATGGTGAGGCCGAATGGGACAAATACGATAAGTGCGACGTCGTTTGTTATTACCATGCTGCACACGAAGGGCAAAAATACAAGCGCGAACAGCATAGTGCGCGTGCTTTTGATCCTCTTCAGCAGGAGCCCTGCCATGCTTACGAAGAAGTTGGCCTCCTGAAGGCCCTTCATCACCGCCATCAGGCTGAAAAGCTGGGCAAGAGTCTCCCAGTCTATGTATGAGAAGTATGCCGCGCCGGAAGGGACAAACAGGCATGACAGCAGCGCGAGAAGCACTGAGAGGCACAAAACGGACTCTTTTCTGAAAAACGCGAAGCACTTTTTTGTACGTTGATATAACATGTTCTCATGCCCGTTCACAAAAATTTCGGCGCGTGGTAATACGCGCCGAGGCGCGGCGCGGCTGAAGGCAGAAAAAATCCCACTCGGAGAGTGGGATTTTTTTGCATCGCATTAAGCGATTGGTTGCGGGGGAGGGATTTGAACCCATCGACCTTCGGGTTATGAGCCCGACGAGCTACCGGACTGCTCCACCCCGCGATATGGAGTTTCGCACCGCTTTGACTTTTCGTAGAAGCCGTATCACTTGGTGCTCCATTATAATACCACAGGGCCGGGCCAATGTCAATAGTTTTTTGAGAAATTTTTGTAAGGTATATCCAAAACAGGAAAAAGGACGCGCCTGCGCCGGCCACCGGCCAGACAGGCGCGCCCTTCTCAAACGGTTCAAACGGTGTTTCGGGTCCGGGCCGCGTTTACCGGCGGCGACGGATGCGGACGATCACCACAGCCGCCACGACGGCGGCCACGATCACCACCACAGGCCACAGGCCAGCCAGCACAACGGCGATGGATGCCAGGCCGGCTACAAAGTTCTGCCAGCCCTCGGCAAAGGCCGCGCCCAGCCGCTCGAGGAACGTCTCGCCGGTGGGGGTGTAGGTCTCCACCTCGCGCAGGCTGACGGTGACGGTGCAGCTGGCGACCTGGTCGTCGTACCAGTCCAGCTGGCTCTGCCAGCTTTCGAGCTGGTACTGGACGTCGGACAGCTGGGCCTCGATGTCCAGCAGGTCGGACAGGGTCCCGGCGCTGGCCTGCAGCTCGCGCAGGCGGTCCCGCTGGCCTTCCAGGTTGGCGATCCGCCCGGCCACGTCGGTGTACTGGGCCGTCACGTCGTCGGCCGATTCGCTGCGGTTGACCAGGCTGGCCGCCTGGCCTGCCGCCGTCAGGAAGCTCTCGTAGTTTTCTGCCGGCACCCGCAGGGTCATGGACAAGCTGCGGCTGCTGTCGTCGTAGCTGGACTCGCTGCTGTTTTCCATCCAGCCGCCGGCGTCGGCCAGGGCCTGCTCCAGGGCGGCCCGGGCGGCGTCGTAGTCTTTGGTCTCCAGGGTCAGGCGGGCGGTATAGATGATCTTGTCGCCGGCCACGGCGCTTTCCGTCCCGGCAGCGCTGCGGGCACTGCCGGCGGCCAGGCCGTTCTCGGCCGCGTCCATGCTGTACTGGGCCAGGGCCGGGGCCTGGGAGACCGCCGTGCTGGACGCCGCGCCGCCGTCCATCAGGCTCATGGTGCTGATGCCGGCGCCCGCCGGGTGCATGGCCGTCATCACCTGGCTGCCGACGACGGCCACCGCCGCACAGGCCGCGATGCCCGCCGCCCACCGCCGCCAATGCGGGAAACGGACCGTCCTGTCTTTCTTTGCCGGGGATTCGCTATGATTCTGGGATTTCTGGGTGTCAGGCTGCATGGCCAGCAGACGGGCTTTCAGCTCATCAGGGGCATGAAGCTGGTCTACTTCCATCTGATATTCAAACCATTTCATCCTCGATCTCCTCCTCCAACAGGGTATGTAGAAGGGCCCGCGCCCGATGCAGCCAGCTCAGCACCGTATTGGTGGGCGCGCCTACCAGCCGCCCGATCTCCGCCGCCGTATACCCTTCGTAGTAGTGCAGATAAATGGCGTTGCGGTAATGTTCGGGCAGGGTACGCACTGCGTCCAGCACGCTGCCGTCAGCAGCTGCGGGGGCCGGCATCGTCTCATCCAGCGGCACATCCTTTTGGCTGGCCGCGCGGGTCAGGTCATGGCAGCGGTTGATGGCCACCCGCAGCAGCCACGCTTTCAGGTGTTCCTCGCTCGAGAAGGCGCCGCGGTACCTCAGCAGCTTCTCGAACACGTCCTGAACCACGTCCTCTGCGTCGGCCGTACTGCTGCAATGATGCACTGCCGCACGGTAAACGGTATCACTATATTTTTCCACCGCGAGGCGGAATACTTCTTCCTGACTGATACGCCACATAAGTTGCTCCTTTGCCGGCTTTGCAGGTCCTTTCACCTGAGATACGTTTTGCCGCTGGCAAAAATTGCATCTGCCCCGCCGGACTTTTTTCTTGGACCGCCCGGGGCCTCCCAGGCACGCATTTTGCTTTTATCCCGTCCTATTGTACCATGCCGCGCCCCAAAGCGAAAGCCCCATTCCGCCCTGCCAAAGCGGAAACGGATGGAAAAGCCCGGCGGGCTGCATCGCCTGCCGGGCCGAACGTTCAGAATTGTTTGCGCCACTCCGCTTCAAAGGCGGCCTCGAAGGCGCGCCCGGCGGCGGAGTCCGGGGCGGGCAGCTCCACCGTCTGCCCCGTCCAGGAGGAAAGGTAGATGGCGTTGGAGAGCATCAGGCTCTTGCGGCCCTCCGCCCAGGGCGCCAGCATCCCGTCCGGGTCGCCCTTGCGGATGCACTGTGCAAAATTGCGCAGCACGTCGGCGTAGGCGTCGGGGTTTTTCTCCATGGGATGGGTCTCCCAATGGGCGGCGGGCTTTTCAAAGCCGGTGCCCGGCGCGTTCCGGTACGCCAGCTCGGGCTGGTCCAGCCGGGCGATCTTGACCCCCTCCGGCTCGCAGACGATGAGGCCGTCGTCCAGCGCGATCTCCAGCCGGTTGACGCCGGGAGCCTCGCCGGTGGAGGCGGTGAACACCCCGGTGGCCCCGCCGGGCCATTCCAGATAGGCGGTGACTTCGTCCTCCACCGGGATGGGGTGGTATTTGCCGTTGTGGCAGAACGCCCGGGTCCGGGCCGGCATCCCGCAGATCCATTGCAGCATATCCAGATTGTGGGGGCACTGGTTGAGCAGGGTGCCGCCGCCGTCCTTTTCCCAGCTGCCCCGCCAGCCGCTGCCGGCGTAGTAGGCGTTGGAGCGGTACCAGTCCGTCACCGTCCAGCTCACCCGCTTGACGCCGCCCAGCCGGCCGCTGTGCACCAGCTGCCGGATGGCCCGGTAGGACGGGAAGGTCCGCTGCTGGAAGATATACCCGCAGACGAGACCCGCAGGCCGCGCCTGCTCCATCCGGCGGGCCGCCGCGCTGGTGATGCCGGCGGGCTTGTCGCACAAGACGCACAGCCCCCGCTGCATGGCGGCCACCGCCTGTTCCTCGTGCAGGCGGTGGGGCGTCGCGATGATGACGGCGTCCAGCCCCAGCGCCCCGCTGTCCGCCGCCGCGAACAGCTCGTCCGCCGTCTGGTAGACCGGCAGCCCCGCGGGCAGGGTCAGCCCACGGGCGGCCAGTGTCTCGGGCCGCACCCGGGTGACGGCGGCCAGCTCCATCCCCGGCACGGCCCCCGCTGCCAGCAGCGCGGCGTACTGGCTGCCCATATTGCCCATGCCGATGACGGCGGTGCGGATGTTCTTTTCACACATGGCAAAGCCCTCCTTTTCTGCATTCAGGCGGCCGGGCTGGCCGCTTCGCCTTCGGCCTGCACCGCGCCCAGATTTTCCATCAGCTTGACGGCCAGCTCCTCCGCCTCGCCCGCCGGGGCCCAGAGGTCAGGGTAAAAGCCGCGGAATTCCTCAAAATAATCGTTTGTGTCGGGGATGATGTTTTCTTTGCTCCCAATCCCCATAATCAACTTGCTGTTTTTCAGTTGAACGTAAGCAATGCTTCCCACCATTTCGCCCGAGGTATTGTCCCCTATAATCAACACGTTTTCCAGATTATAGGCGGTGTCAATCATCCATTCTGCGGCAGAAGCCGTCCACTTGCTGGTTAAAATAATCAAAATGTTGTCATTGGACACCCACAGGTTTCTTACGCTGTTCATCTGTTTGCCCGAATAGGCGTTGATGAACAGAGAATTGGAGGGAACCAGTGTTTTGGCATAGTTTTTGAGCCACTCGACGACTACAGCTCCCTGTCCGCCACAATTGAAACGAAGGTCCAGAATGCCAATGGGGGAACCACCCAATATGTTTGCGCCTTCCTGAAACCCTTCATACCAATCCGAATCCGTTTGACTCTGCATAGCATTGACCTGGAGGATAGGAATGCTGTTGTTATAGCGCACTTCCGGGATGGCAAGCTGATCGGCATTCTCGAATTGTTCCTGATAGTCATAGGGTTCACACTGTAACACCTGCGTGCCGCCATCGGTATAATGGATGGTCAGGGTTTCATCGCAGGTAGTGCTGTCTTTGAGCAGAACAGGGTAATAAACGATTTCTCCTTTTGGGGAGATGGAACGTTTGAACAGCTCTGTCAGGTCGTCATAGCCATCTACCGAGGCGACGATTTTGTGATTTTCCGTGATATATTGTCCGTCATCCTCGTAAAAAGCCACTTCACGGAAGAAAAACGGATACCAGCAGGGATTGGTTTTCTGACCATGGATCTGAAAATGCGCGTCCTTTACAAATGAAAAATGGGGTACAAGCAGCTTCTGAAATTCTTTAACGCTCAGAGAAGCGTGCTGTGCGCACTCTTTCAGGATGGCCTGTTCCGCAGCATCAAAAGCGGCCCGTCCGCCCATCCGGTCGTAGTTTCCGTAACAGCTATAAATGGCATCAAAGAGATAGGTGACATCCTCGATCATCTGTTCCTGCGTCAATACCAAATCAGGGTCAACGGATTCCAAATCTGCAATATCGGTAAAGTAAGAGTTTATTTCAGATGCGCTGATCGGCTCCCCGCTTTCATCCACAGGCTTCCGCCAGATGAATTCGCTTTTCAGTCCATCGTTGTCGATGGCCTGATGGGCTGCGTTCGTCTCCGCCAGCAGCTCGTCCAGGGTGGGCTGAGGCGGCAGGGCCGGCGCGCAGCCGGCCAGCGCCAGACAGGCCGCGAGGGCCAGAGCACAGCATCTTCCAAATCCTTTCACATTTGCATTCCTCCCTTTTGTTGGCGCCGGTGCGGGATCGGTACAGTTTCAGTGTAGCACAACGGGCCGGGCCCGGCAAGGGAAATGCAGTGAACTGCAGGTTTTGTGCAGTCAAATGGGGGTCACTTCCAGGGGCGCGGGCCGGTACGGCGCTGGTACCAGCCCGGGGCCATCCCTTCCCCTGCCGGGCCGTCGAGGCCCGCGCCGGGCGTCACGGCCGGGGAGGCCATCAGGAAGGCGGTATAGGCGTCCTCGAGCGCGTCGGCCAGGGGGTAGAGCTCCTCCCCCGTCTCGATGAAGCGGGCCATGCCCTGCAGCATTTGGGCAATGGCCGTCTCGTCCTCGGGCAGGCCGCACGGACCGAAGGGCGGAGCGTACAGCGTCCGCCCCTGGAAAGCGACGCTCAGCACCTCGCCGGTGGCGGGGTCCTCGGCAACGTCCAGTTCAGCCCGCTCGGGCAGGTTTTTGTCGTTCAGCCAGCAGACCGTCCGGTCGTCCAGCTCCCCGCGGGTGCCCCGCAGCCGGAGCGTCCGGGGGCGGATCAGGCTGTGGTACTGGTCCGACATAAAGTCGTACACGGCGGAGCAGCCGCTTTCGTACTCGAAAAGGACGTGGCGCTGCTCTTTCAGCACCACTTCGCCGGCGGTCAGCACCTCGGTGCGGGTGCGGGTGGCCGTCACCGGCACGGCAAAGGTGCAGCCGGTGAGGCGCATCTCCTCCCGGCCAAGGCCCAGCAGGCCCCGCAGCATCCCCGCCGCGTGGTAGTCGTGCATGGCGGACAGGTAGGCCGACACCGGCTGCCCCAGCAGGCCGCTGCGGACCAGCCCCAGCATGGCCCTGTACACCGGGTACCAGCGGTACTGCTCGGCCACCTGGACTTTGGCCCCCGCCCGCCGCAGCTGCCAGAGGGCGGCCAGCTCCTCCATCGAGAGGGCCGCCGGCGTCTCGGACAGCACAGGGTAGCCTTTGGCCAGCCAGTGCCGCACCGTCTGGCACATCCCCTGCTTGTTCACCGCCGACACGATGAAATCCGGCTTGGCCGCTTCCACCGCGGCCTCCCCCGCCACGGCGGGCAGGCCGTATTCCTCCCGCATCCGGGCGGCCTTTTCTTCCGTGCGGCAGCCCAGAGCCGCCAGCTCGAACCGCTCGGGCAGCGCCTTTGCGATCCGCCCGTAAAAGAGGGAGCGCCACCCCGACCCGACCACTGCATACCGTATCTTCCGCATGAGAGCACCTCCTGAATAAAATGCGAAAGGGCCCCGCAGCCAAATGGTGCGAGGCCCTTTCTTGGAGCTGGTGACAGGAGTTGAACCTGCAACCCACTGATTACAAATCAGTTGCGCTGCCATTGCGCCACACCAGCAAAGTTAGTACCTAGATAGTATACCACTGCGGCGGCGTTTTGGCAAGCTGTTTTCTTATCCGGCAGACGGCCCGGCGGCCCGCAGGGCGGCGTCCAGCGCGGCAAAGTGTTCCAGCGTCAGCTGTTCGGGGCGGACCCGGGGGTCCAGGCCGGCGGCGGCCAGCGCGTCCGCCACCTGCTGGCGGGGCAGGCCCAGACCGGCGGCGATGGCGTTGGCGGCGGTCTTGCGGCGCTGACCGAAAGCCGCCCGCACCAGGGCGAAGTAGGCTTTTTCGTCCGGCACGGCCACGGCGGGGGTGGGCCGGATGTCCAGCCGGACCACCGCGCTGGTCACCTTGGGGGCCGGGTAGAAACTGCCGGCCTGGACGGTGAACATCATTTTGGGCTGGGCGAAGTAGCGCACCGCGCAGCTCACCGCGCCGCTGGCACGGGTGCCGGGCAGGGCGGCCAGCCGCTCGGCGGCCTCCTTCTGCACCATGACGGTGATGTTCTGGATGGGCAGGCGGTCCTCCAGCAGCTTCATGATGATGGGGCTGGTGATGTAATAGGGCAGGTTGGCACAGACCGCCACCGGCATACCGGCAAACTCCTGCGCCATCAGGGCGGGCAGGTTGGCTTTGAGCACGTCCTGCAGGATCACCTTGACGTTGTCAAAGCCGGCCAGCGTTTCTTCCAGCACCGGCGGCAGGCGCTTGTCCACCTCGATGGCCACCACCTTGCCGGCCCGCTTGGCGATCTCCTTGGTCAGCACCCCGATGCCGGGGCCGATCTCCAACACGCCGAAGCTGCGGTCGATGCCGGCGGCGTCCACGATTTTGGGCGGCACGCCGGGGTTGACGATAAAGTTCTGCCCAAAGCCCTTGGAGAGGGCAAAGTCATATTTTTCGCACAGGGTGCGGATGGTGGCAAGGTCGGTCAGCTCCATAAATAATCCTTTCTCCGGTCTGCAAAAAGGCCTCCGGCAACTGCGCCGGGGGCCTTTGCGTGGGTTCTGTTGACGGTCAGGCGGCTTCGTCCGGGGAGGCGGAGGCCTCGCTGGATGCCGCGGTGTCCTGGCTGGAAGCAGCCTCCTCACTGGACGCGGCTTCTTCGCCGGACGCCTCGCTGGAAGCGGCTTCGCTGCTGGCGGCCTGGCTGGACGCCGCGTTGACGCCGCCCACCGTAGCGCTGCCGGTCAGGGTCTGGGCGGTATTTACCGCGCGTAAAATCTGCGGGTCGGTTTCCAGAGTGAAATCATAGAACGCGCCCTGCTCGTCGCTGGTCAGGGGGCGCTCCACATCCACCGTCAGACCGGTGGTGTCAAAGCTCTCCCCATTGGAGGCGATCAGCCGGGCCACCGTGACCACCACGGCGCTGCCGTCGCTCAGGCGCTGGGGGCTGCTCTGGATGGTGCCCTTGCCGTAGGTGGTGGTGCCCACCAGCCGCGCGCCGCTCATATCCCGCAGGCAGCTGGCGAACAGCTCGGCCGCGCTGGCGGTGTTGCCGTTCACCAGGCAGACCATGGGCAGGTCCACCACGCTGTCGCCGCTGCTGGTGCCCAGCACCTCCTGGCTGCCGTCCTTGCTCTCGGCCCAGGCCATGACCCCTTCGGGGCAGATCAGGTCGATGCAGTTGAGGGCCGCGTCCAGCAGGCCGCCGGCGTTGTCGCGCAGGTCGAACAGCAGGCTTGCCGCCCCGGCGTTGCGCAGGGTGCGGATGGCGTAGTCCAGTTCGCTCAAGGTGGTGGCGTCGAACTGCCGGATCTTGATGTAGCCCACGTCCCCGGCGGTCATCTGGTAGTCGATGGTGGTGGAGATGTAGCCCGAGCGGGTCAGATCCACGCTCTGTTCGGCCGCGTCGCTGCCCAGCCATACCAGGTGGACGGTGGTGCCCGCCTCGCCCAGCAGGCGGTCCTCGATGGCGTTGGCGCCGCTCATGGTGCGCACGTCGGTGTCGTCGATGGTGGTGATGTAGTTGCCCGCCTCGATGCCGGCCTCCTGCGCGGGCGAGCCGTCATAGACTTTCAGCACCTTGGCGTAGCCGGTCTGGTCCTGGGCCACCTCCACGCCGATGCCCATCAGCACGCCGTTCTGGATGTCCAGCAGCTTGGCGTAGGCGTCGGCGGTGTAGTAGCGGGCGTACCGGTCGCCGGTGCCCACCAGATAGCCGGAGGAAATGGTGTCGTACAGCAGCGTCTCGTCGATGGTGTAGTAGTCGTTGCTGCGGACATACCGGTCCAGCTCGGCGATCTTGCCGTACATACTCTCTTTTTCCTTGACGTTGCTGACGGTGCTGTCGAACAGCCGCATCGCCAGCAGCATGGTGACCGAGAACGTCACCGTCATGGCCAGGATCACAATGGTCAGCATCATGCCGACCGAGATCTTCTTGTTCATCGGTGGCCCTCCTGTCAGCCCAGCAGCATCAGCAGGGTGCTGCCCAGCATGGACAAGGCCAGCAGCCCCGCCAGCACGATGCAGGCGATGCGCTGGAACCGCTTGTGCTTATCCGTTTTCATACTTTCATTCCGCCTCTCTCTATGGGATCAAAAAATGCTCAGATGGGGACATAGCTGCGCGGGTTGACCCGGCCGGCGTTGGTCTTGCCCTGCCACACCTCGAGGTGGAGGTGGCTGCCGGTGGAGTTGCCGGTGGAACCCACATAGCCGATAATGTCCCCCTGTTTGACGTAGGTGCCCTGCTTTGCGGCGATGCGGCTCATATGGCCGTACAGGGTGGAATAGGCCTTGCCGTCGCTCATGGTGCCGTGGTAGATGACGACGTAGTTGCCGTAGCCGCCGGTGCTCCACCCGGCCACCGAGACGTAGCCGCTGGCGGCCGCGTAGATGGGGGTGCCGCCCGGGGCGGCAAAGTCGATGCCGCCGTGCAGCTTATACACGCCGGTGACGGGGTTGGTGCGGTAGCCGTATTCGCTGGAAATGCGGCTGTAGCTGCGCAGCGGGCAGATAAAGCCGGTAAAGCTCAGGCTGCTCTGCTTGGCGGCCGCCGCCGAAATGATGGACTGGATCTGCTTTTGGACGGCCTCGTAGTCCATTTCGTCCGACTCGATGGCCTCCTGGGCCTCCCGCTGGGCGGCCTCGGCCTCCTCCTGGGTCATCTGCGCCTGGTTGATGCTGGCGGTCAGCTCGCTCTGCTTGGCCTGCATCTGATAGTTTTTGGCGTCCAGGTTGGCCTTCTGGGTCTCGAGGCTGGCTTTTTCATTGGAGAGCTGCTTATAGTCGTTCTCCAAGTCCAGCTTGGCGGCCTCGAGGGAATCCAGCATCTGGGTCTCCTTGACCGAGATGTCCTGCATCATTTCGTTGAAGGTCAGCAGCTGGTACAGGTCGGTCACGGCGGACAGCATGGCCACGCTGCCTCCTTCCCGCAGTTCCTGCATGGCGCCCATAAAGGTCTTGAAATCGTCCCACTGGTTGTCGATGTCGATCTCCTTCTGGTCGATCTCAGCCTGCTTGGCGGTGATCTGCTGCTGCTTCTGGCCGATGGCGTTCTGCACCTGGGCGATCTCCCCTTTCAGGACCGAGATCTGCCCCTGGATGACGGTGACTTGTTCCCGCAGGTCCTGTTCCAGAGCCGCGGCAGCGCTCTCCCGCTTTTTGGCGTCGGCCAGCTCCTGCCGGTGCTGCGCCATGCTGGACTGGATCTGTTCCAGCTGCTTTTGCAGGTCCGAAACGCTGGCGGCCGAAGCCGCTTCGGGCACGGCGCTGGCCGTGACCATCAGGCAGAGCGCTGCCGTCAGCAGGCAGGCCGCCCGCCGCATCCGCTCTGCCAGGCGGGAATGTTTCGCGTGTTTCGCCGTCTTCACCGATAGGCCCCCTTTATGTTTATACGTTCAAATGCTTGCGGATGGAGAACAGGCTGCCCAGGCCGCCCACCAGCGTGCCGCCCGCGATGCTGCTGGACAGGACGGTGGTCCACACCGCTTCCAGGGGCACCAGGGAGGTGCCCACCAGAACGTCCCACACGCCTCTGAGGCTGCTGGCCGCGCTGATGAGGTAGCTGTAGAGGGCCAGCACGCCGCTGGCCGAAAGCACGCCCGAGATCAGGCCCATGGCAAGGCCCTCCACCAGGAAGGGCAGCGTCACCAGGAAATTGGTGGCGCCCACGTACTTCATGATCTCGATCTCGCGCCGCCGGGCAAAAACGCTCAGGCGTATGGTGCTGCCCACCGTGATGATGCTGACCACCATCAGCACCAGCACGAAGATGCGGCCCATCCGGGTGACGCCCTGCTGGATCTCCACAAAGATGCTGCCCATCTCCACCGGGGCCGTCACCTTGACCACGCCGGGGATCTTTTCCATCTGGCTGCTGATCCGGCTCAGCTGGCTCAGGTCCCCTACCGTGACGCGGTAGTTGGCCTTGAAGGGGTTGTCGCTCTCAAATTCATCCCAGAGGGCCTCGTATTCCTCGTCCAGATAGCCCTCGTAGGTGTTCAGCACGTCCTGCTTGGACATATAGCTGACATGGGTCACGCCGCTGATGGCGGAGATCTGCTCCCCCACCGCCGTGGCGGTGGCGTCGTCGCAGTTGGGGTCCAGAAAGACCACCGTCTCGTTCTGGCGGCCCAGGTAGCCGATCATGCTGTCCACATTGACCTCCACCAGGCTGGCCAGGGTATTCAGGCTCATACAAACGGCCAGGGACGCCACGCAGGCGATGGTCATGGCCCAATGGGTGCCCAGGTTGCGCAGGCCGCGGCCGGTCAAAAATCCAAACGTCGAAAGTTTCACAGGACTGCCTCCTCGCGTGCAGCAGGCACATCCGAGACGATCCTGCCATGATTCAGTGTGACCACCCGCTGGTGGAACCGGTGGACCAGTTCGTGCTCGTGGGTGACCACCAGCACCGTGATGCCCGTCTTGCTGACTTCTTCCAGCAGCTCCATCATTTCCAGGCTCAGCTCGGGGTCGATGTTGCCGGTGGGCTCGTCCGCGATGACCAGTTTGGGCGCGTGGACCAGGGCCCGGGCCACCGCCACGCGCTGCTGTTCGCCGCCCGACAGGTAGTCGGGGTAGCTGTTGGCCTTGTCCTCAAGATGGACCAGCTCCAGCATATAGGGCACCCGCTCGTCGATCTCCTTTTTGGCGATGTTGGTGACGTGCATGGCAAAGGCCACGTTCTCGTACACGGTCATGCTGGGGATGAGGCGGAAGTCCTGAAAGATGATCCCCATCTGCCGGCGTATGTAGGGGATCTTGCGCTTTTTGAGGGCGGCGATGTCGTTGCCGTTGACGTAGACTTTGCCCTCGGTGGGCAGGATCTCGCGCAAAATCAGCTTGAGCAGCGTGGATTTGCCCGCGCCCGAATGCCCCAGCAGAAACACGAACTCGCCGGGTTTTGCCTGGAAGTTGATGTCTTCCAAAGCCAGGCGGCCGCCCTTCTTGTACTCCATGGACACGTGCTCAAAATTTACCATTGGTATTTCTGGCATTGGTTATACGTCTCCGTTGTATCAAATTCTGCCCGCGGCAGTAAACAAGACCCGGCCGCACGGTGGCCGCCGGCCGGATCTACGCTGGAACGCTTTGTCGTTTAATATTTGGCGGGGTTGTTGGACAGGTACTTTTTGACCATCAGGGCCACCTTGAACACGATGGCGTCGTCGAACTCCCGCAGGTCCAGGCCGGTCAGCTTCTTGATCTTTTCCAGCCGGTAGACCAGGGTATTGCGGTGGACGAACAGGCCGCGGCTGGTCTCGGACACATTCAGGTTGTTTTCAAAGAAGCGCTGGATGGTAAAGAGGGTCTCCTGATCCAGGCTCTCGATGCTGCCCTGCTTGAACACCTCTTTGAGGAACATCTCGCAGACGGTGGTAGGCAGCTGGTAGATCAGCCGGGCGATGCCCAGGTTGTCGTAGCGGATGATCTGCTTTTCGGTGTCGAACACCTTGCTGACCTCCATGGCGATCTGGGCTTCCTTAAAGCTGGTGGCCAGGTCCTTGACGTTGGCGATGGGGGTGCCGATGCCCACCACAGCCTTGATGTAGTGCTCGCCCGAGAGGGTGTCCACGATGCTGGCGGCCAGCTTTTCCATATCGGAGCGGTCGATCCCCTTGCGGATCTCCTTCACCAGGACGGTGTCGGTCTCGCTGATGTTGAAAACGAAGTCCTTCTGCTTGTCGGGGAACAGGCTGCTGACCACGTCGTAGGCCGAGATGTCCCCGCCCGAGACCACCCGCACGATGAACACCACGCGGGACACGTCGGTGGCAAAGTGCAGCTCCCGGGCCTTGGCGTAGATATCGCCGGGCAGGATGTTGTCCAGCACCACATTCTTGATGAAATTGGCTTTGTCGAACTTTTCGTCGTGGTACTGCTTGATGCTCTGCAAGCTGATGGCCAGCACGGCGGCAAACTGGCTGGCCGTCTCGTCCATGCCCTCTACGAACACCGCATAATCGTTGTGCTTGGCGTTGGAAAACTGCTGATAGCTGTAACCGCCCCGGGCAAAGCCGTCCTTACCGGACACGCGCTCGGCCATAAAGTCCTCCTGCACCTCGCCGATCAAATTCAGCTCAGAGCAGGCGATGACGGCGCCGGTCTCGTCCACCACACCGACCACACGGTCGATCGCGTCCTTCATCTGGTAGATCACGCTCTGAAATACTCTGTTGGCCATAAACGCATACCCCTTTTCCTCGATTGTACGGGCCGGGAAATCGGATTGTCATATTTCCACAATTTCGCCGCACTACAATCTATATTTTACACAAAAGAATTTACTTTTGCAACATATTTCACCAAAAAAGATTGCTTTTTCTTGGTGAAATTATCTCCCAGGGCATTTTTCCGGCCAAAAACCACCTGTAAGCGTGGTTCTGTCCCTATTGTAGCGGTAAAATGTGATGCTTGTTTGAAAGTCTGGTGAAAGCCGCCGCCCTCACCGCCCGGCGATGGCGGCCACTTCGGCCCCGGTCAGTTCCCGCCACTGGCCGGGAGCCAGGGCCTCGTCCAGCGCCACCCCGCCGATGGCCTCCCGGTGCAGCGCGTTGACCCCTGCGCCGTACACGCCAAACATCCGCTTGATCTGGTGGTACACCCCCTGGTGCAGCACCACCCGCACCGTCCGCTTATCCTCGGACAGGGGCTCCACCTCGGCGGGCGCCAGCCGGACATTGTCCATCAGGACCACCCCCGCGGCAAAGCCCTCGACCATCTCGCCGGTCAGGGGGGTGTCCAGCGTGACCCGGTAGGTCTTGGGGACGTGGCGCCTGGGGGCCAGGATATCGTGGGCAAAGCCGCCGTCGTCGGTGATGAGGACAAAGCCGGTGCTGGTCTTGTCCAGCCGCCCCGCCGGGAACAGCTCCCGCCGGGGGTAGGCGCTGCGGACCAGGTCCACCACCGTGGTATCCCGCCGGTCGGACGAAGCGCTGACCACCCCTGCGGGCTTATTCAGCATGATGTACACGAACGCCTGCCGGGGGCGGCTCTTGCCGTCCAGCTGGATGGAATCCATCTCGTTCACCTGCTGTTCCGGCCGTTTGCAGACCGCGCCGTTGACGCTGACCCGCCCGCTGCGGATCATCTCCCGGCTCTCGCTGCGGGTGCACTGCGCTGCCTCCGCCAGATATTTGTCCAGACGCATAAGCCCTCCTTCCCGGGCAGATACCCGCCCGCGCCGCTTTCCGGCGGCCTCTGTGATGCTTTTTTGTAATTGTATCATATTTTTTGCGGTTTGGGTACTCAATTCATTTCATCCTTCAATCCTAAGATATAGTCCGCGCTGACATGGTAGTACCGGCACAGAGCGATCAGGTGCCGGATGGGCAGTTCGTTGGCCCCCCGCTCGTAGCGGGCGTACATGGTCTGCGAGGTGCCCAGCACCTCGGCGATCTCCCTCTGGGTCTTGTCGCGGTCCTCCCGCAGGTCCCGGATGCGCTTGATGTAGTCCACACTCTGTCCTCCCCTTTCTGTGCCGGGTCAGACAAAGT
This sequence comes from Candidatus Faecalibacterium faecigallinarum, assembly GCA_019119685.1. Classification (GTDB taxonomy): domain Bacteria; phylum Bacillota; class Clostridia; order Oscillospirales; family Ruminococcaceae; genus Faecalibacterium; species Faecalibacterium faecigallinarum. Next base: position 17,480 of record DWWN01000028.1, read on the forward strand.
ATAGGTTAATAAAGATATTTACTATTGACTTTAGTAAATATTTGTACTAGAATGAAGGCATATCCGCATTTCATCTTGTGAGGGAGGGCCGCATCCATGCCGATCGCCCCTGTAGTTTTGGACGCCCTTCGGGTGTACTGGTTCTTTTATCTGTACTGTGCGGACTGGCTGCTCACCCATGTCCTGTAAACGCAAAAATCCCCGGGCCGGCAAACACTGCCAGTCCGGGGATCGTTCTTGTGCGGGGTGATTTTGCAAATCTGTCCAGCCGGGCGGCATGTGCGTCCGGCTGGAACTTTTTGGATGGTCTAGGCCGGTTTACTTACACGCTCAGTTCGGCGTGCTGGCCCAGGGCCTCGGGGTAGCGGTCAAAGATGGGCTGGAGGATGTTTGCCACAAACTCGTCCACCTGCTGGGGGGCGCGGCCCACAAAGTTCTCGGGCACCAGCCCCGCCTCGATCTCCTCGCGGGTCAGGCCGAAGGCGGGGTCTGCGGCGATCCGCTCCACCATGTCGTTGGGCAGGCCCTCCTCCTTGACCTGCTTGCCGGCGGCGATGGCGTGCTGGCGCAGCCGCTCGTGCAGCTCCTGCCGGTTGCCGCCCTTTTCCACCGCCTGCATCATGATGTTCTCGCTGGCCATGAAGGGCAGTTCGGCCATCAGCCGGCTGCGGACCACCTTGGGGTAGACCACCAGGCCGTCGGTGACGTTGAGCATGATGTTCAGGATGGCGTCCGCCGCCAGGAAGCCCTCTGCCATGGCGACGCGCTTGTTGGCGCTGTCGTCCAGGGTGCGCTCGAACCACTGGGTGCCGGCGGTAAAGCTGGGGTTCAGCACGTCTACCATCAGGTAGCGGGCCAGCGCGCAGATCCGCTCGCAGCGCATGGGGTTGCGCTTATAGGGCATGGCGGAGGAACCGATCTGGTTTTTCTCAAAAGGCTCCTCCATCTCCTTGAAGTTGGCCAGCAGGCGCAGGTCGGTGGCAAACTTCATGCAGCTCTGGGCGATGCCGGCCAGGGCGTTCAGGATGAAGGCGTCCACCTTGCGGCTGTAGGTCTGGCCCGACACCGGGATGACAGCCTCGGGGTCAAAGCCCATCTCCTGGGCGATGGCGGCGTCCACGGCGCGGATCTTGTCCGCGTCGCCCTTGAACAGCTCCATAAAGCTGGCCTGGGTGCCGGTGGTGCCCTTGACGCCCCGCAGCTGGAGGGTGGCCAGCCGGTGCTCGATCTCGCCCAGGTCCATCACCAGCTCGTTGGCCCACAGGGTGGCCCGCTTGCCCACGGTGGTGGGCTGGGCGGGCTGGCCGTGGGTGTAGGCCATGCAGGGCATATCCTTGTACTGTTTGGCGAAGCGGGCCAGCTTGGCCAGCACGCCCACCAGCTTTTTGCGCACCAGCTCCAGGCCCTGGCGCATGACGATGATGTCGGTGTTGTCGCCCACATAGCAGCTGGTGGCGCCCAGATGGATGATGCCGGCGGCCTGGGGGCACTGCTGGCCGTAGGCGTAGACGTGACTCATCACGTCGTGGCGGACCTGCTTTTCCCGCTCGGCGGCGACCTCATAGTTGATGTCGTCCACATGGGATTCCAGTTCGGCCACCATGGCGGGGGTGATGTTGTCCAGGCCCTGGTTCATCTCGGCCCGGGCCAGGGCCACCCACAGCCGCCGCCAGGTGCGGAACTTGTTGTCGTCCGAGAAGATGTACTGCATCTCGTCCGAGGCATAGCGGGTGGAAAAGGGGCTGATATAGCGGTCATGCTGAGACATTCTCACAATTCTCCTTATCGTGCATCAGATGCGGAAGTAGTCCACGCCGCCCTCGAAGATGGGCTGGAAGGTGTCGCCCGCGACGTTCTCGTACAGGCCGTCGCCCCGGCGCTCCGAATGACCCATCTTGCCCAGGATGCGGCCGTCGGGGCTGGTGATGCCCTCGATGGCCAGCAGCGAGCCGTTGGGGTTGTAGCTCAGGTCCATGGTGGGCTGGCCGTTCAGATCGACGTACTGGGTCGCGATCTGGCCGTTGGCGGCCAGCTGGTCCAGCACCGCCTGCGGGGCCACGAACCGGCCCTCGCCGTGGCTGATGGGCACAAGGTACTCGTCCCCCAGCGCGCACCGGCTGAGCCAGGGGCTGCCGGTGGAAGCCACCCGGGTGCGCACCAGCATGCTCTGGTGGCGGCCGATGGTGTTGAAGGTCAGGGTGGGGCTGTCGGCGGTGATGGGCTGGATGTCGCCATAGGGCACCAGTCCCAGCTTGATCAGCGCCTGGAAGCCGTTGCAGATGCCCAGCATCAGGCCGTCCCGCTCGAACAGCAGGCGGCGGACCGCGTCGGTGACGGCCGGCGAACGGAAGAAGGAGGCGATGAACTTGGCGCTGCCGTCCGGCTCGTCGCCGCCCGAGAAGCCGCCCGGCAGCATGACGATCTGGGCAGCGTCGATGGCTTTGACCAGGGCTTCGCAGCTGGCGGTGACGTCGGCGGGGGTCAGGTTGCGGATGACCAGCACCTCGGGGTCGGCGCCGGCGGCGCGGAAGGCCCGCGCGGTGTCATACTCGCAGTTGGTGCCGGGGAACACCGGGATGATGACCTTGGGCTTTGCCACCCCGATCTTGGGCGCGGCGGGCGGGTCGATCTTGCCCGAAACGGCCTCGACGGTGGGGCCGGCCTTGCGGTAGGGGTAGACCGGCTCGAGCTTGGCCTCCCAGATCTCCTGCAGGGCGGCGCTGTCCAGCGTCTCGCCGCAGGCGGTGAACTGGTATTCGTGGGTGGTGACGCCCAGCAGCTTGCCGGCCGGCGCGCCGGTGGCGATCTCCAGCACCAGCGAACCATAGGCGGGCTCAAACAGCTCGTCCATGCTCATGTCGGCGATCATGCGGAAGCCAACCTGATTGCCCAGGCCCATCTTGAACAGGGCTTCGGCCACGCCGCCGTAGCCCACCGCCGAAGCGGACAGGACGATGCCCTTTTCCATCATCTGGTCGGCGATGTAGTAGTTGGCCAGCAGGGAGGCGAAGTTGGGGGTCACGCCGTCCTCTTTGTAGAAGGGGCGCAGCAGGACCACCGAGCTGTGGCCCTTCTTGAACTCGGTGGAGACCACGCGGTGGGTCTTGCCGATGGCGGTGGCGAAGGACACCAGCGTGGGGGGCACGTCCAGGTCCTCAAAGGAGCCGGACATACTGTCCTTGCCGCCGATGGAGGCGATGCCCAGGCCCATCTGGGCGTCCAGCGCGCCCAGCAGGGCAGCCAGGGGCTTGCCCCAGCGCTCGGGCTTGTCGCCCAGGCGCTCAAAATATTCCTGGAAAGTCAGGTACATATCCTGATAGCGGAAGCCGGAAGCCACCAGTTTGGTGACGCTGTCCACCACCGCGAGCATGGCCCCCTTGTAGGGGTCGGCGCTCATCAGGTAGGGATTGAAGCCCCATGCCATGCCCGAGCAGGTGGTGGTCTCGCCGTCCACCGGCAGCTTTGCCGCCATGGCCATCTGGGGGGTCAGCTGGTGGCTGCCGCCGAAGGGCATCAGGACGGTGCCTGCGCCGATGGTGGAGTCGAACCGCTCGCTCAGGCCCTTCTTGCTGCAGATGTTCAAATCGCCCACCATGCTCTTCATCTTTTCGCCAAAGGTGCTGCCGGCCCACTGGGGCTGCCAGACCGACGCCTTTTCGATGTGGGCCTTCTGGTGCTTTTCCGCGCCGTTGGAGTTGAGGAAGTCCCGGCTGATGTCCACGATGGTGGCGCCGTTCCAGACCATCTTCAGCCGCTTTTCCTCGGTGACGGTGGCCACGGGGGTGGCCTCCAGGTTTTCCTCGGAGGCCAGCGCGATGAAGCGGTCCACGTCCTCGGGGGCCAGGGCCACGGCCATGCGCTCCTGGCTCTCGCTGATGGCCAGCTCGGTGCCGTCCAGGCCCTCGTACTTCTTGGTGACTTTGTTCAGGTCGATGAACAAGCCGTCGGCCAGCTCGCCGATAGCGACCGACACGCCGCCCGCGCCAAAGTCGTTGCAGCGCTTGATCATCCGGCAGGCGTCCTCCCGGCGGAACAGCCGCTGCAGCTTGCGCTCGATGGGGGGGTTGCCCTTCTGGACCTCGGCGCCGCAGTGCTCGAGGCTCTCGTGGTTGTGGGCCTTGGAGGAGCCGGTAGCGCCGCCGATGCCGTCGCGGCCGGTACGGCCGCCCAGCAGGACGATGACGTCGCCGGGGGCGGGGCACTCGCGCCGGACATGGGAGGCCGGGGTCGCGCCCACCACCGCGCCGATCTCCATCCGCTTGGCCACATAGCCGGGGTGGTAGATCTCATCCACCTGGCCGGTGGCCAGGCCGATCTGGTTGCCGTAGGAGGAATAGCCCGCGGCCGCGGTGGTGACCAGCTTGCGCTGGGGCAGCTTGCCGGGCAGAGTCTCGCTGACCGGGACCAGGGGGTCGCCTGCGCCGGTGACGCGCATGGCCTGATAGACGTAGCTGCGGCCGGACAGGGGGTCGCGGATGGCGCCGCCGATGCAGGGTGAACTGACCAAATTATTGACTTCCATACCTTCTACCCGCATACCCTTTAATGCATCGCGACGCAAAATAAGAAATTGCCGAAGGCTTTCTTCGTTCAGCAGTTCTAATTTGATACGATCTACCTTTACAAGATCACCTTCTGCTGAGTTATCCAATGCAGCCACAGAGGCACACTGCTCAATGATCCTACGCAAAAGGATGGATTTAGTCGTTTTTACATCCAAACTTTCCACAACTTTGGATGATGATGTAGCAGTTTCCTTTGCGTCTGCGGAGATAGAGGCCTTAATTCCGTCCAGAAACTGTTTTGTACC
>DWWN01000029.1 GCA_019119685.1 Candidatus Faecalibacterium faecigallinarum
ATTTGCCGCTGAGAGTGTGCGAGGCCGCCAGGCCGAGTGCATGGTTCAGCGGCAAATTTTGTCCCCAGGGGAATATTAGGGGGAAGGAATTTCTGTCGCGCGACTGCGCGCAGAAATGGGTTCCCCCTAAAGCTTTTGCGCCCTGACTGGAATTTCCGCGCCGGGTCTGGTATACTGGTATTACAATTCGTGAAAATCTGACCGAAAGGAAGTTTTTTCCATGCCGATCACCGAACTGCGGCCGGCCGCCCCGCAAAAGCCCGCCTTCCGCCTCCCGCGCGGGGCCGTGCCCGCCGCCCTGTTCCTGACCCTGGCGGTGCTGTGCCTGTGCACCGCCGCCGGGCTGACCGGGACGCTGTTCTTTCCCCTGCTCAGCCTGTGGGCCGGCTGCCTGCTGATCTGCCTTGTGCTGGCCGCCGTCCGGCGGGCCGGGGTGCGGTTCGAGCTGTTCCACGGGTCCATCCTGGTGGAGGTGTACCTGGTGCTGGCCATCGGGCTGAACCTGCAGGTGCAGAGCCGGGACTTTGTCTATGTCTGGGACTACAGCAACTACACCCTGCTGCAGTACGCCGCCGAGGACGCCTTTGCCGCCGGGCCTCTGGCCGGGCTGGGGCACCTGCTGTCCAGCCTGACCGACGACTACACCAGTTTCATCTGCCTGTTCACCGAGTTTCCCTTCTTTTTGTCCGCGCACACCGGCGACAGTTTTGTCCTCAGCCAGCTGGTCAGCGTCCTGCCGGCGCTGCTGCTGGCGCTGGGCGGGGTGGTGGTCAAGGCGGGGCAGATGCTGGATGTCCAAAACCAGCACGGCTTTTTTCTGATGGGGCTGAGCTTTGCCGCCTGCTTCCCCTTTCTGCGGATGGCCGCGGCTCTGGGCCAGCCCGACTGGTTCGGGCTGATCTTCGCCTTCATCATCCTGCTGCTGACGCTGGACTACCGCTTTGACACCGCCGAACCCGCCCGGTGGGCCGGGCTGTTCTTTGCCACGGCGGCCCTGACCGTCACCCGGCGGTGGTACCTCTACTTCATCGTGGGCTACTACGCCGTCTACGCGGTGACGGTGGTGGCGGGGGCGGTCCGGCTGGGCCGCAGCGGCCATGGCCGCGCCGCCGGGGACCGCATCCGCTGGCTCGTCACCTTCGGGGCCGGGTCGGTGGCGGCCATGATCGTCCTGTTCCGGCCCATCGTTGTGAAGGTGCTCACCTACAGCTACGCCGCCCACTACGCCGCCTACAACACCGGCGGGCTGGGGCTGGAGCTGTACAGCCAGATGTTCCGGCTGGGGCCCCTCTACCTGCCGCTGGCCATTGCGGGGGTGGTCTGGGCCTGCCGCCACGGCCGCATCCCGCTGGCGGCCCAGACCCTGGCCGCTCTGGCCGTCAGCCTGGTGCTGTTCACCCGGGTGCAGAACATGGGCTCCCACCAGACGCTGCTGCTGGTGCCGGGGTACACCCTGCTGATGCTGCTGGGCGCGGCCGCCCTGGCCGAGAGCCTGGCCTCCTTCCGCAAACTGAAGATCGGGTACTGGCTGTTCACTTTGGCGTTCAGCATGACGGTGCGGCTGTCCCCCCTGACCACCATCGCCCTGCCCGAGTTCCTGTTTCCGTTTCTGGACACCGGGGCCACCGCCGAATTCGTCCGGCTGGACACCATGGTCTATGACCGCACCGACCTGCCCCAGATCCAGGCTCTGGCCCGCTGGATCGACCGCCACTGCGCTGAGGGCGAGTTCGCCTACATGATCCCCCACTCGATGACCTACTGCCCCGATACCTTTAAGAATGCCAGCCTGCCCGACCGCCCGCTGGAGGACAAGCTGGCCTTCGGGTTCGGCATTCTGGGCACCCAGCCCTTCCCCACCGAGCTGTTCGAGGCAAAATACGTCCTCACCGCCGACCCCTTCCCCTGGTGCTACGAGGTCAGCGGGGTGGCCGCCAAGCTGAACGACCAGTTCTTTACCATCAGCGGCGGGTACTATGTCCCCGAGCAGAGCTTTGATATGGGCAACGGGACGGTCTTTACCGCCTACCGGCGGGTCACGCCCGTCACCCGGGCCGAGGCCGAGGCCTACCAGGCCGCCTTCGCCGGGGAGGACGCCCAGTTCCCCGAGCTGTTCAGCCAGGTCATCCAGGCGTGGCTGACCGAACAGGGGCTGTAAATTCAGGGCAGGCTCTTGCCCTGCCCGGCCCGATGGTGTATACTGATTGGATGTACCCGGCTTTTACGCAAGTTTTGATATACAGGAGGTTCAAACCTATGATGAAGTTGTACGGCGCCCCCATCTGCTCCACCTGCCGCGAGGTCAAGCAGGTGCTGGACGAAAAGGGCATCCCCTACGAATATGTGGACATCACCGAGAGCACCAAGAACCTGCGCGCTTTCCTGGCCATGCGGGACACCCTGCCCGTCTACGACGAGGCCAAGGCCGAGGGCCGCATCGGCATCCCCTCCTTTGTGTGGGAAGACGGCTCGGTCACACTGGACACCGGCTGGCTGTCCGCCGGCGGCGCCTGCACCGACTGCTGACAGGGAGGAGACAGACTTATGGCAAACACGCTCCCCAACGTCACCCTCGGCCAGTACAATGGCCTGGCCGTCACCCGGCACGTCCGCCCGGTGCTGGACCGCACCGTGGACCAGGAGGTGGCCCACCGCTGCCGCCTGCACGCCTACTACACCCCCACCGAAGGCCCTGCCAAGCGGGGCGACAAGGTCACGTTTGACTCGGAGGGCTTCCGGGACGGCCAGCCCATCCCCGACAGCCGGAACGACAACGCCACCATCGTGCTGGGCCGCGGCAAGCTGACCCCCGCCATCGAGCGGGCCTTCTACGGCCACAAGGCCGGCGACACCTTCGATGTGGAGATGACCTATCCGCAGGACTTCCAGGTCGAGGAGCTGGCCGGCGTCAGCGCCAAATTCACCATCCGGCTGCACGCCATCGCCGAAAAGCACACCCCCGAGGCCAACGAGGCGTTTGCCCGCAGCCGCGGCTTTGACTCGATGGAGGCCATGAAGGCCCAGATCCGCAAGGAAAAGCAGGCCATCCATGAGGAGGCCGCCGACCGCAAGGCCGGCCAGGACCTGCTGAACATGGCCGGGGCCAACCTGACCGTCACCCTGCCCGAAAAGCAGGTGGCCGCCGAGGCCGAGCGGGAATACAAGCAGCTGGAAGCCAAGCTGAAAAAGAGCGGCATCCCCATGGACGCCTACTGCAAGAGCTGCCGCACCACCCCCGAGGGGCTGCACGCCAGCTTCCGCCAGAGCGCCGAAAAGCGGCTGCGCGGCATCCTGGCCGCCAAGGCCATCTCGGAGGCCGAGGGCATCGTGGCCCACACCGACGAGGTGAACGCCGAGTACCGCCGGCTGGCCGCCCAGCACAACACCCCCGAGGCCGAGATCCGCAAGGTGCTGAGCCCCGACGCTGTGGCCGCCGCCCTGGTGTCCCAGAAGGTGCAGGCTTTCCTGCTGGCCAACGCCCAGGTGACCAGCGTCACCGACCCCGCCCCCCAGAACGCAACATCTGCAAAAGAGGTCTGACCGCCCATGAGCATCTTTACCAAGGTCGCCATGAATGTGCTGATGAACAACAGCCATCCCGAGATCGACCGCAAACAGTGCTGGAACCTGCACCCCCACAAGGAGCAGTGCACCGACTGCAAAGACATCTGCCCCTACGGGGACGATGTGTTCAGCCGCCCCAACCTGGCCAAGGACTGGGACCTGTGCGCCGACTGCGGGCTGTGCGTGTCGGTCTGCCGCACCCGCTGCATCACCCCTTCCAGCGAGCAGATCCAGAAGGACCTGGCCCAGGCGGGCGCCGACAACGAGACGGTGTGGATCGGCTGCGAGCAAAGCGCCCGCCACAACGACATCGTCCGCGCCTGCGTGGGCGCCCTGACCTGGGAAGCCCTGGCCTATCTGGCCCTGAACAAAAAGCTGGTGCTGGACCTGACCCCCTGCGGCGAGTGCGAGAACGACCGCTGCGCCGCCCTGCTGCGCCAAAACCTGACCCGCCTGGTGGAGTTTTTGGGCCAGCCCCTCTTTGAGGCGCGCATCACCCTGGCCTACCAGCCCGACGAGGCCCCCTACCAGGCCAAGGAGCTGTCCCGCCGGGAGATGTTCGCCCACATGGGCGACAGCTCCAAGAACGGCACCCGCCAGCTGCTGCGGATGCTGCCCGGCCTGCAGGACGAGGAGGAGACCACCATCCAGCCCTTCCGCTACGCGCTGAACGAGCGGGTCAAACAGCTCAAGACCGCCACCGTCAGCCCCTTCCACTACGGGGTGTACCTGCCGGCCTTTACCAGCAAATGCTTCGGGTGCGGCCGGTGTGAAAAGAACTGCAAGGCCGGGGCCATCCGCCTCGAGGACCTGCCCGACGGGCAGACCCGCGTGGTCATCACGCCGTGGCGGTGCAGCGAGTGCGGGATGTGCGTGACCAGCTGCAACCACAAGGCCATCGACGGGATGAAGCTGCGCCAGCTGACCAGCCTGGGGCCGGTCAGCGTCCTGCGGTTCCGCAAGAACCTGTGCACCGAGTGCGGCAAGCCCATCCCCCCCGAGACCACCGACGGCCTGTGCGCCACCTGCCGCGTCAAGCAGCGGACCAAAAAGCGCCAGGAAGCCGCCGCCGCCCGCGCCAAGCAGCGTGCCGCCGAGCGCGCGGCCCAGCGCGCCGCCAAACAGGCCGCCGAGGCTGCCGGCACGGCCGAAACGGCCGCGGCCGGCGCCGCCCCCAAGCCCGCGCCGGGCTCGCCCCACTGAGCGGGCGCTCAGTTATGTTCACCTGCAAGATGAACAAAACGATTGACACGCGCCGGTTTCAATGTTATACTGCAACACAAGCAACGCCAACAGGCCGGTGAATGTTACAACGGAGTAACGGAAGGGATTCCGTTGCTCCGTTTTGCTTTATCCCGGCCACAAAATAAAAGAAAAGGGGAGTTTTTCATGCGTCATACCTTTTCCCGCCGGCAGTTCCTCAAGGCCGCCGGCATGACCACCGCCACCGCCTGCGCCGCCGGGCTGCTCAGCGCCTGCGGTTCGGGCAGCGCCTCCTCGGGCGGGGGGGCCGCCTCTGCGGACACCTCCAGCTATACCATCCTGTACTCCAGCCAGCCCGCGACTTTGAACTACCTGACCACCGCCACCGACATCGAGATGGTGGTGGGCGCCAACTGCATCGACACCCTGGTGGAATACGACAACAAGGGCGTCATGCGGGAGGGCCTGGCCACCGAGTGGGAGTTCGACGAGCCCTCCCTGACCTGGACCTTCCACCTGCGGGACGAAAACTGGGTGGATATGAACGGCGAGGTGGTGGCCCCCGTCACCGCGCAGGACTTTGTGGACGCCCTGCGCTACCTGCTCAACCCCGCCTACGCGGCCTCCAACGTGGGTCTGGTTACCTCCTACATCGCCGGGGCCGAAGCCTACTACGACTACCAGGTCAACCTGGCCAACGCCAACAGCGGCCTGGTGGAGGACGATGGCACCACCTACACGGTGGACGCAGACGGCGTGGTCACGGTCAGCGCCCCCGGCGCAGACCCTCAGACCTTCGCGCCGGTGGACTTTGACACGGTGGGGGTCAAGGCGGTGGACGAGCACACCCTGACCTATACTTTGACGTACGACTTCCCCGGCTTTTTGAGCCTGCTGGTCTACCTGCCCTACGAGCCGGCCTACGGCCCCCTGCTGGAGGAGATGGGCGACCAGTTCGCCACCTCTGCCGAGACGCTGTACAGCTGCGGCGCGTTCTACCTGTCCGAATATGTCCCGCTGGAAAGCTGGGTCATGACCAAGAACCCCGAGAACTACGACGCCGACAACGTCTTTATCGAGACGGTCAGCCGCATCTACAACGCCGAGGCCGAGGTCAACGGCCCCGAGATGGTCCGGCGCGGCGAGATCGACGAGGCCACCATCGGCTCGGACATCCTGGACAGCTGGCTGGCCGACGACGCCACCAAGGACCTGGTCTCGATGGACCGGCCCAACACCAACTATACTTACTTCTACCTGTTCAACTTCATGCCCTTCTACCACGAGTTCTCGGGCCAGACCGTAGAGGGCCTGGACGACGAGTACGAGCCGGAGAACTGGGCCAAGGCCATCAACAGCCCGAATTTCCGCAAGGCCTTCCTCTACGGCATCAACAACGCCGTCACCCTGGCCGTCACCGCCCCCGAGGGCTACGAGGGCTACAAGCTGAACACCGTCACCCCGCCCTCCTTCTGCGCCAACGACGACGGCGTGGACTACACCCAGTGCGGCGCGCTGGCCGGCATCACCGAGTTCTTCAACGAGGAGACGGCCAAGCAGTACCGCGACGCCGCCATCGAGGAGCTCTCGGCCCAGGGCGTCACCTTCCCGGTCAAGGTGCAGATGCCCTATAACCCCTCCACCCCCGACTGGGACCGCCAGTGCCAGGTCTTTAAGCAGCAGCTGGAAGGCGTTTTGAACGACGGCGCCGACTTCATCGACGTCATCCTCACCGCCGGGCCGGCCGACAACTACCTGTCGGCGGTGCGCCGGGCGGGCAAGTACTGCTTCCAGCTGTGCAACTGGGGCGCCGACTACTCCGACCCCGAGACCGAGACCGACCCCTTCTACCAGACCCCCGGCGGCTATGGCGGGCGCTACGCCTACCTGCGCACCGCCGTGGAGGACGGCATCGTCACCGGCGAGACGGCCGACACCATCATGGCCTACATGGCCGCCGTCGAGGAGGCCAAGGCCATCACCACCGACATCAACGCCCGGTATGAGGCGTTTGCCAACGCCGAGGCCATGCTGATCCAGAACGCCCTGGTCATCCCGATGGGGATGAGCGTGCCCGCCTACCTGGCCACCCGGCTGAACTACTGGGAAGGCCAGTACGCTTCCACCGGCTTTTCCAACAAGCGGCTGAAGGGCATCCACGTGCTGGACCACTACGTCTCGATGAGCGAGTACGAAGCCAACCGCGACGCACGCTGAGCGCCAGGCACACTCCAGAGGACTACGACAGGGGGCCGCCCTTGCAGCAGGAGCGGCCCCCTGTTTTTATGAAGAAAGGACGTCGGATATGGTAAAATATCTGGCCAAGCGGATCGGGCATTCGATCTTGACGCTGTTCATCATCGTGACGCTCGTGTTCTGCCTGCTCCGGCTGATGCCGGTGGAAGGCTACTTTGCCAACTACGAAAAAATGACCGAGACCCAGATCCAGGCCGGCCTGCAGTCCATGGGCCTGCTGGACCCGCTGCCCGTGCAGATCTTCCGGTTCTGGCGCGACGCCTTCCAGGGCGATCTCGGGGTCAGCCACATCTACCGGGTCAACGTGCCGGTGGTGGACATCCTCGCCGACAAGCTGCCCATCTCCATCCAGATGGGCGTGACGGCCATGGTGGTGTCCCTGATTCTGGGCATCCCCCTGGGGCTGGTGATGGGCCGGTTCAAGCACCGGCTGCCCGACAAGATCGGCACGGCCATCGTCATCCTGATCCAGGCGGTGCCGGCGGCGGTCTACTATCTGTATATCCAAATGTACGGCACCACCGCCCTGAACGTGGGCCTTTTGTTCAACGCCGATAACCTGCGGTACTGGATCTTGCCGGTGTTCTCGATGAGCCTGGGCAACATCGCCTTTTACGCCATGTGGCTGCGCCGCTACATGGTGGACGAGAGCAACAAGGACTATGTCCTGCTGGCCCGGGCCAAGGGCGCCAGCGAGGACCGCATCGCCCTGCGGCACATCTTCCGCAACGCCATGGTCCCGCTGGTCCAGTACATCCCCTCGGCCTTTTTGAACACGGTGGTGGGCTCCATCTACATCGAGAGCCTGTACAGCATCCCCGGCATGGGCGGGCTGCTGGTCACCTGCGTGCAGCGGCACGACAACACCATGGTGCAGGGCATCGTCCTGCTGTACGCCTGCGTGGGCATCATCGGCCTGATCCTGGGCGATCTGCTCATGGTCCTGATCGACCCGCGCATCAGCCTGGGCAAGAAAGAAGGTGGACGCTGATGCTGTTCTTTTTGAAAAACGCCAAGTCAAAGCAGCTGGAGGACGCCCTGGCCGGGTGCCAGCGCAGCGCCGCCGGCCCTGCCGCCGCCTGGGCCGGCCTGCCGGAGGACGAGCTGTTCACCCCGGCCGGCTTCCGCGCCGAGGAGGCCGAGGCCACTGCAAGCTCCAACTACAGCTACTGGGGCAGCACCCTGCGCTCCTTCCTCAAAAACAAGTTCGCGGTGGCGCTGCTCGTCGCCCTGGTGGCGGTGGTGGCCTTCGCCTTTTTGCAGCCCCACCTGCCGGGGCAGATCGACCCCAACTACTGCCGGGTGGACCCTGAAACGGGCATCCAGTACCGCAACGTCGCCCCCGGGGTGGACGGCTTTGTCTGGGGCTCCAACTCCATCGGGCAGGACCTGTGGGCCCGTATCTGGGCCGGCACCCGCACCAGCCTCATCATCGCCTTTTTCGTGGCCATGATCGAGGCGGTGGTGGGCATCACGGTGGGGGTGCTGTGGGGCTATGTGCGCCAGCTGGACTTTTTCTTCACCGAGCTGTACAACATCTGCGACAACATCCCCTCCACCATCATCCTGATCCTGATCTCCTATGTGGCCAGCCCCAGCGTGCCAACCCTGATCCTGGGCATGTCCCTGACCGGGTGGATCGCCATGGCGCGCTTCATCCGCAACCAGATCCTCATCATCCGGGACCGCGACTACAACGTGGCCTCCCGCTGCATCGGCACCCCCACCTTCCGCATCGTGCTGCGCAACCTGCTGCCCTACCTGGTGTCGGTCATCATGCTGCGCATGGCCCTGACCGTCCCCGCCGCCATCGGCAGCGAGGTGTTCGTCACCTACATCGGCCTGGGCCTGTCGGTGGAGACCCCCTCCCTGGGCAACCTGATCAACGACGGCCGCCAGGTCATGATGCAGGCCGGGCTGCGCTACCAGCTGCTCTACCCCACCATCATCCTCAGCTTTGTCACCATCGCGTTCTACCTGATCGGCAACGCCTTCTCGGACGCCGCCGACCCCAAGAACCATATGCAGTAAAGGAGGCCGCAAGATGGAACACACAACCCCCATCCTCTCGGCCCGGAACGTCCACATCTGCTTCAACCTCCGGGGCCGGGTCCTGCACGCCATCCGCGGCATCGACCTGGACATCCAGCAGGGCGAAGTGCTGGCCATCGTGGGCGAAAGCGGCTCGGGCAAGAGCGTGTTCACCAAGTCCTTCATGGGCCTGCTGGACGCAAACGGCGCCATCACCGAGGGCGCCATCGATTACTTTGGGGCCGACGACGGCAAGCCCATCCGCCTGTCCGGCCTGAAAAAGGAAAAGGACTGGCTGCGGGTGCGCGGGCACGAGATCGCCATGATCATGCAGGACCCCATGACCAGCCTGAACCCCCTCAAGACCATCGGGGACCAGATCGCCGAGGCGGTGCAGCTGCACCAGCACCTGAAGGGCCGCGCCGCCCGGGAAAAGGCGGTGGAATACCTGCGGGACGTGGGCATCGCCGACCCCGAGCGCCGCTTCAAGCAGTACCCGCACGAGTTTTCGGGCGGGATGCGCCAGCGGGTGGTCATCGCCATCGCGGTGGCCTGCAACCCCCAGATCCTGATCTGCGACGAGCCCACCACCGCCCTGGACGTCACCATCCAGGCCCAGATCCTGGAGCTGCTCAAAGACCTGCGAGTCAAATATAACCTGACGGTGGTCCTCATCACCCACGACCTCGGGGTGGTGGCCAACATCGCCGACCGGGTGGCCGTCATGTACGCCGGGGACATCGTGGAGATCGGCACCGCCGACGAGATCTACTACGACCCCCGCCACCCCTACACCTGGGCGCTGCTGTCCAGTATGCCCCAGATGGGGGTCAAGGGCGAGGACCTGTTCAACATCCAGGGCACGCCCCCTAACCTCTTTGCCGAGATCCACGGGGACGCCTTTGCCCCCCGCAACCCCCAGGCCCTCAAGATCGACTTTGTCAAACAGCCGCCCTACTTTGAAGTGACCCCCACCCACAAGGCCAAGACCTGGCTGCTGGACCCCCGCGCGCCCAAGATCGAGCCGCCCGCGGTGGTCCGCCGGCTGCGAGAGGAGGGAATGTGACCCATGCCTGAAACGGAACGCAACACGGACCGGGAGGTCCTTGTGCAGGTGAAAGACCTGGAAGTGACCTACGGCTCCGGCCGCCGGAAATACCGGGCGGTCTCCCACGCCAACTTTGAGATCTACCGGGGCGAAACGTTCGGCCTGGTGGGCGAGTCGGGCTCGGGCAAGACCACCATCGGCCGGGCCATCATGCGCATCATCCCCACATCGGGGGGCGAGATCCTCTACAAAGGCCAGAAGATCAACGGCCGGATCAGCAAGGCGCTGGACCGGCAGGTGATCAAGGAGATCCAGATGATCTTCCAGGACCCCCAGTCCTCCCTGAACGAGCGGGCCAAGGTCAGCTACATCGTGGGCGAAGGGCTGATGAACGTCCGCCCCGACCTGACCGCCGCCCAGCGGGAGGAAAAGGTCCGCCAGGCCCTGCTGGACGTGGGGCTGCTGCCCGAATTCGCCTCCCGTTTCCCGCACGAATTCTCGGGCGGGCAGCGCCAGCGCATCGGCATCGCCCGGGCGCTGATCGTCGAACCGGAGTTCATCATCGCCGACGAGCCCATCTCAGCGCTGGATATGTCCATCCGGGCCCAGGTGCTCAATCTGCTGCGGCACCTGCAGCAGCAGCGGGGCATCACCTACCTGTTCATCGCGCACGACCTTTCGGTGATGCGGTACATCTCGGACCGGATCGCCGTCATCCACAAGGGGGACATCGTCGAGCTGGCCGACGCCGGGGAGCTGACGGGCCACCCCATCCATCCCTACACCCGCAGTCTGCTGTCGGCCATCCCCATGCCCAGCCCCCGCCGGGAGCGGGGCAAAAAGCTGCTGGTGTACGACCCGGCCATCCACCACTACGACGCCGACCCGCCCGCCTGGCGGGAACTGCGGCCCCGGCACTGGGTGCTGTGCAACGAGGCGGAAGCCGCCGCATGGCTCCGGGACGCCGCCGATACCGGCTCTCATTGAATCAGGGCAGGACGCTGTTTTACGCGCCCTGCCCTTTTGTTTTGCCAAAAGGCATACGGCGTGTAAAATACAGGATAAACCAACCTTGCGTTCACTATTTAGACAAAAGTTTCTGCTATACTGGTTGCTCAGGTGCGGGCGCGGAAGGGCTTTGTTTGTATTGACTTTTCCGCCCCTGCGCTTATATAATGGAATGTATGCGGGCGCAAAGGCCGCCTGCCCTAGATGGATCGCTTTCAAGAGAGAAAGGAACACTATGCCTGTCACCAATGAGCCGGTCTACGCCTCCCAGGCCCAGCCCTGGATGGCCTTTTACGACCCCAAATACCGGAATATGCCGGTGCCCGACTGCACGGCTTTCGAGTACGTCTGCCGCCAGAACAAGGGCCACTTGGCGGACATCGCCCTGAACTACTATGGCGTCAACATCAGCTACGCCACCTTGATCGTCAACGTGAAAAAGACCGCCGCCGCCCTGCGGGCCGCCGGGGTCCGCAAGGGGGACATCATGACGGCGGTCAGCGTCATGACCCCCGAGCTGATCTACCTGTTCTACGCCTCCGACATGGTGGGCGCCACCCTGAACCTGGTGGACCCCCGCTACAGCCCCGAGGGCATCCACGAGTACATCGAGGAAGCCGGCTCCCGGATGCTGATCTGTATGAACCTGTTCTACGACAAGTGCCACCAGGCCACCCGCCGCACCACCGTGGAAAAGGTGCTGGTCTTTTCCCCGGCCGAGTCGCTGGGCGGGGCCATGAAGCTGGCCTACACCGCCGCCAACCCCGACCGCAACCGCTACGCCTCCAACGTCATGTTCTGGAAGCAGTTCATGGCGGCGGGCAAGGGCGCCAGCACCGCCAGCGAGCCCTTTGACCCGAACCACAGCTGCGTGATGGTCCACACCGGCGGCACCACCGGCAGCCCCAAAGGGGTGCTGCTGGGGGACACCTCCTTCAACGCCCTGGCCCAGCAGTTCGCCGCCTACGAGGTGGTGTTCCAGCGCCAGCAGAAGCTGCTGAACGTGATGCCCCCCTTCATCGCCTACGGCTATGCCTGCGGCGTCCACCTGCCCCTGTCGCTGGGCATCACGGTGGTCATCATCCCCAACCTCGACCCCGCTGAGCTGGGCAAGCTGGTGCTCAAGCACAAGCCCGCCCATATGTTCGGCGTGCCGGCCCACTACCAGGTGCTGGCTGCCGACCCCAAGCTGAAAAAGAAGGACCTCTCCTTTGTGCTGAACTTTGCCTGCGGCGGGGACGCCATCTCCCTGGGGGCTGAAAAGACGGTGAACGACTTTTTGGCCAGCCACAACGCCCCCTACGCCCTGGCCAAAGGCTACGGCATGACCGAGGTGTGCTCGGCCGCCACGGCCGCGGCCGGCACCCGCAACAAGCCCGGCACCGTGGGCCTGCCCCTGCCGGGGACCATCGTCTCCATCTTTGAGCCGGGCACCGAGACCGAGCTGCCCATCGGCGAGCGGGGCGAGATCTGCATCTCGGGTCCCTGCGTCATGCAGGGCTACTACAAAAAGCCCGAGGAGACCGCCATCATCCTGCGCAAGCACGCCGACGGCCGGGTGTGGGTGCACAGCGGCGACATCGGCTACATGGACAGCGAGGGCTACGTCTTTTTGGACAGCCGGATCAAGCGGATCATCATCCGCCACGACGGGTTCAAGATCTTCCCCTCCATGATCGAAAACGTCATCAGCAAGCACCCGGCGGTGGCCGGCTGCTCGGTGGTGGGCTGCACCGACAAGGACCACGTCCAGGGCCGGCTGCCCCTGGCCTACATCGTGCTGAAGGGCAACTGCGACAAGAAGAAAAAACAGATCGTGCGGGAGCTGCGCGCCATGTGCGCCGACGATCTGCCCGAGTACGTGCTGCCGGTGGGCTATAAGTTCATCGACAAGCTGCCCCTGACCCCGGTGGGCAAGGTGGACTACCTCGCCCTGGAGGCCCAAGTCACCCCGCAGGACTACTAAAAGCGTGTCTTTCGACACGCTTTTAGGGGGAACCCATTTCTGCGCGCATCCGCGCGGCAGAAATTCCTTCCCCCTAATATTCCCCTGGGGACAAAATTCAGCACAGAACCGCGCACTCGCCGTAAAACGGCTCGCACACTCCCTGTGCTGAATTTCCCTGTATATGTCCCGACCGTACGCACATGTCGTCCGGTCGGGACCTTTTTTTGATTGGAAATTTCTGCCAAAGGGGTTGACAAGCGGGCCGCGCGCTTTTATGATGGTAAAGGAATCCATCCAAAAATACGTCATTTGTCCATATTTTATCCTGCTTTAAGCGGGCGGTGGACGAAAAAGGAGCCTGTTATGAAAAAACGCATCCTCAGCTTGCTGCTGGCGGCGGCCATGGCGTTTGCCTCGGCGCCGCTCAGCGCGTTTGCGGCAGAGCCCGAAGCCGGCGGTCAGGTGATCGGCGGCGCGGACGGGCCCACTTCCATCCTGGTGGCGGAGGGCGACCCCGCCAGCGTCCAGGACGAGATCATGCTGATCGAGGAGACCCCCGCGGAGGACGCCGCCGAGGGCCCGGAGGAGGACCACCAGCTGAAGTACATCGCCCTGGGCGACAGCATCGCCGCCGGGGTGGGCCTGGACGGCTTCAACTTTACGCCGGCCCAGATCTTCTACGACATCAGCCCCAACTTCACCGGCTACCCCGATACCTGCTACGTCTCCCAGGTGGCCGAGATGCTGGGCCTGGACCGCCAGCACGCTTTGGACCTGGGCCTGCCCGCCCTGATGACCAAAGACCTGCTGGAAATGGTACGGGACGGCCAGATGTCCGAGTTCAACCAGCCCGCCGGCACCTACTACATCTACCCTGAATTCCTCGATTACCTCAAGGAGGCCGACGTCATCAGCATCCAGATCGGCATGAACGACGCCATGGTGCCCTTTGTGGTGTCCATCGGCAACGCCACCAACTGGAAGTCGGAACAGCTTGCCAACACCATCGTTTCGGGCGGCTACCGGGACATGAACTGGGACACCTTTGTCCAGATGGCCCAGCAGCTGTTCGGGCTGCGGCTGACCCTGAAAGAGACGGGCGATCTGTTCTACGCCCTGACCACCGGCGCAGGCCAGGTATGCAATACCGCCTACAACAACGTGGAAACTTACCTGCCCCAGATCATCGAGGCCATCCGGGCGCAGAACCCCGACGTGCAGATCCTGCTGCTGGGCTGCTACAACCCCGTGCCCCTGCTGTGGACCTGGAGCAACTTCTTCAACCGGTACAACCGCTTTGTCCGCAGCCTGGCTGAGGAGACCGGCTGCACCTATGTGGCCATCCCCCGCACCAAGTGCGCCAACGACGGCCACCCCACCACCGCCGGCCACAAGTACATCGCCGAGCAGATCGTGAAAGCCATTGAGCAGTGACCTTTCCCCGTCCGGGCGCGTTTGACGTCCGGGCGGTCTTTTTTTGCCTGCGGCGGGGGCGCGGAAAAATTTTGGGAGTTTTTTTCAGATTTTTCTTGACAGAAAGGCCCGTTTATGCTATTATATCTCTCGCAGCCTGTGCCGAACGGCCTGCACCAAGAAAAAGCCCCAGAGGATTAGGACGTGCGCCCGTAGCTCAGCTGGATAGAGCAACTGCCTTCTAAGCAGTGGGCCGGGGGTTCGAGTCCCTTCGGGCGCATTGCTGTGGTGCCCATAGCGTAGTCGGTTAACGCGCCAGATTGTGGATCTGGAGATCGAGGGTTCGAGTCCCTCTGGGCACCCCACCAGGAAGCATCCGCTTTTGCGGGTGCTTCTTTTTTTGTGTGTCCGGCCGGGGACACTTGACAAAGCCGGCGGAGATATGGTAAGATAGCTGCGTTAGAATAAGCTAACTCGCAGAGGCGTGCTCCGGCGCGTTTCTTTTTGCCTCTGAGGTTAGTCCAAACTTACTATGTATATCCGCCGTCCCCTTTCGGGATACTGAAACCGACACTTTACTGCAAAGAGGTGCGCTTATGGAGAGGAACTTCGAGACCGTCATGATCGAGCAGTGCGCCCCCGTGCTGGCGGGGCTGAAGCCGGCCAACCTGTTCCGGCACGAGAGCCGGGACCGGGCGGCTTTCTACGCCACCGCGGCCGCCTGGGATGCCAGACTGGCCCCCAAAGGCATCCGGCTGCGGGTGCTGAAAGAGTGCGCCCACGGCCACTGGTATCTGGTTTACCTCTACCGGCCGGCCCGGCTGGGCGCGGCGCTGGCCAGCCCCGATGTGGCGGCCTTCCTCCGGCGGGAGGGCTATGCCCTGCCCCCTGACCCCGCCGCTCCCGCGGGCTGCGCGGCCCTGCTGGACCAGCTGGCCGGGCGGCTTTGCTGCGAGGGGGAGTTCCCGCACGAGATCGGGGTGTTCCTGGGGTATCCCCTGGGGGATGTGGAGGGCTTTATCGCCAACCGGGGGCAGAACTTTACCTGCTGCGGCTGCTGGAAAAGCTACGGCGACCCCGACGCCGCCCGCCGGCACTTTGCCCAGCTGGACAAGTGCACCGCGGTCTACCTGCGGCTGTTCCACAGCGGGACGCCGGTGCTTAAACTCACAGTTGCTGCGTAGGTGAAAGAAGCCCTCTCCGTCATGTCGCTTCGCTCCATGCCACCTCCCCCGCACGCGTGGGAGGTTAACGTAACCTATAGGTCCGGCCTCCCACGTTTACGGGACTGCGAAGCTGAGGCGCGTCCAGCGGACGAGACAGCCGAAGCAGAGCAGGGGCAGCGGTCTGTTTTTTGCAAGCCCGCAGCGACGGGCGCAGCAAAAACAGGGCA
>DWWN01000030.1 GCA_019119685.1 Candidatus Faecalibacterium faecigallinarum
ATTTGCCGCTGAGAGTGTGCGAGGCCGCCAGGCCGAGTGCATGGTTCAGCGGCAAATTTTGTCCCCAGGGGAATATTAGGGGGAAGGAATTTCTGTCGCGCGACTGCGCGCAGAAATGGGTTCCCCCTAAAAGCGCGGCGCTTTTGCGCCGCGCCTTAGGGCTTGTATCGGCGTGGGCCGGGTGCTATGTGGTGGACCTGGACGACTTCAAGCAGATCAACGACACCCAGGGGCACCTGTTCGGGGACACCGTCCTCCAAAGCCTGGGGCGGGCCATGCGGGAAGTGGGACGTCCGGGGGACCTGGTGGGCCGCTTCGGCGGGGACGAGTTCGTCCTGTTCGCCCAGGGGAACATCTCGGAAGAAGGGGTCCGCCAGCGGTTCGGCCGCCTGGGCGACGCCCGGAAAGAGGCGGTGCCGCCGGGCTGCCCGGTCAGCATCACCTGCAGTCTGGGCATCGTCTGCGCCAGCGGGCAGGGCGTGGAGTACGAGCAGCTGTTCCGCCAGGCCGACGCCGCCCTCTACCGGGCCAAGGCCATGGGCAAAAACATCTTCTGCCTGACCCGCTACCAGCCCGAATGAATTTTATCCACAAACGAGAAGGCCCCTGCGGACCATACCGGTCTGCAGGGGCCTTTTTTGTGCAGTTTGGGGCGTTGATCAGAAGGCGATCTTTTCTTCCAGCCAGCTCTTCAGCTGGTCGATGGGCAGGCGGACCTGCTCCATCGTGTCGCGGTCGCGGACGGTGACGCAGTTGTCGGCAGCGATGCCCTTGGCCTCGTCGCCCACGGTGTCAAAGTCCACGGTGATGCAGTACGGGGTGCCGATCTCGTCCTCGCGGCGGTAGCGCTTGCCGATCGAGCCGGTCTCGTCGTAGTCCACCATGAAGTACTTGGACAGCTCGTTGCGGATCTCCATGGCCTTGGGGCCCAGCTTTTTGCTCAGGGGCAGCACGGCGCACTTGAAGGGGGCCAGGGCCGGGTGCAGGTGCAGCACGGTGCGCACGTCCTCCTTGCCCTTGGCGTCCACCAGGTGCTCCTCGTCGTAGGCCTCGCACAGGAAGGCCAGGGCCACGCGGTCGCAGCCCAGGGACGGCTCGATGACGTAGGGGATATAGTGCTCGCCGGTCTCGGGATCGAAGTACTCCAGGCTCTTGCCCGAAGCCTCCTGATGGCGGCTCAGGTCGTAGTTGGTGCGGTCGGCGATGCCCCACAGCTCGCCCCAGTCGGTGAAGGGGAAGGCGTACTCGATGTCGGTGGTGGCGCGGCTGTAGAAGGCCAGCTCGGCGGGCTCGTGGTCGCGCAGGCGCAGGTGCTCTTCCTTGATGCCCAGGCTCAGCAGCCAGTTCTTGCAGAACTCCTTCCAGTAGGCGAACCACTCCAGGTCGGTGTCCGGCTTGCAGAAGAACTCGCACTCCATCTGCTCGAACTCGCGGGTGCGGAAGGTGAAGTTGCCCGGGGTGATCTCGTTGCGGAACGCCTTGCCCACCTGGCAGACGCCGAAGGGCAGCTTGCGGCGGGTGGTGCGCTGGATGTTGGCAAAGTTGACGAAGATGCCCTGGGCGGTCTCGGGCCGCAGGTAGCACACCGAGGAGCTGTCCTCGGTGACGCCGATGGCGGTCTTGAACATCAGGTTGAACTTGCGGATGGGGGTAAAGTCGTGCTTGCCGCACACCGGGCAGACCACCTGCTCGTGCTCGGCGATGAACTTGTCCATCTCGTCAAAGCTCATGGCGTCCACGTTGACGTCGGGGAACTCGTCCGAGATCAGCTTGTCAGCGCGGTGGCGCGCCTTGCAGGCGCGGCAGTCCAGCAGCGGGTCGGAGAAGCTGGCCACATGGCCGGTGGTGACCCAGGTCTGGGGGTTCATCAAAATGGCGGCGTCCAGGCCCACGTTGTAGGGGCTTTCCTGCACGAACTTTTTCAGCCATGCCTTTTTGACGTTGTTCTTGAACTCGACGCCCAGGGGGCCGTAGTCCCAGCTGTTGGCCAGGCCGCCGTAGATCTCGGAGCCGGGGAAAACAAAGCCCCGGTTCTTGCACAGGGCCACGATCATGTCAAGTGTCTTTTCGCTGTGTTCCATAACAAATACATCCTTTCCGTCCGCGGCTGGTTTGCCGTGTCGTGTATGCCGGCCCGGCGGCTCCGGGCGCGGTGCCCCTCTACTTTACCATGTCAGGCGCAAAATGGCAAGAGGCGCGCCTCACAGCACCCACTCGCCGTTTTCAAACAGGGCGACGTCCTGCCCGCTGCGGGTGCGGCCGGTGATGCGGGTGTCGGCCGCGCCGATCATCACGTCCTCGTGGATCAGGGACTGGTTCATCCCGCGGGCCAGCAGCTCCTCCTCGCTCAGGGCGTTGCCGCCGCGGGTGGTGCCGGGGTAGCTGGCGCCAAAGGCGATGTGGCAGGAGGCGTTCTCGTCGAACAGGGTGTTGTAGAAGATGACGCCGCTGCGGTTGATGGGGCTGGAAGCGGGCACCAGCGCCACCTCGCCGATGTGGCGCGCGCCCTCGTCGGTGTCCAGCACTTCGCCCAGCAGGGCGGCGTTCTCCTCCGCGCCGTACTCGACGATGCGGCCGCCCTTGAAGGTGACGTGGAAGCCCTTGATGGCCTGGCCGCCGTGGATATAGGGCTTGGTGCCGTAGACCACGCCGTCCACCTTGTCCTTGTGGGGGGCGGTGAACACTTCCTCGGTGGGGATGTTGGGCAGGAAGCTGACCCCCTTTTCGCTGCGGGAAGCGGCGCTCTCCCAGACGGCGCCGTCGGCCAGGCCCACGGTCAGGTCGGTGCCGTTGGAGCTCTCAAAGTGGACCGATTCCAGGTCCAGGGCGTTCATCTTGTCCTGCAGGACGGTCAGGCGGTCCAGATGGGCCTGCCAGGCCCCCACGGGGTCGCCGCCGGTGACGCGGCAGGTGTCGAAGATCAGCTGCCACAGCTTTTCCACCGCCTCGTCTTCGGCGAGGTCGGGAAAGAGCTTCTTCGCCCAGGCGGGGGAGGGCATGGCCGCGATGGACCACTGCACCCGGTCGTTCATGGTGTAGCTGCGCCAGGGCATCAGGGCCTTGCGGCGGGCGGCGTTCACCCGGCTGACCTTGCCGGCGTCCAGCCCGGCCAGGGCTTCGGGGTCGCTGGCCAGCAGGCTCAGCACGCAGACGCCGCCCTCGCTCTCGGCGTAGTCCAGATAGCTGCGCAGGACGTAGGGCTTGACGTCGCACAGGGCCTCCTCGGCGCCCTTTTCCATGCGGATGCGGGTGAGAGCGTCGTCCGACCAGTCCACCCGGACATCCCGGGCGCCGGCGTCGAAGGCGCTGGCCGCGCACAGGCGGGCCAGGGGGGCGGCCGCCAGGGGCGCGGAGATGATGAGGGTCTGGCCCGGCTGGACGTTGACGCCGATCCGGACGATGAAGCCGGCATATTTCTGCAAGAGCTGTTCAAAATTCTGCATAGTGGTATCCTTTCTTTTCTAAAAAGAGATTGGGCTGCTGCTCCCCAGTATAACCCATCCGGCGGCCGTTGTCCACCGCCTGGCGGCGAGCTTTTCTTCTAAAATACTTGCATATTCCGCCGATGTGTGGTATATTCTGATAGTACGAATACACGATTGAATGGAAAGTGGGCCGCAAGGTCCGCTTTTCTTGTTTGATATGGAGGTTTTTTGAGCATGGCGAAGCAAGCGGGCGGGAACACCGCGCGGCGTGTCGAGGCGCTGGTGCGCCCCATCGTGGAAGGCATGGGCCTGCGGCTGTGGGACGTCGTCTTTGAAAAGGAGGGGCCCGACTGGTACCTGCGGGTCCTGATCGACCGGGACGGCCCCATGGATACCGACACCTGCGCGGATGTGTCCCATGCGCTGGACCCCGTTCTGGACGAGGCCGACCCCATCCCCCAGAGCTATTACCTGGAAGTCGGGTCCCCCGGCCTGGGCCGCCGTCTGACCCGGCCCGAACACTACGACGCCCTGATGGGCCAGAAGATCCGGGTCCGGCTGTACCGGCCCGACCCCGCCGGCCGGCGGGAGCTGGAAGGCGTCCTGACCGCCCGCGAGGAGGACGCCGTCACGCTGGAGACGGAGGCCGGGCCGGCCGTCGTGGCGCTGAGCGCCGTCAGCAAGGCCCAGCTGTGCGACGACGAAGACTTGTTCTGATAGATCATACCAAAAACATACCGGGAGGAATACTGGAAAATGGCAGGCAACAACGAATTTTTTGAAGCGCTTACCATGCTGGAACATGAGCGCGGCATCACCGCCGAATATCTGATCGAAAAGATCCGGGCTGCGATCGTCATCGCGGTCAAGAAGAATTACGATGTGGAGGACGACAACGTCTCGGTGGAGATCGACCCCGCCACCGGCGTGTTCAATGTGGCGCTGGTGCAGGACGTGGTGGCCGACGAGGACTGGGAGAACGAGCACACCCAGATCCCCCTGAGCAAGGCCCAGACCCTGCGCCGCACCTACCAGCCGGGCGACCGGGTGGTCACGCCGCTCAAGACCAAGGAGTTCGGCCGCATCGCCGCCCAGACCGCCAAGCACGTGATCCGGCAGGGCATCCGGGAGGCCGAGCGCAGCCAGCAGCTCAGCGAGATCCAGTCCAAGAGCCACGACATCGTCATGGCCACCGTCACCCGCGTGGACCATGAGCGCGGCATCGTGGCCGTGGATATGGGCAAGGGCGGCGAGGCCATCCTGCCCCGCAGCGAGCAGGTGCCCGGCGAGACTTATACCGAGGGCCAGCAGCTGCAGGTCTACGTCATCGACGTGGTCAGCACCGAGCGCGGCCCCCGCGTCATGATCAGCCGCACCCACCCCGGCCTGGTCAAGCGGCTGTTCGAGCTGGAAGTGCCCGAGATCTTCGACGGCACCGTCGAGGTCAAGGCCATCAGCCGGGAGGCCGGCACCCGCACCAAGATGGCGGTGGCCTCCCGCGATGCCAACGTCAACCCCGTCTCGGCCTGCATTGGCCCCCGCGGCGACCGTGTGGCCGCTGTGGTGGAGCACCTGCACGGCGAGAAGATCGACATCGTCCAGTGGAGCGAGGACCCCGCCGCCTTCATCGCCTCGGCCCTGAGCCCCGCCAAGGTGCTCAAGGTGGAGCTGCTGCCCGGCGAGACCCGCTCCTGCCGCGTCACCGTGCCGGACGGCCAGCTCAGCCTGGCCATCGGCAACAAGGGCCAGAACGCCCGCCTGTGCGCCCGTCTGACCGGCTACAACATCGACATCCGGCCCGAGAGCGGCTACTACGGCGAGGAGGAGGACAAGCCCGAGGCTCCGGCCTCCGAGCCTGAGGCCCCTGCCGCCGCGGACGGGGCCGCTGAATAAACAGGGGAGGGAACCAGATGCCGCAAAAGCAGCTCAAACAGAAAAAGATCCCCATGCGCCAGTGCATCGGCTGCCAGACCAGCCGCCCCAAAAAGGAGCTGGTCCGTGTGGTGCGCGGCCCCGACGGGACCATCAGCATCGACACGGTGGGCAAAAAGCCGGGGCGCGGGGCCTACCTCTGCCCCGACCCCGCCTGCCTTGCCAAGGCGCAGAAGAAAAAGGCGCTGGAGCGCAGCTTTGAACAGCCCGTCCCCGCCGAAGTATATCAGGCGCTGGCCGCGCAGCTGGCCGGCGTCCAGGCTGCAAAGGAGGGAACCGATGCCAAAGCATAACACGCCCCGCCCCCCAAAGCCGGCCCAGCCGCCGGCCGACGCCCTGTTCCAGGCCATGAGCCTTGCCCGCAAGGCCGGCCGCCTGGTGATGGGCTTTGACGCAGTGGAGGAAGCCGCCGTCAAGGGCAAGGCATGGCTGGTCCTGACAGCCGCCGACGCCAGCCCCAAAACCGTGCAGAGGCTGCGCAACAGCATCGGCGACCTGGTGGATGTGCTGTCCACCCCGCTGACCATGGACCGGCTGGCCCCTCTGGGCCGCCGTCCGGTGGCCGTCTGCGCCGTGACCGACCGCAACCTGGCCAAACTGTGCTATGACCGGCTGGATGAATGCGGCGTCATCAAACACGAGGAGGAAATGACTGAATGATCGTAAAATATAAAGTGACTGATTTTGCCAAGGACACCGGCCTGCCCGTCAGAAAGATCCTCGATACCCTGACGGCCATCGGCGTCAAGGATAAAAAGAACAGCTCCATCCTGGAAGAAAAGGAGCTGAACGCCCTGCTGGACCGCCTGAGCCGGGACAACAGCGAGGCCGACCTGTCCGCTTTCCTGAACAGCGGCAAGCCCGAGCCCAAGCCCGCCCCCGCCAAGGAGGCCGGCAGCGCCCCCAAGGGCCAGAAGGGCGGCAATAATAACGGCAAGAACGCTCAGCCCAAGGCCGCCAAGGGCGGCAATGCCAACGCTGCCAACAACAACGGCGGCGCCCAGAAGAACGGCGGCGCAAAGCAGCCTCAGGCCCAGAACCAGAACCAGGGCCAGAAGGACGGCCAGAACGCGCCCCGCAAAAACCAGCCCCAGCAGCCCCACAAGAAGCGGGATGAAAAGACCGTCTCCTTCAGCGAGCTGGCCCGGGAGACCGGCACCAAGGCCGGCGCGTCCGAGGCAGTGCAGGTCAAGCGGGAGAACAACCAGGTCACGGTGGACACCCGCACGGTGGACGTCAACGTGGACCGCTTCGACGTCCGCTACGACGACCTGGCCTCCACCAAGAACACCGAGAACCGCCGCAAGCCCACCCCGCAGGGCAACAAGCAGAAGTTCAGCCAGCGGACCCAGCGCCAGCGCCAGCAGTTCCAGAAGGGCAAGCGGGAGACCGAGGCCGAGCGGATGCAGCGCATCCAGCTGGAAAAGGCCCGCAACGCACAGCTGAAAGTCTCCATCCCCGACGAGATCACCATCGGCGAGCTGGCCACCCGCCTCAAGCAGCAGGCCAGCAAGGTCATTGCCAAGTGCATGCAGATGGGCGAGATGCACGCCATCAACGACGTGATCGACTTCGACACCGCCTCCCTGATCGCCGAGGAGTTCCGCGCCAAGGTGGAGCACGAGGTCCACGTCACCATTGAGGAGCGGCTGTTCGTCCAGGAGGAGGACAACGAGGCCGATCTGGTGGCCCGTCCGCCGGTCGTCTGCGTCATGGGCCACGTCGACCACGGCAAGACCAGCATCCTGGACGCCATCCGCAAGACCAACGTCACCGCGGGCGAGGCCGGCGGCATCACCCAGGCCATCGGCGCTTATCAGGTCAAGGTGGGGGACGACCTCATCACCTTCCTGGACACCCCGGGCCACGAGGCGTTCACCTCGATGCGCGCCCGCGGCGCCAACATGACCGATATCGCGGTCCTGGTGGTGGCGGCCGACGACGGCATCATGCCCCAGACCATCGAGTCCATCAACCACGCCAAGGCCGCCGACGTCAAGGTAATCGTGGCCATCAACAAGATGGATAAACCCACCGCCAACCCCGAGCGGGTCATGGAGGACCTGACCAAGTACGGCCTGATCGCCGAGGAGTGGGGCGGCGACACCGCCTGCATCCCCGTCTCGGCCCTGACCGGCCAGGGCATCAGCGACCTGCTGGAGCGGATCGTCCTGGAGGCCGAGGTCATGGAGCTGAAGGCCAACCCCAACCGCCGCGGCAAGGGCGCTGTGGTGGAAGCCCGTCTGGACAAGGGCCAGGGCCCCGTGGCCACCCTGCTGGTCCAGAACGGCACCCTGCGCGCCGGCGACGTCCTGATCGCGGGCACCGCCGTGGGCCGTGTGCGCACCATGCGGGACGACAAGGGCCGCACCATCACTTCGGCCGGCCCCTCCACCCCTGTGGAGATCACCGGCCTGACCGCCGTGCCCGAGGCCGGCGACCTGTTCGAGGCGGTCGAGGACGAGCGCCTGGCCCGTGAGCTGGCCGAAAAGCGCGCCGCCGCCGCCCGCGAAAAGCAGTTCTCCGCCTTCCAGAAAGTCACCCTGGATAACCTGTTCACCCAGATGGCCCAGAACGACATGAAAGAGCTGGCCATCGTGGTCAAGGCTGACGTCCAGGGCTCGGCCGAGGCCGTCAAGCAGTCCCTCGAAAAGCTGTCCAACGACGAGGTCCGGGTGCGGGTCATCCACGCCGGCGTCGGCGCCATCAGCAAGTCGGACGTGGACCTGGCCGACGCCTCCAACGCCATCATCATCGGCTTCAACGTCCGCCCCGACAACATCGCCAAGGAGGAGGCTGCCGCCACCAAGGTGGAGATGCGGATGTACCGCGTCATCTACGACGCCATCAACGACGTTTCGGACGCCATGAAGGGTATGCTGGCTCCCAAGTACCGCGAGGTGGCTCTGGGCGAGCTGCAGGTCCGTCAGGTGTACAAGATCAGCAGCGTGGGCACTGTCGCCGGCTGCCGCGTCACCAACGGCAAGATCACCCGCGACAGCAAGATCCGCGTGGTCCGCGACGGCATCGTCATCGCCGAGGACGAGATCGCCTCGCTCCGCCGCTTCAAGGACGACGTCAAGGAAGTGGCCGAGGGCTACGAGTGCGGCGTCACCCTGGCCAAGTTCTCGGACGTGAAGGAGGGCGACGTCTACGAAGCCTTCCGCATGGAAGAATACAAGGACTGATCTTTCCGTCCAAGCCGGACGGATCACATTGCGCTTGCAGGAGTTTAAGATATGTCTGAGAAAAACATGGGCCGTCTGGCCCAGGATATGAAGCGGGAGATCATCGCCATCATCTCCCGCCTCAAGGACCCGCGGCTCGGCGGCGGCCTGCTGACCGTCACCCGGCTGGACGTGACGCCCGACCTGGATGTGGCAAAGGTCTATGTCAGCGTGCTGGGCAACCCCGATGGGCCCGCCCCGGTCGTCGAAGCGCTGAACCACTCGGCCGGCCATGTCCGCACCGAGCTCAGCCGCAAGATGCACATCCGCAAGGCCCCCCGCCTGATCTTCGTGGAGGACGACGGCGCGGCGTATGCGGCCCACATCAACGAGCTGCTGAAAGAGCTGAACGTAGACGGCGGCGAACCGGCCGCCGAGACTGACGGGGAATGATCCCCCGCCCGGAAAGGATGACCATGCCATGACCGAACCGCTGAATGTGGAGCAGGCGGCCGCCCGGCTGCAGGCCGCCGGCAGCGTCCTGATCCTCTGCCACAAAAACCCCGACGGCGACACCGTCGGCTGCGGCAGCGCCTTATACCACGCCCTGACCGCCCTGGGCAAGACAGCGGCCGTCCTGTGCGCCGACCCCATCCCGCGCCGCCTGGCTTACACCGAACCCCGGCTGTTCCGGGGCGAGTTCGAGCCGGAACTGGTGGTGGCGGTGGACGTGGCCGGGATGCAGCTCTTTGGAGACACGGGGCTGATGCCGGCTTACAGCCGCCGGGTGGACCTGTGCATCGACCATCACGCCGGCAACAGCGGCTACGCCCAGAACACCCTGCTGGATGCGGGCGCGTCCGCCGCGGCCGAACTGGTGTGCCAGGTGATCGAAGC
The DNA here is from genome assembly GCA_019119685.1 of Candidatus Faecalibacterium faecigallinarum. Classification (GTDB taxonomy): domain Bacteria; phylum Bacillota; class Clostridia; order Oscillospirales; family Ruminococcaceae; genus Faecalibacterium; species Faecalibacterium faecigallinarum. Next base: position 9,422 of record DWWN01000030.1, read on the forward strand.
GATGGGGGTGGCGCTGACGCCCCAGATCGCCGACTGCCTGTACACCGGGCTTGCCACCGACACCGGGTGCTTCCGCTTTTCCAACACCACCGCCGAGACCCACCGCACCGCCGCCCGCCTGATCGAGGCGGGAGCCCGGATCGAGGCGCTGAACACCGTCCTGTTCGCCACCCGGAGCCGCGGCCAGATGGAGGCGGAGCGGATCGCCCGCAGCCACCTGGAATACCATCTGGACGGCCGCTGCGCCCTGATCTGGCTGGACCGGGACGAGACTGCGGCCAGCGGGGCCGACCCCTCGGACCTGGAAGAACTGACCAGCCTGCCCATCGGCATCGAGGGCGTCAAGGCCGGGCTGACCTTCCGCCAGCAGCCCGGCGGGAGCTGGCGGGTCAGCATCCGCACCGCTCACGGGGTGGACGCCTGCGCCATCGCGCGGCGGCTGGGCGGCGGAGGCCATCTGCGGGCCGCCGGCTGCGAGCTGCTGGGCACGCTGGACAACGTCAAGCAGGCCGTGCTCGCCGAGGCGGCGTCTGTGCTGGACAGCGCAGAGGAGGAGAGCTGATGCAGGGCATCCTGATCGTAGATAAACCCGCCGGCTGGACCAGCTTTGACGTCATCGCCAAGATGCGCGGCGTGCTGGGCACCCGCAAGCTGGGGCACAGCGGCACGCTGGACCCCATGGCCACCGGCGTGCTGCCGGTGTTCTGCGGCGGGGCCAGCAAGGCGGTGGACCTGCAGCTGGACCACGACAAGACCTACCGCGCCGTGCTGCGGCTGGGCAGCCGCACCGATACCGGCGACGTCACCGGCACCGTGCTGGAGACCCGCCCCGTCACCGCGGGGGAGGGCGAGCTGCTGGAGGTGCTGCCCCGCTTTGTAGGGCCCCAGATGCAGGTGCCGCCCATGTATTCGGCAGTCAAGGTGAACGGCCAGCCCCTGTACAAGGCGGCCCGGCAGGGGATCACGGTGGAGCGGAAAGCCCGCCCCATCGAGATCTACAGCATCCGCTACGAGGGCAGCCCCGCCCCCGGGGAGTATGCCCTGACGGTGCGGTGCTCCAAGGGGACGTATATCCGCACCCTGCTGGAGGACATCGCCGCCGGCATGGGCCAGCTGGGCGCCATGAGCGCGCTGCGCCGGACCCGGGCCGGGCTGTTCACCGAGGCCGACGCCCACACTCTGGAGGAGATCCTGGCGGCCAAAGAGGCCGGGCCCGAGGCGCTGGCCGGGCTGCTGCTGCCGGTGGAGCGGGTGTTTGACCCGCTGCCCCTTTTGACGGTGGACCGGCGGACCGCCGCCCATCTCTACAACGGCTGCCCCACCAGCCGCTACCCCGCCGCCGACGGGCGCTACCGCGTCCGGGACGAGGCCGGGCAGTTTTTGGGCCTGGCCCAGATCGCCGGCGGGGTGCTGCGGGTGGAAAAACTGTTCGTGGAACGGACCTGAGAAACGGAAAGACTATGCAGATTTATCCTAGTATGTCGCCCCTGCAGCTCGGGGGCAAACAGGGCAGCGCGGTGGCGCTGGGCTATTTCGACGGCATCCACATCGGGCACCGGGCGGTGATCGGCGACGCGGTGGACTGGGCCCGGGCCCACGGCGCGGCGGCGGCGCTGTTCACCTTCAAGCTGCCGGGCGGCAGCAAGATCAAGGGCCGCCGCCTGTTCTCGGTGGAGGACAAGCGCCGCATCGTGGCGGGGCTGGGGATCGAGCACTATCTGGTGCCCGCCTTTGCGGACATCATGGCCATGACGCCGGAACAGTTCGTCTGGGGGCTGGTGGCTGACTGCCGGGCCAGAGCCTTCTTCTGCGGCGAGAACTTCACCTTTGGGGCCAAGGCCGCCGGGGACCCCGCCCTGCTGAAAAAGCTGTGCGAGCCTCTGGGGGTGGAAGTGCACGTGCTGCCCATGGCCGCGTTCGAGGGCCGGCCGGTCTCCTCCACCCGCATCCGCGCGGCGCTGGAAGGCGGCGACATCCCCGCCGTCAACGCCATGCTGGGCACGCCCTATGCCATCCGGTTCCCGGTGCAGCATGGGGCCGGGCTGGGCCGCACCCTGGGGGTGCCCACCATCAACCAGATCTACCCGGAGGGCTACCAGCTGCCGCGGTACGGCATCTACATCACCCGCACCTGGATCGACGGCAGGGCCTATCCCTCGGCCACCGGCCTGGGCACCCGCCCCACCGTCAACGACGACGCCACCAAGGTGACCTGCGAGACCTTCATCCCCGGCTTCCATGGCGATCTGTACGGCGCCGACCCGGCGGTGGAGTTCCACGCCTACCTGAGCCCCAGCAAAAAATTCGACACCCTGGACGAGCTGCGCGCCTGCATCCAGCACGCCGCCCGCCGGGCCGAAGAATATTTCCAGAAATAAAAGCAAAACCCCGACGTCTGCAGGACGCCGGGGTTTGCTTTATGCCCAGAGGCTGGGGTTATGGAAGCGCTGGTCAAGGGCGGCGCTGAAGATGCGGCCGTTGAGGACGGTGCGGACCACCGTCTGCTTGACCTGTTCGGGGACCGATTGGTCGGCGTCCATGCGGTCGAGGACGGCGGCTTCGTCCGCGGGGGCGGGGCAGACCGCAGCCGAAAGGGAGCCGGCGGTCTGCCCGGCGTCCAGCACCAGCGCGCGGGGGGATGCGGCGGTCCAGGGCTGCCAGGCGGGCAGGGCGGAGGTGTTGGGGTCGCCGCTGCGCAGGAAGGCCGCCAGCGCCCCGGTGAAGGCGCCGGACAAAGCGTCCCAGCCCGGCCCGCCGGCGCCGGTCAGGCCGGCCATGGCGTTTTCGCCCGAGAGCAGGGGCAGGCTGATGCCGTGGTAAGAGCCCAGCCCCAGGGCGGTGATGGGGCTCTGGCTGTCCGGCGCGCCGCAGGCTAGCTCGCACAGCCAGATGGGCGCGCCGGTGCGGGGGGCCAGGGCGGCGGCCGTGGCCGCGCCGTTGAAGATGCGGTAGAGCTCGGAGCCGTAGGCGGTGGCAAAGTCCCGCGCCTGGGCGGCCTGGGCCTGGCTGAGGCCCTGCGCCTGGAATTGGGAGGCCAGTGGGCTGAACAGGCTGAACTCGGTGCGGCCTGTGACCAGCAGCAGGGGCACGCCGTTCAGCTGTGCGTCCGCAAAGCCGCCGCCGGGCAGCAGGACCCCGTCCGCGAACAGGTGGGGGAAACTGCTCATCCGAATGTCTCCGCCGTTGGGCATGAGGGCGCACAGCCGGGCTGGGTCCAGATCGTAGAGCCAGCGGCGGACGTCCTCGCCGCCGGACAGCAGCCAGTCCGCCGCCGCGCCGGCATCGGTGAAAAGCCCGTCCTCCACCGCCAGCGGGGCAAAGGCGCGGGCAGTCTGCCGGGCGCTGGCCGCGGGATCGGCCATGGTCAGCCCGCCCGAGAGGGAGACGGCTTTGTGGAACCGCCCCGCAAAATAGGGGCTTGCCAGCATGGCCAGCACGTCCCGGCCGCCCGCCGAAAAGCCCATGGCGGTGACGTTCCGGCTGTCCCCGCCGAACGCGGCGATGTTCTCCTGCACCCAGTCCAGCGCCTTGGCGGCGTCCAGCAGGGCATAGTTGCCGGTGGCGTCGGGGCCGTTCTGAAGGGCGGGCAGGGCGTTGAAGCCCAGCAGCCCCAGCCGGTACCCCACCGAAACAAAGACGCAGCCGGCCTGTTCGGCCAGGCGGCGGCCGGGCAGCTCCAGAGTGGTGCCGGTGCGGTTGCCCCCGCCGTGGAAGTAGACCGCCACCGGCAGGCCGGACGCGCCGTCGGGGGCGTAGATGTCCAGTTTGAGACAGTCCTCGGTGCCGGCGGCCATCCCGTTGCAGGGCTGCAGGGCCATGGGGCCGGGGGCGGTGCAGTCCAGCGCGCCGGTCCAGGGGGCGGGGTCCTGCGGGGGCTGCCAGCGCAGGGCCCCCGAGGGCTCGGCGCCGTAGGGCACTCCGTACCAGACCAGGCTCCGGCCGTTTTGGCGGCCCTGCACCGGGCCGTAGGCGGTGGGGCGGACAGGCCCCTGGAAAACGGGCTGGGAGGCCGGGGCATCCCCGGCCGCGCCCGCCGGCAGGACCGGGGCTGCAAGGCCCGCCGCCGCCAGCGCGCCGGCTTTCAAAAAGCCGCGCCGTGTCAGATTCATGTGAAGTTCCACTTCCTTCCGGTTTTGCATTGGTACCAGTATACAGCAAACCGCCCCCCGCGCAAGTGAAAACTTTGCGAACAGGACCGGGTTTGGGCAGTTGTACACAAAATTGTTTTAACAAATTTGGAGGGGGAACGCTTGCTTTTTGCCGCCGTTTTTGCTATACTATCACCGTTACCGCGGCGCAGCGATGGGAGTATGCCCTCAGAAGGGAACACCGGTTCCCACCGCCCTGTCGCGGCAGAAAAACAGAAAGAGGTATTTTGCAATGAACAAACAGGAAGTTATGGCCAAGGTCGCCCTCAATGAGAAGGACACCGGCTCCCCCGAAGTCCAGGTCGCTCTGCTGACCGCTCACATCAACGAGCTGAACGAGCACCTGAAGAAGAACCCCAACGATCACCACAGCCGCCGCGGCCTGCTCAAGATGGTCGGCCGCCGCCGCAATCTGCTGGCTTACCTGCAGAAGAAGGATGTGGAGCGCTACCGCGCCCTGATCGCTACGCTGGGTCTGCGCAAGTAATTTCAATGAACGAGGGGCAGGCGCCATGCAAGGGTGCCTGCCCTTTGCTTTTACTTGGATACAAGGGTGACCTGACATTGGAAGCAAGGCCGCCGCTGCGTGTTGCAGCAGTAAACCGAACGCCTAAAACGGCTTTGGGCGCTGGGTTTATTGCTATAGCCCGCGGCGGATGGCCTTATGGGATAGACGGGCGCAGCGCGTCCGGGCAAATTAGGAGGTAACAAATGGCAATCGAATTCGGCTCCCGCAAAGAGACCTTCCCCCATTACAAGGTCTACGAGATGGAACTGGCAGGCCGCCCTTTTAAGGCAGAAATGGGCAAGATGTGCGGGCTGTCCAACGCCAGCGCCCTGATCCGCTACGGCGAGACAGTGGTGCTGTGCAACGTCACCATGAGCCCCAAGCCCCGCGAGGGCGTCGACTTCTTCCCCCTGAGCGTGGAGTATGAGGAAAAGCTGTACGCCGCCGGCCGCATCCCCGGCAGCTTTATGCGCCGCGAGGGCCGTCCCGGCGAGCGGGCCATCCTGACCAGCCGCGTGGTGGACCGCCCCATGCGCCCCCTGTTCCCCAAGGAGATGCGCAACGATGTGTGCATCACCATGACCGTCATGAGCCTGGACCCCGACTGCAGCCCCGAGATCGCCGGCATGATCGGCGCATCGCTGGTGACGGCCGTGTCCGAGATCCCCTGGAACGGCCCCATCGGCGGCGTCCAGGTGGGCCTGGTGGACGGCGAGATCGTCATCAACCCCACCTATGAGCAGCGCCGCGTCAGCGACCTGGCCCTGACCGTGGCCGGCACCATGGACAAGATCGTCATGATCGAGGCCGGCGCCAACGAGGTGGACGAGGATACCATGCTCCAGGCCATCAAGGACGCCCATGTGGAGATCAAGAAGGTCATCGCCTTCATCAACAACATCGTGGCCGAGCGGGGCAAGCCCAAAGTGGAGTTCCAGACCGCGGGCATCGACATGGATATCTTCCACGCCGTCCGCGACAAGTACCTGGACCGCTTCAAGGCCGCCATGGACACCGACGACAAGAACGTCCGGGACGCCGCGCTGCTGCCCATCCTGAACGACATCGCCGGGGAGTACCCCGACCTGTCCGACGCCGACCTGGACCTGATCAGCTACAAGATGCAAAAGCAGATCGTCCGGCGCTGGCTGCTGGACGAGGGCAAGCGTGTGGACGGCCGCGGCATCAACGAGATCCGTCCCCTGGCCGCCGAGGTGGGCATCCTGCCCCGGGTCCACGGCTCGGGTATGTTCACCCGCGGGCAGACCCAGGTGCTGACCACCTGCACCCTGGGCGGCACCAAGGACAGCCAGCTGATGGACGACTTGACCGACGAGCAGACCAAGCGGTATATCCATCACTACAACTTCCCGCCGTACTCGGTGGGCGAGGCCCGCGCGCCCCGCAGCCCCGGCCGCCGCGAGATCGGCCACGGCGCTCTGGCAGAGCGCGCCCTGGTGCCGGTGCTGCCCTCCATGGAGGACTTCCCCTACACCATCCGCTGCGTCTCCGAGGTGCTCAGCTCGAACGGCTCCACCTCCCAGGCATCCATCTGCGGCTCCACCCTGGCCCTGATGGACGCCGGCGTCCCCATCAAAGCGCCGGTGGCCGGCATCAGCTGCGGCCTCATCACCGAGGGCGACCGCTGGATGACCATGCTGGACATCCAGGGCGTGGAGGACTTCCACGGCGACATGGACTTCAAGGTGGGCGGCACCCGCAAGGGCATCACCGCCATCCAGATGGACATCAAGATCGACGGCCTGACCTACGACATCATTGCCGACGCCTTTGAAAAGTGCCGCAAGGGCCGCCTGTATATCCTGGACGAGATCATCAAGCCGGTCATCGCCGAGCCGCGCCACGAGCTGAGCCGCTGGGCGCCCAAGATGTTCAGCATCGTCATCCCCACCGACAAGATCAAGGACGTCATCGGCAAGGGCGGCAAGGTCATCCAGGAGATCTGCGCCAACTGCAACTGCAAGATCGACGTGCAGGAGGACGGCCACGTCTTTGTCTCGGCCATCGACCAGGAGGACGCCAAGCGGGCCATCTTCACCATCAAGACCATCGTGGAGGACCCCGAGATCGGGGCCATCTACAAGGGCAAAGTCACCCGCCTGATGAACTTCGGCGCCTTCGTCGAGATCGCCCCCGGCAAGGAGGGCCTGGTCCACATCTCCAAGCTGGACACCAAGCGCGTGGAGCGCGTGGAGGATGTGGTGGCCGTCGGCGACGCCATCGTGGTCAAGGTGACCGACATCGACCAGCAGGGCCGGATCAACCTGTCCCGCCGCGACGCCATCATCGCGCTGGAAGCCCGCAAGCACAACCAGAACAAAGACTGACGGAACACAGCCGCCCTTCCCCGCCGTGGGAGGGGCGGCTTTCTGCTGGCGTGTCTGGACAGAAAATACACCTGTACACCTTGCAAAAACGGGCGGGTTCTGCTATCATAGTGTAAACTGTTGAACAGACAGCGGCGAACAAGCCATTTCAAAATTCAAGATAAGAGAGGGGTATGCACCATGTACAAAGAAATGATGGACACCATCGGCCTGGTGAACAGCGTCGACCCGGAAGTGGGCGCGGCCATGGGCCGGGAGCTGGCCCGCCAGCGGGAAAACATCGAGCTGATCGCCAGCGAGAACATCGTCTCCCCGGCGGTGATGGCCGCCATGGGCAGCGTGCTGACCAATAAGTACGCCGAGGGCCTGCCCGGCAAGCGCTATTACGGCGGCTGCGCCTATGTGGACGAGGTGGAGAACATCGCCATCCGCCGGGCCTGCGAGCTGTTCGGCGCAAAGTACGCCAACGTGCAGCCCCACTCGGGCGCGCAGGCCAACCTGGCGGTCTACTTCGCCCTGCTGGATCTGGGCGACACCGTCATGGGGATGGACCTGTCCCAGGGCGGCCACCTGACCCACGGCTCGCCGGTGAATATGTCGGGCAAGAACTACCACTTCGTCTCCTATGGCGTGGGCGAGGACGGCCGCATCGACTACAACGAGGTGGAGAAGGCCGTTAAAAAGACCCGGCCCAAGATGCTGGTGGCCGGCGCGTCGGCTTACCCCCGCGCCATCGACTTTGCCCGCCTGGCAGAGATCGCCCACGGCTACGGCGCCTACCTGATGGTGGACATGGCCCACATCGCCGGCCTGGTGGCGGGCGGCGTGCACCAGAGCCCGGTGCCCTACGCCGACGTGGTGACCACCACCACCCACAAGACCCTCCGCGGCCCCCGCGGCGGCCTGATCCTGACCAATAACGCCGTTCTGGCCAAGCGGATCAATTCGGCGGTGTTCCCCGGCACCCAGGGCGGCCCGCTGGAACACGTCATCGCCGGCAAGGCGGTCTGCTTCGGCGAGGCGCTGCAGCCCGCCTTCAAGGAGTATGCCCGCAAGATCGTGGAGAACGCCCAGGTGCTGGCCGGCGCGCTGATGGAGCGGGGCGTCAAGCTGGTGTCGGGCGGCACCGACAACCACTTGATGCTGGTGGACCTGCGGGAAGAAGCCTGCACCGGCAAGGAGCTGGAAGCCCGTCTGGACGCCGTGCACATCACCGCCAACAAGAACACCGTCCCCGGCGAGACCCGCAGCCCCTTTGTGACCTCGGGCGTCCGTCTGGGCACCCCCGCCGTGACCACCCGCGGCATGGGCGAAGCCGAAATGAAGGTGATCGCCGGCTGCATCGCCGACTGCATCTGGAACTTTGACGAGCAGAAAGAGGACATCGCCGCCCGGGTGCTCGATCTGACCCGGCGGTTCCCGCTGTACGAGTAAACCCGGCCCTCTCTAGTGATCCATCAAAACAAAAACGCTCTCCCGGCCGTGCGGCTGGGGGAGCGTTTTGGCGTTATCAGGGTTCGGTGCGGCTGTCCGGCTGCAGCAGGGGATTGGCGCGGGCCGCCACCTGCTCGTGGGTGGGGGGCGTGTCCCCCTGGGCGGTCCTTTCCAGCTGGCTGACCCGCTGGTCCAGGGCGGTGAGCCGCTGGGCCACGATATCGGGCAGGTCCTGCTGGTCGAGGTCGTCGGCCGGGTTGACGGCCTTGTTGTTGATCCGCACCACTTCGGCGGGCACGCCCACCGCGGTGCAGTTGGCGGGCAGGTTTTTCAGCACCACGCTGCCCGCGCCCACGCGGGCGTTGTCCCCGATGTAGACCGGGCCCAGCACCTTGGTGCCCGCGCCGATCAGGACGTTGTTGCCCAGGGTGGGGTGGCGCTTGCCGGTGTCCTTGCCGGTGCCGCCCAGGGTGACGCCGTGGTAGATGGTGCAGTTGTCGCCGATCTCGGTGGTCTCGCCAAAGACGATGCCCATGCCGTGGTCGATGAACAGCCGGCTGCCGATGGTGGCGCCGGGGTGAATCTCGATGCCGGTCTTGTGGCGGCCCCGCTGGCTGACCCACCGGGCCAGGAAAAAGTGGCCCCGCTGGTACAGCCAGTGGGCGATGCGGTGGTACACCAGGATGTGAAAGCCCGGATACAGCAATATGACCTCCAGCACGGTGCGTGCGGCCGGGTCCTTGCGCTGGATGTTGCGGGCGTCGTCAAGTAAGCCCATGGGCAGATACCCCCTTCTATGATGGTTTGCCGTTCCTTTTGGTCCTTTTCCGTCCCTATTTTAACACAGCCGGGCGGCAAAGTACAGCGCACAGCAGTGCTTTTGGGCCCTGAAAGGAGGGCGAAAGGCCCTGTGGACGGAATTTTTGTGAGCTTTACTAAAAATTTACAGAGACAGCGGCCCGACTTCTCACAAAGGAAAAGAAAGAAAAAGGCATTAGCCCATTGACACTTTTTGCGCTTCTATGATAAAATACCTGCAAGACAAATGAGGAAGGGGAACTGTGCCATGCTGTGCGCCCACGGGCTGAAAAAACGGAAGATGTGCTTTGCAGCCGGTTTTTTCGCAGCCGGTTTGTTCCCCGTTTGTGAAAGCTGAACTTTTCCCTTTTTCGGGAAAAGTTTTTTTTTGCCCGCGCCCGGCCCTGCGCCGGGTGTGCGGCTGGCCAAAGGAGGAAACGCCATGCTCATCCAAAACGCAGTCAACGCCCGCGGAGAGGCCGTCGAGCTCTACCTCAGCGGGGGAACGATCCAGGCGGTGGGGCGGGGGCTTGCAGCCCTGGCCGGCCCCGATGAACCCGTCCTGGATGCGGGCGGCCTGACCGTCCTGCCGGCCTTTGTAGACCTGCACACCCATTGGCGGACCCCCGGCTTTGAATATAAGGAGGACGTCGAGACCGGCAGCCGCGCGGCGGCGGCGGGCGGCTACACCTTCGTCAACCTGATGCCCAACACCAAGCCCGTCTGCTCCTCGGCGGCACAGGCGGCCATGGTGGAGGAGGAGGCCGAGCGCGCCGGCCTGTGCAGCGCCAACCAGACCGTGTCCATCACCAAAGATTTCGACGGCGTCACCCTGGACCACCTCAAGACCCTGCCGGAAACGGTCCGCTTCGTCACCGAGGACGGCCACGGCGTCCAGGACGCCAGCGTGATGGCCAAGGCGTTCGCCATCTGTCACCAGCGGGGCATCACCATCATGAGCCACGCCGAGGATATGGAGATCAGCCCCTGGGACTACCGGCTGGCCGAGGACCTGGAGACGCTGCGCAACTGCTGGCTGAGCGAATACTACCAGACCCGGCTGCATATGTGCCATGTGTCCACCCGGGGGGCGCTGGAGGCGGTGCGCATCGCCAAGCTGCGCGGCGCGCCCGTCACCTGTGAAGTGACCCCCCACCACCTGTGGTTCACAAACGATGTGTGCGATTACCGGGTCAACCCGCCCATCCGCACCGCGGACGACGTGGCCGCCCTCATCGAGGGGATCAAGGACGGCACGGTGGACGCCATCGCCACCGACCACGCCCCCCACTCGGAGGAGGACAAGGCCAAAGGCGCGGCCGGCATGGTGGGCAGCGAGACCGCCTTCGGGGTCTGCTACACCAAGCTGTGCCGCGGCGAGGGGCTGCCGCTCGAGCTGCTGAGCATCCTGATGAGCGAGCGCCCGGCCCAGATCCTGGGCCTGAACAAGGGCCGGCTGGAGCCCGGCTGCGACGCCGACCTGGTGCTGGTGGACCTGGAACACCCCTACACGGTGGACCGCGAAAAACTGCATTCCAAATCCAAAAACAGCCCCTACCACGGGGCCGAACTGTACGGCCGGGTCTGCGCCACCATCAAGGGCGGCAAGCTGACCTACCAGGCTGAGGATTGAGATAGGAACGAAAGAAAGAGAAAGGAAACCTGCTATGATGACCAACATGGATAAGCTGTACGAGGCAGTCGAGGCGCGCGGCCCGGTCTGCGTCGGCCTGGACACCGATTTCTCCTACCTGCCCGCAGACTTTGTGGACGAAACTCTGTCCAAGGGCGAGAACATCGTCCGGTTCAACAAGGCCCTGATCGAGGCCACCAAGGCGGTGGCGGGCTGCTACAAGGTACAGATCGCCTACTACGAGGCCCTGGGCCTGGACGGCCTGCGGGCTTACGCCGAGACTTTGAAGGCTGTGCGGGCGGCCGGCGTGCCGGTCATCGCCGACATCAAGCGGGGCGACATCGCCAAGACCGCCGAGATGTACGCTATCGGCCACTTTACCGGGGACTTTGAGGCCGACTTCGTCACTCTGGCCCCCTATATGGGCCTGGACTCCATCAGCCCGTACCTGCCCTACGCCGAAAAGGCCGGCAAGGGGATGTTCGTGCTGTGCCGCACCTCCAACGGCGGCGCCAAGGACTTTGAGTACGAGAAGCTGGCCGACGGCCGCCACGTCTACGACCTGGTGGGCGACAAGCTGAACGAGCTGGGCAAGGGCTATCTGGGCGAGCACGGCTATTCCTCCATCGGCCTGGTCATCGGCGGCACCCACATCGAGGAAGCCGCCGAGATCCGCGCCCGCTACAAAGACAGCTTCTTCCTGATCCCCGGCTACGGCGCCCAGGGCGGCAAGGCCGAGGACATTGCCCAGTACCTGAACCAGGGCAACGGCGGCACCGTCAATTCCAGCCGCGGCATCCTGCTGGCCTACAAAAAACAGCCCGGCGTAGCCTTCGACGAGGCCGCCTACAACGAGTGCGTGAACATGAAGGAGGCCATTGCCCATGCGTGCAGCCTGCTGTAAGGCCACCGTCCTGAGCCACAGCGCCCCGGCGGCGGATATCCGGCTGCTGCGGGTGCTCTGGCCCGACCCCGGCCACGCCCCCCACGCGGGCCAGTTCTTCACCCTGCGCAGCTGGGGGGTAGGGGAGGGGCCCTTCCTCTCCCGGCCCATCAGCGTCCACAAGTGGGAGCCCGAGACCCTGACCGTCTCCTTCCTCTACCAGATCGTGGGGGAAGGCACCGCCAAACTGGCGGCCCTCCGGGAGGGGGACGCCCTGCAGCTGACGGGGCCGATGGGCAACGGCTTCGACGTGCCGGACATCGCGGCCCGGTATGAAAAGATCGCCCTGGTGGGCGGCGGCATCGGCACCGCCCCCCTGTACCAGCTGGCCCGGGAGCTGGCGGCCGCCGGCCGGACGCCGGACGTGTTCTTCGGCTTCCGGGACGAGCCCTACTGCATGGAGCAGTACCGGGGCCTGGCGGGGCTGGTCAAGGTGTCCACCGACAGCGGCCGGGTGGGCTTCCACGGCTTTGTCACCCAGCTGTATGACCCGGCGGATTACGACGTGGTCCTGATCTGCGGGCCCACCCCCATGATGCGCAACGCCGCCCGGCTGTGCGCGGAAAAGGGCACCCCCTGCCTGGTCAGCCTGGAAAAGAAGATGGCCTGCGGCATCGGGGCCTGCCTGGGCTGCACCATTGAGACGGCTTCGGGGGCCAAGAGCGTCTGCAAGGACGGCCCCGTCTTTGCGGGAACGGAGGTGTTCGGATGGCAGACCTGAGAACGGAACTGCTGGGCTTTGAGATGAACAGCCCGGTGATCGGCGCGTCGGGCACGGTGGGCTACGGCGTGGAATACGAGGACCTGGCCGACTTTGCCAAAATCGGCGGCATTTCGGGCAAGGGCCTGACCCTGCACGGCCAGTACGGCAACAAGGGCGAGCGGCTGTGGGAGACCCCCTCGGGGCTCATCAACAGCATCGGCCTGCAGAACCCCGGCGTGCAGCACTTCATCGACGTGGAGCTGCCCGAGATGCTGAGCCTGAAACAGCAGTACGGCACGGTGGTCATTGCGAATCTGGGCGGCCACAGCGAGGAAGAATACGTGGAGGGCGCTGCCCTTCTGGACAAGAGCGCTGTGGACATCATCGAGCTGAACATCAGCTGCCCCAACGTTAAGCAGGGGGGCATGGCCTACGGCGTCAAGGCCGATGCCGCCGGCGAGGTGGTGCGGATGGTGCGCGCAGCCTGCCGCAAGCCCCTGATGGTCAAGCTGAGCCCCCAGGCCGAGGACATCCCTGCGATGTGCAGGGCCGTCGAGGCGGCCGGGGCCGACGCCATCAGCCTGACCAACACCTTCCAGGCCTGCGCCATCGACCTGGAAAAGCGCCGCCCCGTCTTTGACAACATCTTTGCGGGGCTGTCGGGCCCGGCGGTGCGGCCCATCGCCCTGCGCATGGTCTGGCAGGCGGTGGGCGCCGTCAGCATCCCGGTGGTGGGCCTGGGCGGCATCGCCACCGGCCGCGACGCGCTGGAATTCATCATGGCGGGCGCTGCGGCGGTCCAGGTGGGCGCGGCCAACTTTGCGAACCCCCGCGCCATGAGCGCCGTCGCAGAGGAGATGGCCGCCTGGATGGACGCCCACGGCGTGAAGGACCTGGCCGAGATCCGGGGCTGCGCCCGGTAAATATGCGGCGTATAAGCGCATATATACCAAAAATAGAGAATATTTCAAATCAATTTGCATTTTTCGCCCTCGCGTGTTACAATACCGTGAGAAGGACGTTTTTTCGAGCTGTTGAGATATTTAAGGGAGAAACATTATGAGTGAAGCGATCGAGATTTTGAAGAGCTGTGACGCATTCCTGGAAGGGCATTTCCTGCTTTCGTCGGGCCGCCATTCCAGCGCCTACTGCCAGATGGCCTTCCTGCAGCAGTACCCCGACCGGTGCGCTGAGGTGATGGCCCCTGTGGCCGCCAAGATCAAGGAGCTGGGAGCCGACGTCATCGTCGGGCCGGCCATGGGCGGCATTGTCTACGCCTACGAGCTGGCCCGCCAGACCGGCCTGCGGGCCATCTTCACCGAGCGGGTGGACAACGTGATGACCCTCAAGCGGTTCGTCATCCACCCGGGTGAGAAGTGCATCATCGCCGAGGACGTGGTCACCACCGGCATCTCCTCGCTGGAGACCAAGCGGGCCATCGAGGAGGCCGGCGGCATCTGCCTGGGCATCACCTGCGTGGTGGACCGCACCAAGCCCGAGGCCCCGTCTCCCATCCCCATCCTGGCCAGCGCCCTCAAGCTGGACCTGCCCAACTACGCCCCCGAGGAGTGCCCCCTGTGCAAGGAGGGCAAGCTGCCCCTGGTGCACCTGGGCAGCCGCAAGATGAGCCAGCAGGCCAAGCAGACCCTGTGAGACCTGCGCAAGAGTGAACGAGGGAACGCAATGAACGCATATCTTCTTTTGGCAAACGGGATGGTTTTTGCGGGCCAGTCGGTGGGCGCTGCGGGCGTCACGGTGGGCGAGGTGGTCTTTGCCACCGGCATGGTGGGCTTTGAGGAGACCCTGACCGACCCCAGCTACTACGGCCAGATCATCACCCAGACTTACCCCCTGATCGGCAACTACGGCATGAACCACTGGGATATGGAGTCGGGCAAGGTATGGGCCCGGGGCTACATCGTCCGGGAAGCCTGCAAGACCCCGTCCAACTGGCGCTCGGAGGAGACGCTGGACAGCTTTTTGAAGAAAAACAACATCATCGGCATCGAGGGCATCGACACCCGGCACCTGACCCGGATCATCCGGGAGAGCGGCGTCATGAACGGCGCCATCCTGACCGAATTCGACCCCGCCGACCCCGCCAACAAAGAGCGCACCGAGGCCCTGCTGGCGGAGGTGAAAGCCTACGCCGTCACCGGCGCGGTGGCCGCCGTCACCTGCAAGGAGCCCGAGGTGCACAACCCCGCCGGCTCGCCCCACATCGTCCTGATGGACTACGGCTGCAAGCGGAACATCGTCCGCTGCCTGACCCGCCGCGGCTGCAAGGTGACGGTGATGCCCGCCTTCTCCTCCGCCGAACAGGTGGCCGCCCTGAACCCGGACGGCATCATGCTGTCCAACGGCCCCGGCGACCCCGCCGAGCCGGTGGAAGCCATCGAGAACCTGCGCGGGATCTTTGCGCTGGGCGTGCCCACCTTCGGCATCTGCCTGGGCCACCAGCTGTCGGCCCTGGCCGCCGGCGCCAAGACCACCAAGCTCAAGTACGGCCACCGCGGCGCCAACCAGCCCGTGACCGACTTTGCCAGCGGCCGCACCTTCATCACCAGCCAGAACCACGGCTACGCGGTGGTGGGGGACCAGCTGCCCCCCGAGATGGGCAGCGTTGCCCAGGTCAACGCCAACGACGGCACCTGCGAGGGCATCCAGTACAAAAAATGGAACTGCTTTACCGTCCAGTTCCACCCGGAAGCGAACGGCGGCCCCAAGGATACGGAGTTCCTTTTCGACCGCTTCCTGGCCAATGTGAAAAAAGCAAAGGAGGCGCGCTGATATGCCCAAGGACCCCAGAATCAAAAAGGTGCTGGTCATCGGCTCGGGGCCGATCATCATCGGCCAGGCAGCCGAGTTCGACTATTCGGGCACCCAGGCCTGCCGGGCCCTCAAGGCTGAGGGGATCGAGACGGTCCTGCTCAACTCCAACCCCGCCACCATCATGACCGACCCCGACGTGGCCGACCATGTCTACATCGAGCCCATGACCCTCGAGGTGGTGGAGCGCATCCTGGACATTGAAAAGCCCGACTCGGTGCTGCCCAACCTGGGCGGCCAGATGGGCCTGAACCTGTCCATGGAGCTGGCCCGCAGCGGCTATCTGGACCGCACCGGCATCCGGCTGCTGGCCTGCAAGCCCGAGACCATCGACCGCGCCGAGGACCGCGAGCTGTTCAAGGAGACGATGGAAAAGCTACACCAGCCCATCATCCCCTCGGAAGTGGTGGAGACGCTGGAGGACGCCCTGGCCTGCGCCGACCGCATCGGCTACCCGGTCATCGTCCGGCCGGCCTTTACCATGGGCGGCACCGGCGGCGGCATCTGCGAGGACAAGGCCAAGCTGATCGAGATCGGCACCAACGGCCTGCGTCTTTCCCCCATCCATCAGATCCTGGTGGAAAAGTGCATCGCCGGCTGGAAAGAGATCGAGTATGAGGTGATGCGGGACCACAAGGGCAACGTCATCACCGTCTGCAACATGGAGAACCTGGACCCTGTGGGCATCCACACCGGCGATTCGGTGGTCGTTGCCCCCAGCCAGACGTTGAGCGACCACGAATACCAGATGCTGCGCACCGCGGCGCTGGACATCATCACTGAGCTGGGCATCGAGGGCGGCTGCAACTGCCAGTTCGCCCTGAAGCCCGACAGCTTCGACTACGCGGTCATCGAGGTCAACCCCCGCGTGTCCCGCTCGTCGGCGCTGGCCTCCAAGGCCACCGGCTACCCCATCGCCAAGGTGGCCACCAAGATCGCCATCGGCTACACCCTGGATGAGATCACCAACGACGTGACCGGCAAGACCTGCGCCTGCTTCGAGCCTGCGCTGGACTACATCGTCGTCAAATACCCCAAGTGGCCCTTTGACAAGTTCGTCTATGCGGACAAGTCCCTGGGCACCCAGATGATGGCCACCGGCGAAGTGATGAGCATCGGCAACAGCTTCGAGGCCGCCATGATGAAGGCTGTCAGCTCCATCGAGCTGGGGATGGACACCCTGACCCACAAGCCCTTTGAGGAGCTGGACGACCGGGAGATCATCGCCCACCTGCACGTGCAGGACTCCGAGCGGGTGTTCTGCGTCTACGAGGCCCTCAAGCGGGGCATCGACCACCAGACCATCTACGACATCACCAAGATCGACTGGTGGTTTTTGGACAAGATGCAGCACCTGGCCGACCTGGAAAACGGCCTGGCCCGCTGCAACGGCGTCCTGAGCGTGGAGCAGTACAAGGAGGCCAAGAAGTACGGCTTCCAG
Organism: Candidatus Faecalibacterium faecigallinarum; assembly: GCA_019119685.1. Taxonomy (GTDB): domain Bacteria; phylum Bacillota; class Clostridia; order Oscillospirales; family Ruminococcaceae; genus Faecalibacterium; species Faecalibacterium faecigallinarum. The sequence goes on from DWWN01000030.1 coordinate 26,207, forward strand.
GACAAGACCATCCGCCGCCTGGCGGGGGTGGAGCAGCTGCCGGTGGAAAACTACCGCGCCGGCTTCAAGATGGTCGATACCTGCGCGGCAGAGTTCTCGGCCAACACCCCCTATTTCTACTCCACCTATGACGGGGACAACGAGGCAGCCGCCTTCATCGAGGAGAAGGAGGCCGGCCAGCCCCGCAAAAAGCGCATCCTGGTCTTTGGCTCGGGCCCCATCCGCATCGGCCAGGGCATCGAGTTCGACTACTGCTCGGTCCACTGCGTGTGGACCCTGAAAAAGAACGGCTGCGAGGCCATTCTGGTCAACAACAACCCCGAGACCGTCTCGACCGACTTTGACACCGGCGACCGGCTGTACTTCGACCCCCTGACCCCCGAGAGCGTGGACAACATCATAGCCACCGAAAAGCCGGATGGCTGCGTGGTCCAGTTCGGCGGCCAGACCGCCATCAAGCTGGCCAAGCATATGGACGAGATCGGCCTGCCCATCCTGGGCACCCCCGCCGACGCCATCGACGAGGCGGAGGACCGCGAGCGCTTTGACGAGCTGCTGGAGCGGTGCGGCATCCCCCGCGCCCCCGGCCGCACCGTCTATACCCTGGAGGAAGCCCTGGCTGCCGCCGACGAGATCGGCCTGCCGGTGCTGATGCGGCCCTCCTACGTGCTGGGCGGCCAGAACATGATCGTGGCCTACACCCAGGCCGACGTCATCGAGTATATGGGCGTCATCACCGAGCACGTGGACATGGACCACCCCGTCCTGCTGGACAAGTATATCCAGGGCATCGAGTGCGAGGTGGACGCCATCTGCGACGGCACCGACTACCTGATCCCCGGCATCATGGAGCAGGTGGAGCGGACCGGCGTCCACTCGGGCGACTCGATCTGCGTCTACCCGGCCCAGCACCTGACCCAGCAGGTGATCGACACCATGGTGGACTACACCGGCCGCTTTGCCCGCGAGCTGAAAGTGGTGGGCCTGGTCAACGTCCAGTATGCGGTGTCCGACGGCAAGGTGTACGTCATCGAGGTCAACCCCCGCTCGTCGCGCACCGTGCCCTATATCTCCAAAGTGACCGGCGTGCCCATGGTGGACCTGGCGGTCCGCTGCTGCCTGGGCGAGAAGCTGGCCGACATGGGCTACGGCACTGGCCTGCACCCCAACGCCCCCTATGTGGCGGTCAAGGTGCCTGTGTTCAGCTTTGAAAAGCTGCACGGGGTGGACACCCAGTTCGGCCCCGAGATGAAGTCCACCGGCGAGGTGCTGGGCATTGCGCCCAACTACCACGACGCCCTGCTCAAGGGCCTGATCGGCGCGGGCTATACCTTTAAGACCCCCGGCCCCGCCAGCTGCTGCATCTTCACCGTCAAGGACAGCGACAAGCCGGAGTTCGTGGACATCGCATGGAAGCTGAAGAGCATGGGCTACAAGCTGTACGGCACTTCCGGCACCTGCGCCTGGCTGAACAAGCACATGGTGCCCTGCAACGAGGTGCGCAATATGTCGGGCGAATCCCCCAACATTGTGGACCTGCTGCAGAGCGGGCTGGTGGACTATGTCTTTTCCACCAGCGCCAAGGGCCGCGACCCCCGGCGGGATTCGGTCCGGCTGCGCCGCAAGGCCGTGGAGCTGAGCATTCCCTGCATCACGGCGGTGGATACGGCCAACGCGCTGGTCAACTGCCTGCGCAGCGACCACAGCCTGAAAAACGTGCCGCTGGTGGACATTGCGACGCTGTATAAGGAAAAATAAGGCTTCGTGTGCACAGAATGCTGTTTCGTGTGCAGAGTATCGCTTTGCTAAAGCCCCTTTGTTATACTCTACGACGAAAATTTTGCAAAAGCACGTTACTTTTACGAATTTCTCGGAGGACCCCGCCGAAAAGAGGGATCTCTGTATAGAAAAGCTGTTCCAGGAGGAAATTGATACATGACCCGTTCCCAGATGATCGAGACCGTCGCCCGCAAGACCGGCTTCCCTGAGAGCCAGGTGGAGACGACCATGGACGCTATGTTTGATCAGATTGCGGAGTGCCTGCGCGCCGACGAGAAGGTGACCATCGCCGGTTTCGGCCGCTTTGAGATGCGGCCCCGCAAACCCAAGGCATACACCAACCCCAAGACCAAGGTGTCCAGCCGTCTGGAGTCTACCTCGATCCCCGGCTTCAAGGCCAGCGGCCGCTTCAAGCAGAAGCTGGAAGCTGCCCGCGCCGCCGCTGCAGCCGAGAAGGCAATGGAAGAAACTGCATAACCCCTGCCCCACGCACAAGACCGGATGCGCCAAGCGTCCGGTCTTTTTCTTTTTCCATGCTGACTTTTTGGCGGCGGCGTGCTATACTGATATGAAAATGGGTGATGTACGCCTGACTAGAATAGGACGGAGAAACATGCGTTATAGTGAATTACAGTGCAGCGAAGCCCTCCACAAGGCCGTGGAGCGGATGGGCTTTGAAGAAATGACCGAGATCCAGGAAAAAGTGATCCCGCTGATGATGGAAGGCCGGGACGTGATCGCCAAGGCCCCCACCGGCACCGGCAAGACCTGCGCCTTCGGCATCCCGGTGGCCGAGCACATCCGGCCGGAAGAAGGGGTGCCCCAGGCGGTGATCCTGGCTCCCACCCGGGAGCTGGCCCAGCAGATCGCCGGCGACATGGAGGACCTGACGTACTTTATGCCGGCGGTCAAGGTGGCCTGCGTGTACGGCGGCGCCAATATGGACAAGCAGGCCCGCCGTCTGGCCGAGGGCTGTCAGATCGTGGTGGCCACCCCCGGCCGCCTGATGGACCACTACAAGCACCGCAGCATCGACCTGAGCCACGTGACCCAGATCGTTCTGGACGAGGCCGACGAGATGCTGAACATGGGCTTTTACAAGGATGTGCGGCATATCATCGACCTGATGAAGAACCGCAAGTCCCTGTCCATGTTCTCGGCCACCATCAGCCGCGAGGTGATGGACATCGGCTGGCTCTACCAGCGGGACGCCGAGGAGGTCACGGTCCAGCCCAAAGAGGAGAGCCAGCCCAAGATCACCCAGTACAAGCTGGAAACGTCGGGCCGCAACAAGCTGTCCGACCTGGCCCAGCTCATCATTGGGGAGGGCTACAAGCGGGTGATGGTGTTCTGCGATACCAAGTTCGCCACCGCCACCCTGGCCAACCAGCTGGCCCGGCTGGGCTTTTCGGTGGACTGCCTGCACGGGGACCTGTCCCAGAAGGACCGCAACCGCATCATGCAGAGCTTCCGGGACGGGAAGGTATCGGTCCTGGTGGCCACCGACGTGGCCGCCCGCGGCATCGACGTCTCGGACGTGGACGCCGTCATCAACTACGACGTCCCCTCGGACAACGAGCATTACACCCACCGCATCGGCCGCACCGGCCGCGCCAAAAAGGAAGGCGTCAGCTACCTGTTCTATATGCCCGACGAGAAAAAGCGGGTGGACGAGCTGCTGCGCATGACCCGCAACACCGACCTGTGCCTGCCGGTGCACTTCGATTTCAACCACGAGCACATCGTGGTGGAGGAAAAGAAGGACACGGGGGACAAGTTCCAGATCCGGAGCTACTTCTAATAAAAGGAACAGGGATACGCCAACGATTTTTCCGAAGCGCGGATGCACCACGAGATCTATTTGTCCGATGCGAGGAAAGTGCCCGCAGAAAAGTGGAAGACGGTCATCCGTCATCCGATTTGCGCGATCCCATGAGAAATATGGGCCGGGGAGCGAAAGCACCCGGCCTTTGCTTTTGGGCACTGTAAAGGGTGCACAAAAAAGAATGCAAATTTTTGTAAGAAAAGGGTTGACAAAACCCTGCGGGTGTAGTATTATATTCGAGCGCTCCACGGAGCGGCCCACAAAACCAAAGAGAGCTGCTGAAGAGCCTCGAAAAAAGTGCTTGACAAGCTCGCGGGTCTGTGGTAAAATAAATAAGATGTCAGCCGAGAGGCGGGCAGACAGGACCTTGAAAATTGAACAATATCGAATACTTGTAACGGAACCTTTAACGTGTATTTGGACACTTAAAATTCCAAAGAAGTAATTCACAGGACGCAAGCGATTGCGTG
>DWWN01000031.1 GCA_019119685.1 Candidatus Faecalibacterium faecigallinarum
CGCTGCCAGTTGCGGGCGCGGTTGGAACCCTCGCCCCAGTATTCCTTCATGTACTGGCCGTTGACGCGCACCCGGTTGGTGGGGCTCTCGTCGAAGCGGGCAAAGTAGCGGCCCAGCATCACGAAGTCGGCGCCCATCGCCAGGGCCAGGGTGATGTGGTAGTCGTGGACGATGCCGCCGTCCGAGCAGATGGGGATGTAGATGCCGGTCTCCTTGAAATACTCGTCGCGGGCCTTGGCCACCTCGATGACGGCGGTCGCCTGGCCGCGGCCGATGCCCTTGGTCTCGCGGGTGATGCAGATGGAGCCGCCGCCGATGCCGATCTTGACAAAGTCGGCCCCGGCCTTGGCCAGGAAGAGGAAGCCGTCGCGGTCCACCACGTTGCCCGCGCCCACCTTGACCTTGTCGCCGTAGTGCTCGCGGATCCAGCTCAGGGTGCGGCTCTGCCACTCCGAGAAGCCCTCGGAGGAGTCGATGCACAGCACGTCCACGCCGGCATCCACCAGGGCGGGCACCCGCTCGGCGTAGTCGCGGGTGTTGATGCCCGCGCCCACCACATAGCTCTTGCGGGCGTCCAGCAGCTCGTTGGCGTTCTCCTTGTGGGAGTTGTAGTCCTTGCGGAACACGAAGTACTTCAGGCGGCCTTCCTCATCCACCAGGGGCAGGGTGTTGATCTTGTTGTCCCAGATGATGTTGTTGCAGTCGTGCAGGGAGGTATTCTCAGGCGCAGTGACCAGCTTGCTCATGGGAGTCATGAAGGTGGTGACAGGCGCGTCGTCGGGGGTGTGGTTGACGCGGTAATCGCGGGAAGCCACGATGCCCAGCAGCTTGCCGCCGGCAGTGCCGTTGTCGGTGATGGCGATGGTGGAGTGGCCGGTCTTAGCCTTCAGCTCCAGCACGTCGTGCAGGGTGGCGTCGGGGCCCAGGTTCGAGTCGGACACCACATAGCCGGCCTTGTAGGTCTTGACCCGGCGGACCATGGCGGCCTCGTCCTCGATGCTCTGGGAGCCGTAGATAAAGGACACGCCGCCCTGGCGGGCCAGCGCAATGGCCAGCTTATCGCCCGAGACGGACTGCATGATGGCGCTGACCATGGGGATGTTCATTTCCAGGGGGCACTTCTCTTCCCCTTTGCGGTACTTGACCAGGGGGGTCTTGAGGCTCACTGCGGCGGGCACGTTTTCCGCTGAGGAATAGCCGGGGACCAGCAGATATTCGCCAAAGGTACGGGAGGGTTCTTCATAAAAGTACGCCATGATAATCTCCTTTTTCTGCCAACCTGTGAGACACCGCGGCCGCTGCGCACCCGCGCGGCGCCGGGGACAAATACTTGGCTATAATAATACCACATTTGGGGCCAGAATACAAAACCTTCGGGCGACAAACTTTTCCAAAATCCGCTCGCAAAAAACAGTCACTTTGCATAGTCCACGCATGAAAGGCCTGCAACTTATCCGCCGTCTCTTGTCTGCACAGCCCCGGCGGCCCGCCAGCGCCAAATAAAACGTCCCACCCGGACGACATGTGCGTACGGGTGGGACACAACCAGGGAAATTTTCAAGCGAGAGTGTGCGAGCCGCTTTGCGGCGAGTGCGCGGTTCGCTGGAAAATTTTGTCCCCAGGGGGATATTAGGGGGAAAGAATTTCTGACCTGCGCAGCAGGCAGAAATGGGTTCCCCCTAAAGCGTGGCGTTTTCGCCACGCCAACAAAAAAGCCCGTCTCGAAAGACGGACTTTTTTGCACACGAAGCGGGATATCGCCTGTGTGGCGCCGGCCTAACAGCTGAGAAGGAGAACAGCCGGAGGAGGGGCAGGCGGCGCCCGATATCCCAAAAGCAAGAAGAAAAAGATTTCACAGTCGCCGGGTTGGTTCCCTGCTGTAACCATATTGTAACTCTTTTGTCTCCAAATTGCAATACCTTTTCGTCACTTTTTTGTAATTTCTTTTGTGAAATCTTCTCTCACATCTTTTTGCCCCCTCCGGCCCCCGCTCAGAAGCGGCAGAACAGCTCGAACGCGGCTTTGTCCTCCCGGCGGCCGGTCACATACCAGCCGGGGCCGGCCTCGCTCTCGGCCGGGCCGTAGAACAGCTCCATCTCCTCCCCCATGGGCACCTGGCGGTGGTACTTGATGACGGCGTACTGCATGGAGCCCTGGGCCATCACGTCCGCCGGCAGGGCGTCGCAGACCACGTCCAGGTACGCCGCGTTGTTGATGTGGCGGTTTGTGTCGCAGAGGGAGTAGGCCGCCTGCCGGACGCCGGCGCTGGTCAGCTGGGCCGCTTTGGGCACCTGTAAGGACAGCTCCCAGTCAATGGTGTCGCTCCAGTAGCGGTCCATCTCCTCGGGGATGTGCCGGATGATCTTGCCGGCGTCGGTGTCCACCAGCGTCCAGCGGGTGTCCACCCGGGCCAGCTCCTCCCCTTCCAGGCTGCGCACCACCAGGACCCGCTTGTTGGCCCCGCGGTGGGTCTTTTCGGGGTAGGTGGTCAGGGTGACGGTCTCCCGCATGGCGGGCACGCGGTAAAACTGGAAGGCCTGCCGGCCCACCAGATAGACCATGTGCCGCGCGCTGTAAAAGGCTTTGTCCATCCCCAGGCCCCAGGCGTGGGCGGTGGCCATGTGCTCGGCGCAACGCAGCAGGGCCGAAGGCCGCATCAGGCCGCGGTAATCCACGTCCCCTTCATCCAGGGTGATCTGCTCGGTGTAGGTGCTGTGGTCTTGCATCAGGTTGCTCCTTTCCGGCCCGCACGGGGCCGCGCATCAATACATATTACGCATTTTCCTGCGCATCTTGCGCCAGATGTTGAAGCAGGCCAGCAGGATCATCGCCAGCAGCAGCAGCAAAAACAGGTAGCCGCTGCCGCCCTCGTCGTAGCTCTTCATCTCGCTCCACTTGACGTCCAGCTCGCTGTTCACTTCCTCGCTCAGGGCGGTAAAGACCTGCTCCTTGGCGGCGACCTCCTCCGAGGGATAGGCGATCTCGCTGTACTTCAGTTCCTCGTCCAGATTTTCCCAGACGGCGGTGCTGGGGGTGGTATAGCCGATGTACTCGGCGTTGGCCACGCCCACGTCCACCTCGCACATGAAGTTGATGAACATTTCGGCGGCTTCCTGGTTCTGGCTGGAAGCCGGGATGCACATGCAGTCCACCGAGAGGACGCTGCCCTCCTCAGGGAACACCCAGGCCAGGTCGGGGTTGTCGTCGATCATGGTGATGGCGTCGCCCGAATAGTAGACGCCCACGGCCGCCTCGCCGCCGATCATCTTGTCGAAGATCTCGTCCATGACGTAGGCCTGGATCAGCGGCTTCTGGGCTTTGAGCTGCTCCATCACCTCGTCCACCTCATCGGTGGTGGGCGGGTTGACGCTCTTGCCCTCTTTGAAGGCCGCTATGGCGTAGGCGTCCCGGCTGTTGTTGAACATCAGGATGCTGCCGGCGTACTGCTCGTCCCACAGGTCGGCCCACGCAGAAGGGGCCTCGTCCACCATGGTGGTGTTGTAGATGATGCCGGTGGTGCAGAGCATATAGGGCACGGTGTAGGCGTTTTCGGGATCGTAGTCGGGGTTGCGGTATTCCTCGTCGATCAGGCTGAAGTTGGGGATGTTGTCGTAGTTGAGGGGCAGCAGCATCCCCTCGTCGATCATCTTGGCCACCATGTAGTCCGAAGGGATGATGACGTCGTAGCTGGCCGCGCCCGACTTGAGCTTGGCGTACATCGACTCGTTGGAGTCGAAGGTAGTGTAGTTGACGCTGATGCCGGTCAGCTTTTCAAAGGCGTCCACCACGTCGACGCTGTCGTCCGAGCCGTTGGAGATATACTCACCCCAGTTGTAGACATTCAGGGTCACGTTCTGGCCGGCGAAGCGGGTCCAGTCGTAATCCCCCGAAACGCTGATGTCCTCCGTCACCTGGACAGGCCCGGCCGCAAAGGACGGCAGGGCACACACGGCGGCCACTGCAAGGGCGGAAAGAAAAGTAACGAAACGCTTCATCTTCTCCCCTCCCCTCACATCTGGGCCTGCTGCTGGGCCGTCAGGTCGCGCCGGTAGCGCCGGCCCTCGGCCGCGTTGGAGATCAGGATCACGGCCAGGATGGCCACGAACATGATGGTGGACAGCGCGTAGATCTCCGGGCTGACCTTGCGGCGGGTCATCGAGTAGATGGCGATGGGCAGCGTCTCCACCGTGCCGCAGTTGAAGTAGGAGATCATGAAATCGTCGATGGAATAGGTCAGGCAGATCAAAAAGGACGAGAGGATGGCCGGGCTGATCTCGGGCAGGATGACCTTGAAGAACGCCTATTTGGGGTCGCAGCCCAGGTCCAGCGCCGCCTCGTACAGATGGATATCCAGCTGGCGGAGCTTGGGGCTGACGTTGAAGATGACATACGGCACATTGAAGGCCACATGGGCGATCAGCAGCGTGGGCATACCCATGATGGTGTCGGGCAGCCAGGGCACGTCCGCGGCGAAGCGCTGATAGGCCACGAACAGCAGCATCAGGGAGATGCCGGTGATGATCTCGGGGTTGACCACCGGGATATAGGTCACGTTGGTGATGACGAGGCGGCTGGTCCGCTTCATCCCGGCGATGCCCAGCGAAGCGGCGGTGCCCAGCACGGTAGCCACCACCGCCGAGATCAGCGCCACCTCGATTGAGACGGCCAAAGCCCGCAGGATGGAGGAATTGTGCAGCAGGCTCTGATACCATTTTAAGGTGAAGCCGGTGAACAGGGCGTAGCCCTTGCTCTCGTTGAAGCTGAACAGGATCATATACGCGATGGGCAGGTACATGAACCCGAAAAACAGGATGATATAAGTCCGCTGCATCAGGCGGAGATGTTTCGTTTTCATCAGGACACCCCCTCCATTTCGTCTTCGTCAAAGCTGGACGTGAAGCTCATGCACAGCAGGACGATGATCATCAGGACCAGGCTCATGGCCGAGCCCACGTTCAGGTTATAGCTGTTGCCCAAGAACTGCATCTCGATCAGGTCGCCGATCAGCAGGTTGGCGCCGCCGCCCAGCATCCGGCTGATGACGAAGGTGGACACCGCCGGGACGAACACCATGGTGATGCCGGTGCAGATGCCCGGCACGCTCATGGGGATCAGGACCCGCAGCAGGGTCTTGGTGGTGTTGGCCCCCAGGTCCTGGGCGGCCTCGATGATGCTCTGGTCGATCTTGACCATGCTGGTGTAGAGGGGCAGGATCATATAGGGCACATAGTTGTACACCATGCCCAGCACCACCGCGCCCGCGGTGTTCAGCATATTGAAGGGCCCCAGGCCGAACAGGCCCAGCAGGGTGTTGATGGGGCCGTTGATGCTCAAAAGGCCCATCCAGGCATAGGTGCGCAGCAAAAAATTCATCCACATGGGCAGCATCACCAGCATCTGCATGATCCGCTGTTTGTTCACCCGCAGCCGGGACAGGAAATACCCTACCGGGAAGGCGATGACCAGGCAGATGACGGTGGCGATGAGGGCCAGCAGCAGGCTGCGGGCAAAGACCGAGCCGTACCCGCTGACCGAAACAAGGTTGGCCAGGGTGAAGCGGCCGTCACTGTCGGTCAGGGCATAGTAGCAGACGATCAGCAGCGGGACCACGGTAAAGAGCGCCATCCAGACCAGGTACGGGGAGGCGAGCCGCTTGTCATACACTTTCATCCCGCATCACCCCTCGCTCCGCGCCATGATGTGGATCTCGTTGGGGCCGATCCGCATCCCGATCCGCTCGCCGGGGGTGCAGGCGCGGGTGGAATGGATCAGCCACTCCCGCCCGTCGCAGTCCACATGCATTTCAAAGTGGACCCCCTTGAAGATCACGTCGCTGACCTCGCCGGTCAGCTGGCCTTCCATGGGCGAGACCACCTCGATGTCCTCGGGGCGGACCACCACCTGGACGCTCTGCTCGGGCTTGAAGCCCCGGTCCACACAGGGGAACTGCACCCCCGCGAAGGAGACCAGGAAGTCCCGGTGCATGACGCCGTCGATGATGTTGGAATCGCCGATGAAGTCGGCCACAAAGGCATTTTTGGGCTCGTTGTAGATCTCCTCGGGGGTGCCCACCTGCTGGATCACGCCGCCGTTCATGACGACGACGGTGTCCGACATGGTCAGGGCCTCCTCCTGGTCGTGGGTGACATAGATGAAGGTGATGTTCATTTCGCGCTGCAGCCGTTTCAGCTCCAGCTGCATCTCCTTGCGCAGCTTGAGGTCCAGCGCGCCCAGAGGCTCGTCCAGCAGCAGGATCTCGGGTTCGTTGACCAGGCTGCGGGCAATGGCCACGCGCTGCTGCTGGCCGCCCGACATCTGGGAGATGCTGCGGCGCTCAAAGCCTTTCAGGCCCACCACTTCCAGCATATCCCGCACCTTGGTGCGGATGGTGTTCTCGTCCAGGTGCTTGAGCCGCAGGCCGAAGGCCACGTTCTCGAACACGTTCAGGTGCGGGAACAGCGCGTACTTCTGGAACACGGTGTTCACCGGGCGCTTGTAGGGCGGCACCCCGGTGATGTCCTTGCCGTGCAGGCTGACCGTGCCCGCCGTCGGTTCCAGGAAGCCGGCGATCAGCCGGAGGGTGGTTGTCTTGCCGCAGCCGGACGAGCCCAGCAGGGTCACAAATTCCTTGTCGTGGATGTCCAGGTTCAGCCCGTTCAGGATGCGCTGGCCGTCAAAGTCCACCACGATATCCCGCAGGGATACGATTACAGAATTGTCCATTTTCCAAATGAGTCCTCCCCTTATCATGTTGCCTCGTACCAGCGGCAGGGATGCAGCCGGTATACAAGGTCTATCTTAAACAATCCCGCAGAAAATGTCAATTCAGAATGCAAAGTTTCCTCTTTTGCCGAACCGGGAAAACCGGAAAGAGCCGCACGCGCCGCCGCCCCAGCCCCGCGTGATGCAAAGCCCGGAGCGCTGCCCCATTGGACAAAATTTGGCGCAGGACAGTGCACTTGGCCCGACGGCCCCGCACACTCCCTGCGCCAAATCCTCCTGCCGGCGCCCCGGCCAAACGCGCCTGGCGTCCGGCCGGGACTTTTTGACAGTCTGCTCCTTTTTTCAGGTCTTCAGTTCTTCTGCGGAGATGAAGGCGGCCAGCACCGTCCCGTCCACCGTGTAGATCGAGCTGTCCCCCTCCACCATCAGGTAGTAGCCGTCGGCGCCGGAGGCATAGGTGAGGCGGTAGTCCTTCTCCCCGTCCGAGGCGGACACCGTGACCAGCGGCTGGTCAAAGCCGTAGCCGGACGGGTCCGCGCCGGTGATCTGCCCTGTGACGTAGCTGCTCAGGGCCGAAAGAAGGCTGTCCGTCTTTTCTTCGTCCAGGACGGTGTCGGGGGCGTCTTCCAGCCGCCAGGCGGTGGTGTAGGAGGCGCTGCTGTCCGCGGCGCTGTCCTCCTCCGGTACCGACACCGCCTGCAGGCGGACGGTGAAGGGCTCTTCCCCGTCCGAACGGGTGTACTCGATCCGTTCCAGCCGGCTGGCGGTGAGCCCCGCCGGATTGAACGGCTCGAACAGCTCCGCCTTGCTGTATTCAAAGCAGCCGGCCTTGGCGGAAGCCGCCGTATAGACGGCGTCCTCTCCCGCCCTTTGCAGGTAAACGTCCCCGGTGACGGTGTTGACGTCCCCGAAGACGAAGGTGCTGGTCTGGCCCGCCGCCGTCACCGACACCGTCAGCAGGGGCGCGGCAAAGCCGTAATCCTCACCGGGCTGGGGGTCCAGCTGGCGCTTGGCCTTCAGATCGGTCAGGGCCGCAGCCATGGTGTCGCATTTGGTCTGGTCCAGGTGGTAGTCCGGGTCGTCCGTCAGGGTCCAGGTCCCCCCGTCGCAGGACAGGGACACCGTCTCCCCCTGCCAGGTGTATTCCAGGGCGGTCAGGTCCTCCGCCGCAAAGCTGGACAGCGGGATGGTCCCCTCTTCGGCGGCGCTGGCGGCCTGTTCTTCCCGGCGGTTGGCCCAGGTCAGCAGGGCCAGGGCCGCCCCGGCCAGGAGGATCAGGCCCAGCAGCACCAGCAGCGTGCGCCGTTTTGCGCGCATGGCGTTCCCCTCCTTATCTTCTGCGGCGGCGGATGGTGACCACCGCCCCTGCGGCCAGCAGCACCGCCGGCAGCAGGATCAAAAAGGCCAGCCCCACCGCAGCCGCCGTCCTCGCCGGGATGACCAGCTGGTCGGCTTCCAGGGCCTTGGATTCGATCAGGATGCCGCTGGACTGTCCGGTCAGGGACGCCGCACACCCCACCAGAAAATCGCAGTTGCCGGGGATGCTCTGGTACAGCAGGTCATCGTCCATGTTGGAACAGCCCACCCAGATCACCTGGGCCCCGGTGTCCTCCGCTTCGGCCCAGACCGCCAGGTCAAAAGGCCCGTCCAGGTCCCCTTCTTCCTTTTCGGTGGTGGTCATGTTGTAGCCCGCCGTCTTGCTGTAGGCGGCGGACGATGTGGTCAGCAGGGGCTCGGCGGTGACGCCGTCGGTTGGGGCGATGGCGATGCCCTGGGCCATCTGCAGCAGGACCGGCGTGCCGGAGTCCAGCCCGTCCAGGGCGGTGCTTTCGGCGGGCGCGGCATAGTCGGGCAGCAGGTAATAACTGTACCCGTACAGGCTGTAGTTGGCGTCCCCTTCCACCACCAGGCCCTCCACCCGGGACAGGCCGAACCCGGCCAGGACGGCGTCCAGGTTGGGGGTGCTGTAGTAGGCGTCGGTCATCACAAGGAGCTTGCCCCCGGCGTCCAGATAGTCCTGCAGGAAGCCGGTCTCATCCACAGCCCCTTCCGCCCCGGCAAAATCCGTGGCGGGACAGTCGATGATGAGCAGCTCACAGTCCTCCGGCACCGGCCCCGACAGCAGGCTGAGGGGCTCGGCCTCGATGTTCTGGGCTTCCAGGGCGTCCAGCAGGGTGCCGGACGGCGTTTTTTCGCCGTGGTTGGTGGTGTAATAGGCACGGCTGGCCTCGCCGCTGGTGAGCCGGTAGAGAGCGGAGGTGATCTGCTGCTCGCCGTCAAAACGGACGCTGTAGGTATAGTAATCGGTGTAGTCGTAGACGTAGAAGCCCGCCGCATCCAGAACGGCGCTGCGCTCCCCCGCATCCAGGATCAGGCTGCCGGTGGACACCGTCTCGGCCCCGTACTGGGCCGCAAACGTGGGATAAACGGCAGGGTCGATCTGCTCCCAGCGGATATGGCTGCCGGCGGCGGCATACTGGTCCAGCAGGCCGGTGATGATGGCGTCCTCATTGCCCGTCTCGCACAAATAGTAGATGGTCACATCCTGGTCCAGCGCGCCGGTCAGCTGGGCCGAGGTGTCCCCCAGAGTGTAGAGCCCGCCCTCCGAGAGGTCAAACTCGGTGTAGCGCACCGGGACCGCCTGCACCGCCAGATTGACCAGAACCGCCAGCACCACGGCCGCGGCCAGAATGGCGGTGGAATAGAGCCCGCTGCGGAAGATGCGCCCCCCGTCGGGGCGCTTTGGGTTTTTGTGTTGCATCCAGCGCACCCCCTGTCAGACCCAGCGGCGCTTTTCAATGCCCTGCGCCGTGAAGAAAAGGAACAGCCCCGCTGCGCTGAGGTAATAGACCACAGCCGGCACCGAAAAGCTGCCGTTGACAAACTTTTCAAAGGGGGCAAACAGGCACAGCGCCTCCAGCACCCCGCTGAACGCCCCGGTCAGCCACCCGCCGCGGAACAAAAACAGGGCCGAGATGCCCGCGGCCAGCACCGCAAAGAGGATGCACCCCAGCGTCAGGCTGCGGCTGCGCAGCCCGGCCAGCACCGCCGCGGCGGCCGCCAGCAGGGTAAAGGCCACCAGGGCCATGGCGCTGCCGGCGGTGAACAGGCTGCGCAGGCTGGGCATCAAAAAGGCCAGCAGCAAAGCCGCAAAGCCCAGCACCGCCGCCACGATCTGATTTTCGGTCAGGCCCGAGATCCATTCGCAGAGGGCGATGGCCGCGCAGCCCAGCAGGTAATAGCCCAGCAGGCTGGCAAAATTGGCGGCCAGCGCGGTATTGGTGCAGCCCAGCGCCCGCAGCGCCAGGATCATGGCCGCATCGGCCAGGCAGGGCAGCGCGAACACCGCGCACATGGCAAAGTATTTGCCCAGCACGATGCCCCAGACCGGCACCGGGCTGGTGAGCAGCAGCTGGTCGGTGCGGGCGTGCCGCTCCCCCGCCAGGCTGCGCATGGCCAGCACCGGCACATACACCAGTAGCACGAACGAAGTCTGGTACAGCGTATAATACCCAAAGTCGGTCAGGCCGAACCCCAGGTTGTTGGCCATGAAATAGAGGCCCGACGCCGCCGTCAGGAAGGCGGTCAGCAGCCAGCCCATCATACCGGAAAAGGCGCTGCGCACCTCCCGCACAAAAATCGCTGTCATGTGGCATCCTCCTCCCCTGCGTCCGGTGCGCCGTCCTCGCCGCCGGTCAGTTCCAGAAAAACTTCCTCGAGGCTGCTGTGGCCGGCGGTCAGGCTGGCCAGGTCGCCGCAGGCGGCCAGCTGCCCGTGGGAAAGGATCAGGATGCGGGTGCAGACGGCCTGCACCTCGCTGAGGATATGGCTGGACAGGATGACGGTATGGCTTTTGCCCAGCTCCTGGATCAGGCGGCGCATCTCGATCACCTGCGCCGGGTCCAGCCCCACGGTGGGCTCATCCAGAATGATGACCTGGGGACTGCCCAGCAGCGCCTGGGCAATGCCCACCCGCTGGCGGTACCCTTTGGACAGGTTGCGGATCAGCCGGGGCATCACGCCGGTCAGGCCGGTGCGGCGGGCCGCCTTTTCCACCTGGGCCTTCCGCCCGGCCCGGCGCACCCCTTTCAGGGCGGCGGCAAAGCGGAGGTATTCCTCCACCGTCATTTCAGGGTAGAGGGGCGGCGTCTCGGGCAGATAGCCCACGCAGGCCCGGGCGGCGTCCGCCTCCTCGGGCAGCGGGTGGCCACAGACCGTCACCGTCCCGCTGGTGGCGGCCAGGTAGCCGGTCAGGATATTCATAATGGTGGACTTGCCCGCCCCGTTGGGCCCCAGCAGGCCGTAGATCTGCCCGTCCTCCACCGTGAAGGACAGGTCTTTGACCGCCGCCCGCGGGCCGTACATCCGTGTCAGATGGGATACTTCGATCACTGGCAGCATCTCTCCTTTCGCTCTATGGCAATTATAGATAAGTGTAGGGCGCAAATGTGTTCAAAATGGGGCAGAAGGGTGAACGCTGGAAAAATTTAAGAATCTTAAGATTTTGCCCCGGCAATGCAAAAACGCCGCTCCCTGGAACAGGGAGCGGCAACAGGCTGTCAAAAAGTCCCGTCCAGCCGACATGTGCGGATGGACGGGACACAGACAGGGAAATTTGGCGCTGAGAGTGTGCGAGGCCGCTAGGCCGAGTGCATGGTTCAGCGGCAAATTTTGTCCCCAGGGGGATATTAGGGGGAAGGAATTTCTGCCGCGCGACTGCGCGCAGAAATGGGTTCCCCCTAAAGCGTGTCGCCAGACACGCGAACGCCGCCCCCCGAACGGAGAGCGGCGATGATGCGCGTTGATGCAATTACTTGCGGCCAAAGCGGCGATTGAAGCGGTCCACACGTCCGCCGGTATCGACCAGCTTCTGCTTGCCAGTGTAGAAAGGATGGCACTTGGAGCAGATTTCAACGTGGATCTCGGGCTTGGTAGAGCGGGTCTTGATCACATTGCCGCACGCACAGGTGATGGTGCAGTCAACGTAGTTGGGATGGATACCCTGTTTCATAGCTTTTCACCTCATTTCTGGTTCTGACGAATAGGGGCCATATTCGATGTATGCGCCCATCACAACCTTCAATTTCGGCTACCCCGTCGAGCGGCCTTGGGAACGATTGCTGTAATAGTATAGCACGAATTTGAAAAAATGCAAGAGGGAAAATCGCGCAAAAGCGCCCTGCGGGCAAACTTTTGCCCGCGCCGTTACCAGATGCCGATGAAGTGCTGCATCCCAAGGCTGACGCAGGCGATAGCCACCCAGCAGCACAGGCCCATGAAGATGGGCTTGCCGCCGGTGCGGATCAGCTTGACCAGGTCGGTGTTCAGGCCGATGGCCCCCATGGCCATGATGATAAAGAACTTGGACAGCTCCTTGAAGGGCTGGAATAGGCTGGACGGCGCGCCCGCCGCGGTGGCCGCGGTGGTGATGACCGAGGCCAGCACAAAGAACAGGATAAAGAAGGGAAAGACCTTTTTCAGCGAGAAGGTGCTGCCCTGGCTGCCGCCGGCCTTTTTGGCCCTGGCCGTGCGCCAGACCGCCAGCGCCAGCGTGATGGGGATGATGGCGAGGGTCCGGGTCAGCTTGACGATGGTGGCCTGGTCCAGGGTGTTGGCCCCGGGGTGCATCCCATCCCAGGCGGCCGCCGTGGCCGTGACCGAGGAAGTGTCGTTGACGGCGGTGCCCGCAAACAGGCCGAAGCCCTCGTTGGACAGGCCCAGAGCGCTGCCCAACATGGGGAAGGTCAGGGCCGCGATGATGTTGAACAGGAAGATCACCGAAATGGACTGGGCGATCTCCTCGTCGTCGGCGTCGATGACCGGGGCGGTGGCCGCAATGGCCGAGCCGCCGCAGATGGACGAACCCACGCCGATCAGGGTGGAGATGTTGGCCGGCATCTTCATGACCTTGCAAAGCACAAAGGACACGATCAGCGAGGTGGAGATGGTGGAGACGATGACGGGCAGCGACGCCGCCCCCACCCGGGCAATCTCCGACAGGTTGAGGCCAAAGCCCAGCAAGATCACCGCATACTGCAGCACTTTTTTGGAGGTATATAGGATGCCGTCCTGGGTGCGTTCCCGGTCGCGGTAAAGCATGGAGATGACCATGCCGGCCAGAATGGCGAACACCGGCCCGCCCACCACCGGGAAAGCCTTGCCCAGCAGCCAGCAGGGCACTGCCAGCACCAGGCAGAGCAGCACGCCCGGGGCCAGATTTTTCACTTTTGTCATAGGTGCAAACGCTTCCTTTCCAATTTCTGGCACCTACTATACCGCAAAAGCTGCATTATGTAAAATGATGCTTCTTTATTTTTCCATAACGTTTGCTTATAATAGAGGCAAAGGAGGCGAAGCATATGCTGGATTTCCGCATCGAGACTTTTCTGGCCGTCTGCCAGACCATGAACTTTACCCGGGCGGCCGAGCTGCTGCACATCACCCAGCCCGCCGTATCCCAGCACATCCACGCGCTGGAATCCCAGTACAGTGTCCGGCTGTTTCTGTATCAGGGCAAACAGCTCCACCTGACCGAAAGCGGCCGGCTGCTGTACCAGACAGCCGTCACCATGCGCCACGACGCGCTGCGCCTGCGGGACGCCCTGCGCCAGGCCGGCGGCCGGCGGCATCTGCGCTTCGGCGCCACTTTGACCGTGGGGGAATACATCATGCCCGGCCCGCTACGCCGCCTGCTGGAACAGGACCCCGGCCTCCAGCTGCGGATGCTCACCGCCAACACCCGGGACCTGCTGCGCCTCATCGACCAGGGGGAGCTGGACTTTGCCATCGTGGAAGGCAACTTCGACCGTCAGCTCTACGAGGGCCTGGCCTACTGCACCCAGCGGTTCCTGCCGGTGTGCGCTCCGGGCTACCCCTTCCCCCGCCCGGTGCGCACCATGGAGGACCTGCTGGACGTACACCTTCTGGCGCGGGAGCCGGGTTCCGGCACCCGCAGCGTGCTGGAGCGGGTGCTGGAAGCGCACAACCTTGCCATCCAGAATTTTCACCGCCTGACCGAGCTGGGCAGCCTCAACCTCATCAAAAACCTGGCCTGCGCCGGGGTGGGCGTTACCTTTTTATATCAGCCCGTGGTGCAGCAGGAACTGCAGCAGGGCCTTTTGCAGGAGATCCCGCTGGAAGAAGGCCCTTTCTGCCACGACTTTACTTTCCTGTGGCGGCGCGGCAGCGCCTTTGCCGGCGAATACCGCGCCATGTTCCAGCTCCTGCGGCAGTGACCCCCGTCATGCAAACAGGGAGCCGATCAGCCCTGCCAGGCCGGGAACGCACGCTTTGATGGACGCATAGCGCGAGGTATTGATGCACAGGTCATAGTTTTCTTTTTTGCCCCACGCCTGGTTGGTGTAAAATAGATAGTACCGCGCCCGCTTTTTGTCCACCGCCCGGATCTTTTTCCGCAGGTCCGCCGGGGTGAGCGCGCCGGCGTCCTCCCCTTCTTCCCGCAGGGCCTGCTCGGTGGTGCGGCGGTCCCCTTCCAGCTGGCGGGAGACGGAGCTTTCACCGTCCAGAGCCGTGCAGAGGAATCCATGTGTGCTATAAAGTTTATAACACGATGCTTTCGCCCGGCGCGGGGGCCAGCACCCGCGCCGGGTTGGAGACCCGGGCGGCCAGGGCGGCGGGGTCTCCGTTGAAGGTGCTCCAGTCCGGGGCGTCTACGCTGCCCCAGTGGATGCACAGCAGCCGCGCCTGCGGGTAGGCTTCGGCCAGCCTGACTGCGCCCTCAAAGGTAATGTGCCACTCGTTGTCCGAAAAGTCCAGCAGGATCATGTCGGGCTGGGGCATGGTCAGGTGGGAGGGCAGCAGTTTGGAATCCCCCGGCAGCCAGATGCTGCCGTCCGGCGTGTCGAACCAGTAGCCGCAGTAGTCTTTTTCCTCCCAATGGCGGTAGGCCCACTTTTTCGAGCTGTTCTGCCAGTCGTGCTTGGCGGGGGTCAGGGTGGCCGAGACGCAGCCCACCCGGAACGTCTCCCCGATGCCGTGGCCGGTGCCGGGCAGGCCCAGCGCGCTGATCTGTTCGGCCACATACCGGGGCGCATGGTAGGAGCGGCAGACCTCTTTCAGATCCACGCAGCCCGAACGGCTGAAGTGATCGTTGTCGATGTGGGTGATGAGCAGCGCGTCCAGCTGCGGGACCTGCCGGGGCAGGATGGGCGGCTGGATCAGCAGCGGCATATCAAAATCCTGCAGCAGCGGGTCCACCATCAGGGTGGTGCCGCGGCTGTTGAGGAAAATGCCGGCGCTGCCCAGCCAGGTGACGGCCGTGTCGGGCCGCGGGGCAAAATCCGCGCCGGTCATGGGGCGGGTGGGGCCGGGCATGGCCTGGCCCCGGGGGCTTTTGAAAATCCGCATGAGGGTTCCTCCTTATTTATAGTTTATACGTCCAGCAGTTCCAGACGGTAGCTGCGGCTGCCCAGGCCGATGGCCGCGGCGTTTTCCAGCGTGTGGATGCCGTTGCGGCTCTCGATCCGCCGGGTCAGGGCCTCGTGGCCGGGGGCGGCGTAGACCAGGTCGATGCAGGCCTGGTCCAGGGCCACCGGGTCGGTGGAAGCCAGGATGCCGATGTCGGCCATTTCGGGCTCGGCGGGGTTGCCGTCGCAGTCGCAGTCCACCGACAGGCGGTTCATCACGTTGAGATAGACGATGCGCGCCCCGTGGCCCAGGGCATCCGAGACGGATTTGCCTGCGTCGCCCATGGCTTCCAGAAAGGCGTCCTGCTCGCCGCTCCACATATTGCCGCCGGTGCCGCCGGAATGGATCCATTGCTTGCCCTCCCGGCTGCCTAAACCAATGGAAATGTTCTTGATGGCTCCGCCGTAGCCGGCCATGGCGTGCCCCTTGAAATGGGACAGCACGACATAATCGTCGTAGTCGGCAAAGGCGGCGCCCACATAGTTTTCCCTCAGCCGGGCGCCGCCCTCCACCGGCAGGGTCATCGAGCCGTTCTCATCCTGGATGTGCACCGCGGCGATACCGGCAAAACCGTGCTCCCGGGCCACCTGGTAGTGGGATTCGGTGGAGCTGCGCGCCCCGCCGTAGGCGGTGTTGCACTCCACGATCGTGCCGTTCAGGCTGCGGATCAGGTCGCCCACCAGGTCCGGCCGGAGGTAGTTGGAGGCGGGCGGCTCTCCGGTGGACAGTTTTACCGCCACCCGCCCCGCGGGAGCCCAGCCCAGGGCCTCGTAGGCCCGCACCAGCGCCGCCGCGCTGATCTCGCGGGTGAAGTAGACGGCCGACGCGCCGGCGTCCCCGGTCAGATGTTCCAGGTCCGCCAGGGGGATCACGTCCCCTTCGTTGGTGGTTAGGCTCACGACCCCGCCGGAGGCCGCCTCACCGGGAGCGGCAGAGCTGGCCGGCGCGGGGGCAGAACTCGCCGTCGGTGCGGAAGAAGCGCCTGCCGCCGGAGACGCGCCGCAGGCTGCGGCGGCTCCAGTCAGGGCTGCGGCGGCGGAAAATTTGAGAAAGTCGCGGCGTTTCATCGTTCCTCTCCTCTCTTACAGCGCAAGCCCAGCCAGCCATTCGGCCACGTCGCTCTCGCTGGCCGAGGCGCTGAAGCGCATCCCCTCTTGCCAGTCGCCGGAGCCGGCCAGCTGGGCCAGGTTTTCGGCGCTGCTGCCCAGGCCCGAGCTGGCCGAGGTGCAGAACGGGATCACCCGCTTGCCCGAAAAGTCGTTGCCGGTCACAAAGCCGTTGACCGGCCAGCCCGCCCGGCCCCACCAGATGGGGCAGCCCACAAAAACGGTGTCGTAGTCCGCCCAGCCTTCAGGCGTGACGGCTTCCAGTTCCACCGTCTGGAGCGAGGGGTCCGCGTGCTCCTGCGAGACGCGGCTGCCGCTGTCGTTGTAATCCAGTTCTTCATCGGTGTAGGGGTCCACCGGCTGCAGCAGGAACAGGTCTGCGCCGGTGGCGTCGGCAATGTATCCGGCCACCGCGGCGGTGTGGCCGGTGGCGGAATAGCAGGCCACAAGGGTGCGGCCCGTCCCCGCGCCGCTGGAAGCCGCCGCACTGGAAGCGGCAGAGCTGGCCGGCGTACTGGCCGCGGAACTTGCCGCCGGCGCAAAGGAAGCGCTGGCCGACGGGGCCGCGCCGCAGGCCGCAGCCATCCCCGTCAGGGCCGCAGCGGCGGAAAGTTTGAGAAAATCGCGTCGTTTCATCTGTCATTACCTCCTGTTTTGCAAGCGGAGCGCGCGGGTCGAGGCGCTCTTTATGGTTATCATAAAGCATAGTTGACACGATGTCAAATACCTGCTTTGTATCCTGCATCATGCAGCCCGCGCATGGTTCCAAGCCTGCGCCGCGCCAGAGGCAGAGGGCCGGCCCATGCAAAAAAGGAATGCTTCTTCATGAAATGCAAGTATTGGACATCGCCGCCGCTCCCGCGCTATACTACGAGCAGACGAACTACAGCAAGGAGGTATCTGCTATGAAAAAGAACATCGGAAACGCACTGGCCCTTTACCCCACCCCGCTCGTGGTGGTGGGCGCCATGGTAAACGGCAAGCCCAACTGGCTGCTGGTAGGGCACCTGGGCATCATGGGCCACGACCACGTCATGGTCAGCCTGGCCAAGGCCCACTACACCAATCAGGGCATCCGGGCCACCGGCAAGCTCTCCATCAACATCGTGGACGAGGCGCTTTTGCCCAAGGCAGACCGCGCGGGCTGCGTCAGCGGCCACAAAGAGGACAAGTCCGGCCTGTTCCGCTGGGAAATGAGCGAAAACGGCGTCCCCATGATCGCCGACGCCCCGGTGGTGATGGTCTGCACCGCAGCGGACTTCTACGGCACCCCCGGCTTTGACAACGTCATCTGCACCATCGACGCCACCTACGCCGACGAGAAGGTGCTGGACCAGGACGGCAAACTGGATTACAGCGTGCTGAAGCCGGTGCTGTTCGAGATGCCGACCTACCAGTACCTCAAGACCGGCGAGGTGCTGGGCAAGTGCATGACCTTTGGCAAGGAATGCGCGCAGGAATGAGCGGCCGCGCCGGCCAGGCAGAAAGGAGCACTTTATGGAATACACCAAACTGGGCAAGACCGGCATCACCGTTTCCAAGCTGTGCGTGGGCTGCATGAGCTTTGGCAAGGCGGGCACCATGCACGACTGGACGCTGGACGAGGCCGAGAGCGAGAAGGTCATCCGCCACGCGCTGGACCTGGGCATCAACTTTTTCGACACAGCCAACGGCTATTCTGCCGGCACCAGCGAGGAATACCTGGGCCGCGCGCTCAAAAACAACGTGGCGCGCGACAAGGTCGTCATCGCGTCCAAGGTCTATTTCAACCCCGGCCGCCTCTCTCGGGAGGCCATCCTGCGGGAGATCGACGGCACCCTCAAACGGCTGGGCACCGACTATCTGGACCTGTACATCATCCACCGCTTTGACTACGACACCCCCATCGAGGAAACCATGGAGGCCCTGCATGACCTGGTCAAGGCGGGCAAGGTGCGGGCGCTGGGCGCTTCGGCCATGTACGGCTACCAGTTCTACAATATGCAGCTGGCCGCCCGCGACCACGGCTGGACCCCCTTCTCGGCCATGGAGAACCACTATAACCTCCTTTACCGCGAGGACGAGCGGGAGCTGATCCCCATCTGCAAACAGATGGGCGTCACACTGATGCCCTACAGCCCGCTGGCCGCCGGGCATCTGACCCGCCCCACCTGGGAGGCCGACACCCTGCGGGCCCGGACCGACCGGGTGGCCATGGGCAAGTACGACCGGATGGAACAGCAGGATATCCAGATCGTCCAGCGGGTCTACGAGCTGGCCGAACAAAAGGGCTGCAAAATGTCCCAGATCGCCATTGCCTGGCAGTGGGCAAAGGGCGTGGCCTCGCCCATCATCGGGGCCACCAAAGCCCGCTATCTGGACGACGCCGCCGGCGCGCTGGACGTGCAGCTGACCGGCGAGGACGTGGCCTATCTGGAAGAATGCTACGTCCCCCACCCCATCGTCGGCGCCATCAGCGCCAACCCGCCTGAGGGCGTGGTGCTGCTGGACGAGAAAAAGTAAACCGCAAGCATAAAAGGGCCGCCTCCCCTGCCGGGAGACGGCCTTTGCTGCTATAGCCAAACGTATAGCCAAACGCCGCGCCTTCTGCTATACTAGGGTGTATCTGAAAACTCCCCAATACTGCTCAATTCTACCAAAAAGCGCATCTGCCGCGTTGCAGTCGCTTGCATTCCACAAAGGAGTGCGGCGCTCCTGCGCCTTGCAGCTGCATCTTTTTGGCGAATTGTTCAGCATTTTTGAATTCTCAGATACACCCCAAACCCAAAACACGCAAGGAGGCCGCGTATGCAAATCGTTGAGAAAGAATCCTGGCCCCGGCGGGAGGTCTACGAGTTTTTCGCCGGGATGTCCCATCCCTTTTACGCTTTGACTTTTCCGGTGGACGTGACGCCGCTGCGGGCCTGGTGCAAAGAGCAGGGGCTGTCCTTTTATGCGGCCATGGTCTATGGGGTGACCAAAGCCATGGAGCGGGCAGACGCCTTTTTGTACAAGGACCGGGGCGGGCAGATCGTCAAGGTGGACCGGCTGGTCCCCAGCTTCACCGACCTGCACCCGGGCAGCGAGCAATTCCACATCGTCACGCTGGAAGCCGGGGACGACCTGGCGGACTTCTGCCGGCGGGCCAGGGCAAAGTCCGCCGCCCAGACCGCTTTTATCTCGGAGAGCGGCCCGTGGGCCCCGGACGAGCTGGTCTATTTTTCCTGTCTGCCATGGTTCCCGCTCACCGCAGCGACCAACGAGCGGGACGCCGACCCGTCCGACTCCATCCCTCGCGTGACCTGGGGCCGCTGGGAAGAGCGGGACGGCCGCACCCTTTTATCCCTCAGCCTGGAACTGAACCACCGCCTGCTGGACGGCGCCCATGTGGGCCGCTTCTACGCCGAGCTGAACGCCTGGCTGCAAACGCTGTGAGCCGTTCACATCCCAAACAGGAAAAAAGCCTTGCCTGTACACGCGCACGCCGTGCAGGCAGGGCTTTTTTGTGCTGGGCAGCAAAAAGGCCGCCCCCGCGGGGCGGTCCTTCAGGTTTTGGGCGGCTCGTCGTCCATATTGGCAAGGGCGTATTCAATGCACTGAATGACAAACTGGTTGCGGGATATATCAATGGCGGCCGCCTTCCGGTCTACCGTTTCCAACAAATCGGCAGAAATCCTTATCGTTACAACCTCTTTTTCAAGTTTTCTGGGTATAAATTTCGCCATACGACATTTTCCTCTCTTGTCTCATTATACGCATTTTGCTATTATAATGATATGATGATTTTTAACATCAAAAGACATGCAGTTAAAAGAATCATTTTAGCAATCAAATAACGAACACAACAGACAGGAGGAATCTTCATGCGTGAACAGGACAAGCTGCACATCCGCGAAAACGTCCAGGCTATGTACATCTTTGAGCTGCTGATGGGCTGGCTGGACCGCTCCATCCTCACCCCCGAGCAGGACGACAAGATCGAAAACGTCTTTGCCAAGGGCGCTGCGGTCAACCGGCTGTACGGCGAGATGATGGAGTCCTACAGCCGGCTGTCCGAACGGCTGCACCCCGGCAAGGAGGACGACGCGGACGTGGAAGTGTTCTTCAACTGCGCGCTGGATATGTGCGAGGAAGTAGGCCTGAAAATGTACCGCTACGGCCGCTACTATGCCCTCCACCCCGAGGCTTTCCCCGCCATGTACGACGATTACGCCTCCTATTACCTGCACGAGGCCGGGCAGGAGCAAAGCGCAGACGCCCCTGTATAAATCCGCCCGCGGCGGCGCACACTCTCACCAAAAGGTGGGAAGGGGGCCTGTCCATGCAGGCGCGCAGGCTGGCCGCCGTGTACGCGGCTTTGTTGGCGGGGTTCGCGGTGGTGCTGTGCCGGCTGTATCTGGCCGCCAGCAACACCGGCTACGCCGCCCGGGCCGCCGGCCAGAGCGCCGTCACCCTCCGCCTGCCCGCCCGCCGGGGCAACTTTTACGACTGCGACGGCCTGCCCCTCACCGGGCTGGACGAGACATGGTACGCCCTGTGCCTGCCGGGCGAGAGCAGCTATGTCCGCCTGTACGACGCGGCCACGGCGGCGGGCCAGGCCGAGCTGTACCAGCGGCGGAACGCCGCCTCCCCGTTCCTGCTGGAAGTGACGCAGGACGTGGCCAGCCTCGGGGTGTACACCTACCCCGCCGCCCGGCGGTACTGCGCCGTCCCCCTCTGCCAGCACCTGATCGGCTATCTGGACGGGGAAGGCCGGGGCGTGTCCGGGCTGGAAGCCGCCCTGGACGAAGTGCTGGCCGGCAGCGGCGGACAGGACACCGTCACCTGCACCGTCACCGGCCAGGGGCGGCTGGTGGAGGGCACCGGGCCCGTCTACACCCCCGCCGCCTTTGACGGGGCCGGGGTGCAGCTGACCATCTCCCGGCCCATCCAGCGGGCGGCCGAGGCGGTGGCCGCCGAGACCATGACCTCGGGCTGCATCCTGGTGCTGGACGTGGACACCGCCCAGGTGCGGGCCAGCGTCAGCCTGCCCGGCTACGACCCCGGCAACGTCTCGGCCAGCCTGGACGACGCCGGCAGTCCCCTGCTGGACCGGACCCTGGCCGCCTATGCGGTGGGCTCGGTGTTCAAGCCGGTGCTGGCCGCCGCCGCGCTGGAAGCCGGTTTGGACGGTCTGACGGTGGAATGTCCGGGCTACACGGTGGTGGACGGGCAGGTGTTCCGCTGTGCGTCGGGCACGGCGCACGGCACGGTGGACCTGGCCGCCGCCCTGGAAAAAAGCTGCAACGGCTATTTCATCCGCCTGGGGCAGGCGCTCGGGGCTGAAACGGTGCTGGACGCCGCCCGCCAGCTGGGCTTTGGGCGGCGGGTGCGGGTGGCCGGCAGCCTGCAGTCGGCCGCGGGGGTCCTGCCTGCGCTGGACACCCTGGGCGCGTCGGGCCAGCTGGCCAACTTCAGTTTCGGACAGGGACAGCTGCTGGCCACGCCTTTGCAGGTGGCCGCCATGATGAACACCATCGCGGCGGGGGGCGTCTACCGCGCCCCCTCCTTTCTCCTGCGCACCCTGGACGAGGCCACCGGCGAAACGCAGGAAAGCGCCTCGCTGCCGGCGGCGCGGCAGGTGTTTTCGGCTTCCACCGCCCAGCGCCTGCGGGAACTGCTGGCCGGGGTGGTGGCCGAGGGCACCGGCCGGGAGGCCGCGCCCCTCTACGGCGACGCCGCCGGCAAGACCGGCACCGCCCAGACCGGGCAGTTCACCGCCAGCGGCGAAGAAAAAATGAACCTCTGGTTCGCGGGCTTCTGCCCCGCCGGGGACCCCCAGTACACCGTCGTGGTCCTGCAGGACGGCCAGACCCAGCCGGCCCATTCCAGCGCGGCCGTCTTTGCCCAGGTGTGCGAAGCGCTGTGGCTGCTGGAACAGTAAAAAATCACGCGCACATCTTGCTTTTATCTGCCGCTTGTGCTATTCTATAGAAGTATTTTCATGCAAAGTCTCAGGGGGCCTGCCCCCGAATAGGTTAAAGGAGCGTTCTACACATGACAGTTTACGAGATTGTCGGCGGCGTTGTCCTGCTGATCGTTTCCCTGGTGATCCTCGTGCTGACCCTGCTGCAGCACACCCATGGTCAGGGCCTGTCCAGCGCCATCGGCGGCGGGGTCCAGGGCGCCAACACCACCCGGCTGAGCCCGGCCGACCAGATGCTGGCCAAAGTCACCCGCATTGCCGGCGTGATCTTCTTTGTGGTGGCGATCGCCGCCTGCGTGCTGTCCAGCCGGTTAGGCTGAGCCGCCGACCGCGTCCTGCGGACGAAACAGGGAGGCGGCTCAGGCTGCGTAGCCGAGGCGCTGCCGGTGGCAGAAACAGCCGAGGCGGAGCAGGGGCCGCCGTCCAAATTTGCAAGCGGGCTGCGTCCCGCGCCGGAAATTTGGGCAACGGCAACCCGGAGCCGCGCTCCGGTTTTTACAAGCGCCCTCCGCGGCGCGCCGGAAAAACCGGCTAAGCGCAAGAGGATTGAGCCGTAACCGCAAGAAAATGCCAGGCAAGGGCTGTGTCCCCCTGGAGCGTGCAGGCGCCTGCACGCCGAAAAGGCCCCGCAGCAACGCGGGGCTGTTTTTGTGTCCGGGCCGTAAGGAGAAGCGCCCGGCTGTGAAGTCGCGCCCGCCCGAAGCAGCAGGCGGTGCGCCGAAGGATGTGAAGGAGAATTTACCTGTATGCCAATGAGAGATAAGATCGAGCGGGCCATCCAGATGCAGCCCTGCACCGTCAGGGACCTGAAGGCCAAATTCGGCGGGGACCGCGCCGCCGACCGCAAAGTGATGGAAGCGCTGGACGAGCTGGTCCGGGAGGCTGTGGTCTGCCAGACTGAGGGCGTCTTTTTCACGGTGCGGTCGGGCCGCAAGGACAAGGCCCTGCCCTGCACCCTGGTCAAGCTGGGCAAAAACTTTGGGTTTGCCATGCTGGAGGACGGTTCGGGCGATATCTTCATCCCCGGCCGGCTGATGAAGGGCGCCATGCCCGGCGACCGCGTCCTGGTGGAAAAGCTGGCCCATCCCCGCGTGGAGGGCAGCGACGAGGGCGAGATCCTGGCCGTGCTGGAACAGAAGAACAATCTGGTGGGCACCACCCGCCGGATCGGCGGCAAGCTGGTGTTCGTGCCGGACGACTGCCCCGCCATCTCGATGCAGATTTTGCGGGACAGCGAGGGCGGCGCCAAGGACGGCGATAAGGTCGCCGTGGAGATCCGCGCCCGCGGGATGCGCCAGGAGGACCACCGGGTGGCGGTGGTCATGCGGTTCGGCTCCAGCGAGGAGGCCAAGCGCTGCGCCAAGGCCCTGCTGTATGCCCGGGACGTCCACGTCCGCTTCCCCGAGCCGGTGCGGGAGGAAGCCAAAAAACTGGAAGGGGCCGCTGTCACCGACGCCGACACCCAGGGCCGGATGGACCTGCGCGCCCTGCCCATCTTCACCATCGACAGCGCCGAGACCAAGGACATCGACGACGCCATCAGCCTGAACCAGACCCCCGACGGCTTTGAGCTGGGGGTGCACATCGCCGATGTGTCCCACTACGTCAAGCCGGGCACCGCTCTGGACGACGAAGCCTTTGAGCGGGCCACCAGCGTCTACTATGCCGACCAGGTGGTGCCCATGCTGCCCAAGCAGCTGTCCAACGGCATCTGCAGCCTGAACGAAGGCGAGCTGCGCCTGGCTTTCTCCTGCCTGATGCACCTGGACAAAGAGGGCAAGCTCATCAACTACAAGTTCGTCAAGTCGGTCATCCGCAGCCGGGTCAAGGGCGTGTACAGCGAGATCAACGCCCTGCTGGCCGGCACCGCCGACACCGAGATCCAGTACAAATACGCCGAGGTGGCCGGCCAGCTGCCCGCCATGAAAGCCCTGTACACCCTGCGGGCCGGCCTACGCCGGGAGCGCGGCTGCATGGACATCGAGAGCGGCGAGGTCAAGCTGATCCTGGACGACAACGGCCACTGCATCGACGTCAAAAAGCGGGTGCAGGGCGAGAGCGAAGCCATGATCGAGGAGTTCATGCTGCTGGCCAACCAGTGCGCGGCCCACTTCGCCCGCACCAAGCAGATTCCCTTCGTCTACCGCGTCCACGAAGAACCCAACAGCGAAAAGCTGGAGCGGCTGCACACCCTGCTCAAGGCCTGCGGCATCAACGACCACTTTGCCAAGGAAGTGCCCGAGCCCAAGGAGCTGAGCGCCATTCTGGAAGGCGTCCGCGGCACCCCCTACGAAAAGATCATCCGCACCGGCCTGCTGCGCTGTATGTCCAAGGCTGAGTATCAGCCGGTGCCCAAGGGTCACTACGGCCTGGTGCTGAAGGATTACGCCCACTTCACCAGCCCCATCCGCCGCTACCCCGACCTGGCCATCCACCGCATCCTGACGGCTCTGCTGGGCGGGATGGACAAGGAGACCATCATCGCCAGCTACACCGACTTTGCCGAAAAGGTCAGCAAACAGTCCAGCGCCCAGGAAGTGGTGGCCATGCAGATCGAGCGCAAGGCCGAGGACTGCTATAAGGCCGAGTATGCCCGCGCCCACATCGGCGAGCACCGGGCCGGCACCATCTCGGGCGTCACCCAGCGGGGCGTCTTTGTCGAGCTGGACAACGGCGTCGAGGGCTTTGTCCCTGTGGCCAGCCTGACCCCCACCGGGGCCCTGCTGACCGAGGGCGTCCGCCTGTCCGACCCTGTCTCGGGCAAGCAGTGGAGCCTGGGCGACAGCATGATGATCACCATTGTCCGGGCCGACGTCAACCTGGGCAAGATCGACTTTGAGGCCGCCGCCTCCAACGCCTGACGCCCCCTATCCCAAAAGCCGCCGCGGAGCACCCTGCGGTAGTTCAGACTGTCAAAAAGTCCCGCCCAGCCGACATGTGCGGATGGGCGGGACACATACAGGGAAATTTGGCGCTGAGAGTGTGCGAGCCGCTTTGCGGCGAGTGCGCGGTTCAGCGCCAAATTTTGTCCCCAGGGGGATATTAGGGGGAAGGAATTTCTGCCGCGCGGCTGCGCGCAGAAATGGGTTCCCCCTAAAGCGGGGCGCTTTTGCGACACGCTAAGTAAAATCTTTCTATATTTTTGGCGATACTGCCCAAGATATTTACATTCATCGGCGCAAAAAGCCGATTTTTGACAGTTTGGGTCTTGTTTTAGGACGGCTTTTGTGTTATTGTTATGGTAAAGGTATGGCGGGGCCAGTGCGCCCTGCGCAAGCCATATTCCCATCCATTGAATGAGGAGGACATTTCGATGAAAAGCTATATTTCGCGTCGTAATTTCCTGAAAGCGGCCGGCGCCATGACCGGCGCAGCCGCCGCCCTGGGCCTGACCGCCGCCCCTGTGAGCGCGGACGGCCTGTTCTATCCCCTGGTCGCCCCCGACAAGCACCCCATCACCATCCTGTACACCAATGACGTGCACACCTACATCGACAACGAAGCCCCCGAGCTGACCTACGCTTCCATCGAGGCTTTGAAGAAGAGCTACGAGGACGCCGACATGGACGTCCTGCTGGTGGACGCCGGCGACCACATCCAGGGCACCGCCTACGGCGCCATGGACCAGGGCGCTTCCATCATCAAGCTGATGAACTCGGCCGGCTACGACCTGGCCACCCTCGGCAACCATGAGTTTGACTACGGCATGGACCGCATCATGGAGATCGTCAACGAGGAGGCCAACTTCCCCTACATCAGCTGCAACTTCAAGGATCTGCGCACCGGCAAGAACGTGCTGCCCTCCATCAAGTATTTCTTCCGCGGCGGCCGCATCCTGGCCTTCATCGGTGTGACCACCCCCGAGACCATCACCAAGTCCACCCCCGCCTACTTCATGGACGCCGGCCAGAATGAGTACATCTACGGCATCGACGGCGGCGACGACGGCCAGGCCCTCTACGACGCCGTCCAGAAGGCCATCGACGAGGCATGGCTCTACGCCGACTTCGTCATCGGCCTGGGCCATCTGGGCGTGGACGGTTCTTCCTCCCCCTACACCAGCCGCGAGGTCATCCAGCACACCGTCGGCTTCAACGCCTTCATCGACGGCCACTCCCACACCGAGATGCCCGGCGAGACCGTCCGCGACGCGGAGGGCAACCCCGTCGTCCTGACCCAGACCGGCTGCTATCTGGGCAACGTGGGCCGCATGACCATCGACACCGACCGCAACTTCACCACCGAGCTGATCTCCTCCAGCAACGTCAACCCCTTCAACGAGACGCTGATCCTCCAGACCGACTGGATCAACGCGGTGGACGATATGCTGGGCGAGAAGATCGCCGAGAGCCCCATCAACTTCTACATCAACGACCCCGTCACCGGCGACCGCCTCATCCGCTCGGAGGAGACCAACATGGGCGACCTGGTGGCCGACGGCATCTACGCCTACTTCAACGAGATCGAGCAGCTTGACTGCGACATCGCCATCATGAACGGCGGCGGCATCCGCGCCGACATCCCCGCCGGCGACTGGACTTATATGTCCTGCAAGACGGTCAGCCCCTTCGGCAACGTGGCCTGCCTGATGAGCGTCACCGGCGCGCAGATCCAGAATGCACTGGAGTTCGGCGCACGGTATGCCGGTTCCGGCCAGGAGAACGGCGGCTTCCTGCAGGTGGCCGGCGCGACCTACGAGATCCACACCGACATCCCCAACACCGTCCAGACCGACGATCAGGGCGTTTGGAGCGGCCCCGCCACCGGCACCCCGCGGGTCCAGAACGTCAAGATCTACAACAAGGCCACCGGCGCGTACGAGCCGCTTGACCCCAACCGCACCTACAACATGGCCGGCATGAACTACACCCTGCGCAGCCTGGGCGACGGCTTTGCCATGTTCGACGGCGCGACCCTGGTCAAGGACTACGTTTCCGAGGACTACCTGGTCCTGTCCAGCTACGCCATGCTGTTTGACGGCGCGGTCATGACCACCGCCAACAGCCCCCTGGCCGATTACCCCGGCTACCTGCTGGACTACGAGAACCCCTACGGCGCAGGCCGCATCACCCTCGTCTAATGTGACGCGCCCCGCACAGGGTTTCCCCAAGCAGTAAAATGCCCCCGCTCTCCTGCAAGGGAGGGCGGGGGCATTCTAGCGTGTCGCAAAAGCGCCACGCTTTAGGGGGAACCCATTTCTGCCTGCTGCGCAGGTCAGAAATTCCTTCCCCCTAATATCCCCCTGGGGACAAAATTTGGCGCTGAACCGCGCACTCGGCTTTACAGCCTCGCACACTCTCAGCGCCAAATTTCCCTGTATGTGTCCCGTCCATCCGCACATGTCGGCTGGACGGGACTTTTTGACAGTATGTTCCCGGCTTTGCCAGGGAATCTAATTTTGTCACAGACTGAACTGCACCGCGCAGTAGGCCGCGTAGATGGCAAGCAGCGCTACGCCCTGCCAGCGGTAGAGCCGGCCCTTGCACAAAGGCGGCGCCACCAGCAGCACCATGACCACAAAAGCCACCGGCAGGTCCAGCACCAGAGAGGCGTTGTGCCCGGCGATGGTGGAACCGGCGGGCAGGCCGAAGGGGGCCAGCGCCACCGAGACGCCGTTCACCAGCACCAGGTTGAACAGGTTGGCGCCGATGACGTTGCCCAGGGACAGCGCCCCGTGCCCCTTGACCAGGGAGGTGATGGCCGTGACCAGCTCGGGCAGCGAGGTGCCCAGGGCGACCACCGTCAGGGCAATGACCGATTCGGGCACGCCCAGACCGGCAGCGATCACGACG
This sequence comes from Candidatus Faecalibacterium faecigallinarum, assembly GCA_019119685.1. Lineage (GTDB taxonomy): Bacteria > Bacillota > Clostridia > Oscillospirales > Ruminococcaceae > Faecalibacterium > Faecalibacterium faecigallinarum. Next base: position 27,993 of record DWWN01000031.1, read on the forward strand.
CCGTTGTCCACCATCAGGTTGGCGCCCACCGCGATGAGGGCGGCGGACAGCGCCAGCCGCACCAGCTCCACCGCCAGGCTGCCGGACGGGGCCGCCTCGGGCGGGGCTTCGCCGGCTGCGGGGGCTGCGGGCGCGCGCCGGGCCGAGGCCACCTGCGCCGCCATATAGGCCGCAAAGAGGGCCAGCAGGACGACGCCTACCCACCGGCTGAAAGTGCCGGTGGTGTAGGCCACCGCCGCGTAAAAGACCGCCGCGATGAAGAAGAAGCTCACCGGCAGCCGCAGGGCGGCGGCGTCCGCCTTGCCTGGCCGGACCGCAATGGTGATGGCGGCCACCAGCGCCGCATTGCAGATGATCGAGCCAATGGCGTTGCCGTAAGCGATCTCGCCGTGGCCGCCCAGGGCCGACGACGCCGAGATCATCACCTCGGGCAGGGTGGTGCCCACCGACACCACCGTGGCCCCGATCAGCAGATCGGGCAGGTGGAATCGCCGGGCGATCCCCACCGCCCCATCTACAAACCAGTCGCCGCCCTTGACCAGGCAGAGCAGCCCTACACAGAATAACAATACAGCGATCAGCATCGCATCGCCTCCTTTTCCTATTTTGCAGGCCGGTTTAGACCGGCTTTTTGGCGCTGGGATAGATCTGGTCCATCCGCTCGTCGGGGAAGTGCTCATCCAGGAACACGTCCAGGGCGTTGGCCGGCGGGGTGCCGTCGCCGCGGGCGTCGGCGCGGATCAGCGCCAGACCGGACACCGCCATGTTCACCACCATGAACGCGCCGACCAGCAGCGTCAGCCAGCGGCCGGTATGGCTGCGGACAAAGCCGATGCCGCGCATCACATAGGGGTAGCACAGCTTGACCCACGCCACAGCGGCAAAACCCCAGAAAAAGCAGTACAGCAGGTTGATGCGGCCCCCCAGGTTGAAGGGGATCTTGCTGTAGTCCCAGAAGATCACGCCAAACACCAGCTCGCCCAGGACGCTGCAGACGTATTCGTATGCGCCGCCCATCAGGGTGCCCAGGACGAACAGTTCGCTGGATGTGCGCTCGCTGCCGTCCTTCTTGCGGGGCAGCAGCACCGACGCCATGACCAGCGCGGCCCCCCACACGATGCTGAAGGGGCCCCACACCAGGCTGGAGCGGCTCATCCACTCCCCCATCCGCACCCGGCAGAAGATGGTCTCCACGATGTCCCCCACCAGTGACCCGATGGTGAACAGCCAGACCACCTCACTGAAGCTGACCCCCGGTTCCAGCTTGGCCGGCTTTTCGGCCGCCTTGGGGTAAGCGCCCTCGATCCGGCGCTCGATCCGCAGGGCGATGCGGTCGTACAGGGTGCGGGACTGCTGTTCCAGCGCGCGGTTCAGCCCTTCCAGACGGGTGGGCCGCCGCTGCAGGATGGCCGCGCTGCCCAGCTGGTCCAAAAGCGCCAGGATGCCCAGCACCCAGGCCAGCGTCTCGAACAGCCAGACCGGCATCATGTGGAACAGATTTGTCAGCAGGCCGTTGACCCACAGCACCGAAGCACTGCCCAGCACGCCCCACAGCAGCGAGTAAGGCAGGCAGACATAGCCGTCGATGTTGAAGCGGTGGCCCGAATAGTCCCACCAGGTGCGGTGGTGCAGCCGTTCCAGGGTTTTGGCAGCCACCCATTCCACCACCGTCGCCACCACGGTACAGCCCAAAAACAGGTAGAGCAGGTTATCCCGCAGATCGTTAAAGCCGGCGGCCATGATGACGGCCGCCAGGCCGTAGACATAGCACATGGGCCCGGCGGCAAAGCCGCGCTTGACAAAGCCCCGGCCCCGGGCCGCCGAAACCACCGTCTCCGCGATCCAGCCTAAAAACGAATAGACCACATACAGCAGCACGAGGTCGTAATACCACGCATATTCCATGAACTTCTCCTTTGATTTTATACAGACCTGGAAAAAAGTATGATTTATCCTACCAAATTTTGGCCGGGAATACAAGAGCGTCCGCGTAAATAATCTGTAAACAGTATGCGCACCGGCACGATACAAAAAACGCCGCGCGGGGTTTGTCGTGCCCCGCACGGCGGACTTGCGGCATCACCGCAGCGCTGGTCTATTCGTATTCACCGTTTTGAAACGCTTTTACACATCCCATATAGTCTCGATACAGCAGGCTTTTCTGTTTTCTGTCTTCCGCGCTCACTCCCTGTTCGATTCGCAGCTGCAAATACAGCTTTGCACTGTTGGAGCAGATATAACCGGTTTCTTCTTCCAACACAACATAGACAAACGGTTCATGGACAGCGTTCAGGGCTTTATTGTAGGGCTGGTTCTTTTCTGTTCTCAGCAGCTTATACGCACAGAACTTCATTTCGTTTTCTTTCACTTGCCTTCTCTGATTGCAAAGCGCATTCTTTACATTGTAAACCAGCAGGCGGCGAAACAAACCGGTAAACTCGGACAACGAAATGCTTTCCACATCCGCTTCGCCGGCCAGCCATTTTTTCAGTTCCTGTACATTTTTCAAACCAAAATCCTCTTAAGTCAGACTTAATTAACCGGAACTGCAGCTGTTATTGATCTGCAGGAATTCCATTCACTTGTAATAACTTCACGCCATTGTACATCTGTTCCCCTTATTTCAACCATAGTGACATCGGAATCAAGATTAAAATTGTCTATTACAATTGATCCTGTAGCCGCAGCTGAAACGTATTTTGTTGTATACTTAGTATACGGTTCTTCTCCAAATGTAGCATATGTTTCTCTAAAAATGCCACTAGTTGAGCGCACCACTATTTTCTTAAATCTAATGCCACTTAAAATATCTGTTCCACTCCAAGCTAAAATAAATTCACAATTTGTTGTATTTCCATTACGTATAACTCCCGCATAGATATTCATTGCACCACTATATGGAGTTATGCCTAATTTGCAAATTCCTTGATTTCTTTCTAATGCTTTTTGAAACTCTAACTCGTTTTCAAAAGAAACAACAGGAACCTTAAGTACTATATCAGTTGTGTCATTCGTGCGCTCTACACTTTCCGCACCTACCGAAAATGATACCCCTATACTTAGAATTATGGTCATAACTAGAGAAAAAAATCTTTTGACAGTTTTCATAATATGCTCCTTATATTTTAATTCTGTTTATTACATATTTTTATCAAATATCTTAAACCATCTTATCTACCACCTCCTAAATATTGTCTCTTTTATGCTATACCCAACTGTTTATTTTTGTATCCACCTCCTCCACCAGTTCATCAAAGCATTCGGGCGTCCCACGCGGCGGAGAGCACCGACGCAAAGATAAAATACAGCACCAGGCTGCCCACCGAATCATAGGTGAAGCCAAACAGCTTCATCACCCCGCCGGCCACCAGGCTCACGGCGGCCAGCAGGGCCAGGATGAGCCCCATCCCCAGCAGGACGGCTGCCGGATCTCGTTGTTTCATGGCGCTTCACCGCCTCCACCAGCGGCGCTTTTCCCCCAACGAAACCACGTCATTGAACAGGCACCGCACCTTGGGCGAGAGCTGGGTGTCCCGGTGGTAGCAGCCGAACAGCCACTTGTCGTAGGTCATCTGTCCCACCAGCTTGTCGAAATAGGCGTGGAGGCGGTTGCTGGCCCCCGCGGGCAGGATGGTAAAATCGAGGAATCTGCTTGGGGCGTCGTGGGTCAGCACATACTCTACTTGAAAGCCGTGGGCCGCCGCGCTGGCGTCGCAGAAGGCGTATTCCTCATCCGAGGGCATCTCCCGGGGCCACCAGTTGACGCCGGGGTCCCGCTCCTCCTTGTCGGGGCTTTCGCCGCCCCCAAAACAGAGGAAGCTCATCCCCTCCAGCTCCAGGATGCTGCCCCGGCAGACGTGGTAGATGCGGCCGGCCACCGGCTGCACCCGCCCGCCGAACTTTTCCTCCACCGGCAGGGCGTCCAGCATATCGTAGTTTTCGTGGGTGCCGTCCAGGAACAGGATGGTGTAGGGGCGCCTGGCCAGCCAGTCCAGCCTCTTTTTCTCCTCTTTGCTGCCGTCCCACAAAAAGCCGAAGTCCCCCAGCACAAAGAGGACGTCGTTTTTGCCCAGGCGGCGCAGTCGTTTTTCCTTGAAGCGGTCCAGCTCCCCGTGGGTATCCCCAGTGATATAGATCATGCGTGTCTCCCTCTTTTGGTTTGTGAAAGTGATGCGCGAAACCCTTGTCACCCACCCGCAAACCTGCTATATTATTAGAGTAAGACCGGACCCTGACGCCCGGTCCTGTTTGACTGATTTGCAGCCAACGTGTTTTTGATCAAAATCGACGCTACTATTGTAGCGCGTTCCGAGGGAATTGTCTACATGAAACGACTTTTTGCACTGCTTTTGACCCTGGCGCTGGTGGTGGGCTGTCTGGCCGTGCCGGCCGGCGCCATCTTTGACCCCAGCCCGGTCTACGACGTAAAGGCCCAGAGCGCCTACATCGTCAACACCGACACCAACATCATCGTTTACGAAAAGGACAGCACCGCCCAGATGCCCGCCGGCGGCCTGACCAAGCTGATGTGCGCCGCCCTGGTGCTGACCAATTACGGCGACGAGCTGGACAGCCGCACCTTCCAGATGCCTTTCGCCATCTCGGACTATGTCTATGGCACCGATAACGCCGATATGCGCTCGGGCGAGACCTTCACCCTGCGGGAGGCGCTGTACGCCATGCTGCTGCGCAACGCCAACGACGCCGCCATGGGCATGGCCTACCAGCTGTCGGGCAACGACCTGGCCGGCTGGGTCAGCCAGATGAACAGCCTGTCCCAGCAGATCGGCACCACCGCCAGCACCTGGACCGACGCCTGCGGCCTGGACCCCGGCAATGTGACCAACGCGGTGGATATGTACCTGATCCTGCGGTACCTGATGGGGTTTGACGCCTTTGTGGAGATCGCGGGGTCGGCCAGCTTCGAGATGCCGGCCAAGGAAAAGCACTCCAAGTCCTTTGTCCTCACCAACCAGAACATGGCCCTGAACAAGTCCAGCGGGGGCAAGTTCTACCGTTCGGCCATGAAGGGCGGTATGTGCGACGTGGTGGCCTACAAAAACGACACCGGCAGCCAGAGCTACGTCTCCTGGGCTTCCCAGGACGGCGAGACCTATATCTTCTGCGTCATGGGGGTGCCGGACAGCGCCGACGCCTACGGCTACGCCAACCGCCGCCCCGCCCTCTACGAGACCACCCAGCTGATCGACTGGGTATACAGCAGCTTTTCGGTGCAGGCCGCCCTGGACCCCGACCAGGCCCTGGCTGAGATCCCGGTCAAGTATTCCTCCGAGACGGACACCCTGCTGCTCTACCCCGACGACCAGATGATGACCATCCTGCCCTCCTCCTCGGACAACACCGTGACCCAGAAGTTTTTCCACCTGCCCGAGGCGGCCGCCGCGCCGGTCAAACAGGGGGACATCATCGGCACCGTGGAGATCTGCCTGGCCGGGGAGACCATCGGCGTGGTCAACCTGATCGCCGGCCAGGATGTGAACCGGAACCCTGTGCTGTACGGCATCGCCCAGTTCCAGGCGTTTTTGGGCAGCTTGTACCTGAAAGTGGTGCTGGCCCTCAGCGCCATCGCCCTAGCCCTGTACGGCATCTGGTGGGTGCAGAACGCCATCCGCGAACAGCGCAGCTGGGGCAGCAAACACATCAAGAGGCACTGAAACAACAGCAAAAGGACAGCTAAAGGGGCCGCCGTGCAGCGATGCACGGCGGCCCTTTTTTCACTTCAGGTCCAGTTTGGGCGGCACATCCAATTCCTCCGGGACATACTTGCCGTTTTTCCTGCGCTGGCGCACGCACTCGCTCAGCAGGTATTCGATCTGACCGTTCACCGACCGGAAGTCGTCCTCTGCCCAGGCGGCGATGGCATCGTACAGCTTCGCGGACAGGCGCAGCGGCACCTGCTTTTTGGGCTCGGCCATCAGTACAGGCTGCCCGAATTGACCACGGGCTGGGCGTCATGGTTGCCGCAAAGCACCACCAGCAGGTTCGAGACCATAGCCGCCTTCCGCTCGTCGTCCAGCTCCACCACGTTGTTCTCGCTCAGGCGTTCCAGGGCCATTTCCACCATGCCCACCGCGCCGTCCACGATCATCTTGCGGGCGTCGATGATTGCCGACGCCTGCTGCCGCTGCAGCATCACCGCGGCGATCTCGGGCGCATAGGCCAGGTAGGTGATCCGGGCTTCGAGCACCTCGAGGCCGGCTTCCTCCACCTTTTCCTGGATCTCGGCCCGGATGCGCTCAGCCACCACCTCGCTGGAACCCCGCAGGCTGCCGTCGTCGGGCTTGCCGTCGCCGGTGGTGTCGATGCCGGGGGCCACGTCGTAGGGATAGATGCGCACCACATTGCGCAGGGCGCTGTCACACTGCAGGGAGAGGTATTCCTTGTAGTTGTCCACATTGAACACCGCCTTGGCGGTGTCTTTGACCTGCCAGATCACCGCAATGCCGATCTCCACGGGATTGCCCAGGCAATCGTTGATCTTCTGGCGGGCGTTGTTGAGGGTCATCCGCTTGAGGGAGATCTTTTTGCCGCTGTTGGCGGCTGCCGCGGCCTGGTTGGCCGCCTCCTTGCCCAGCACCGCGGCCAGCCCGGTGGCGTCGCCGTTCTGGACGTCCCCGCTCTGGCTCAGGCGGGTGCCCGCGGCCGGGTTGACCGCGGTGCAGAAGGGGTTAACCCAGTAAAAGCCCTCCCCTTTCAGGGTGCCGATGTAGTTGCCGAACAAGGTCAGCACCAGCGCTTCCTGGGGCTTGAGGACCTTCAGCCCGCACAGTAAAATCCAGGCCAGCGCCATGTACACAACAGCGACGCCCAGCACGACGTTGCCCACCATGCCCGGCACGCCTTCCAGCCCCGGTACACCGGCCATCCCTGCTGCGGCCGCCGCTGCAATGGCCACAACGTAGCCCACCAGCACCAGCAGCAGCACGACCATACCGTTCTTTTTGGTCTGCAAGATCTTTTCTGTCATATGGTATCATCCTCCTGACAATGCATCGAGAAGCATCTTGTTGATATCAAAATCATATCACATTGCATCACAGTTGTCAAGAGGCACACAAAAAACAGGGGGCTCCCCTGCGGGAACCCCCTGTCTGAAGTTTTGGTTTGAGGCAAGAAACTTACTTGATCTCGACCTTGGCGCCGGCCTCTTCCAGCTTCTTCTTGATGTCCTCGGCGTCGGCCTTGGAAGCCTTCTCCTTGACAGCCTTGGGAGCGCCGTCGACGATAGCCTTGGCCTCCTTCAGGCCCAGGCCGGTAATCTCCTTGACCAGCTTGATGACCTGCATCTTGGTGGCGCCAGCCTCGGTCAGGATGACGTCGAACTCGGTCTTCTCCTCCTCAACGGGAGCAGCAGCGCCGGCAGCAGCAACAGGAGCAGCAGCAACAGCAGAGACGCCGAACTCCTCGCAGTAAGCGTCGATCAGCTCCTTCAGCTCCAGGACGGACAGGCCCTTGACGGACTCGATGATGGCAGTAATCTTCTCAGAAGCCATGGTAATAACCCTCCAATTTCAGTTGATTTTTGTAGGAATGTCGTAGTTGAACAGTTTGTGTCAGGCAGCAGCCGGCGCGCACTTAGGCGGCGGGCTCCTCCTGCTTGTCCACATAAGCCTGCATGGCGACGGCCAGACCGGACAGGGTGCTGGTGAGCGCGCCTGCGAACATGGACAGCATACCCTCGCGGCCGGGCAGCTTGGCGATGGCGTTGGTCTCAGCAGCGCTGAGCACCTTGCCCTCCATGAAGCCAGCCTTGACGACGAACTTCTTGGAACGGTCGCCGTCCTGGTACTTGCACAGGATGCGGGCAGCAGCCATCGGGTCCTCAGCGGTAGCGAACGCGACGGCAGTGTCGCCGGTAAAGTTCTCGGTCAGACCCTCGATGGAGGTATCCTTGACAGCCAGACGGAGCATGGTGTTCTTGACGACCATATACTCAACGCCAGCCTCACGCAGCTCTTTGCGCAGCTTGGTGTCGTTCTCGACGGTGATACCGCCGTAAGCGACCACGCAACCGGAAACCGCGTTCTCAAACTTTGCCTTCAGACCAGCGACATAAGCCTGCTTTTCAGAAAGAATCTTTGCACTGGGCATTTCGGTTTCACCTCGTTTCAAAACTACATCGGAAGCCGGAGCCATAGAAAAAGCCTCTCTCCCGCGCACACAGGCCGAGAGAGAGGCATAAAACAACGTTACGCGTTTCTCGGCAGGCGGATACACTTTACACTGGACTCCAGCGCCTGCTGTCTTAAAAACAGCAATGATATTTTACCGCACGGATGCGGTTTTGTCAAGCGTTATTCTGAAATTTTTTCAGAAATGGTTTCCCCGCTCTTTCAAATCCGTACCGGCCGGCGGACATGCGCCGACGGACGGGACACATACAGGGAAATTTTCCGGTGAGAGTGTGCGAGGCCCATCGGGCCGAGTGCATGGTTCACCGGAAAATTTTGTCCCCAGGGGGATACTAGGGGGAAGGAATTTCTGCTGCGCGCATGCGCACAGAAATGGGTTCCCCCTAGCCTATGTTAGACGCCGTACTTCAGGGTGTTCAGGCGGATGCCAGGGCCCATGGTGGTGGCGATGGTAGCGCTCTTGAAGTAGGTGCCCTTGGCGGCAGCGGGCTTTGCCTTGGCGATGGCCTCCATGACAGTGTCCAGGTTGGTGAACAGCTTCTCAGCGCCGAAGGATGCCTTGCCCACGGGGACATGGATGATGTTCTGCTTGTCCAGGCGGTACTCGATCTTACCGGCCTTGGCTTCCTTGACGGCCTTGCCCAGGTCGGGGGTCACGGTGCCGGCCTTGGGGTTGGGCATCAGGCCGCGGGGTCCGAGCAGCTTACCGAGGCGGCCGACCTTGCCCATCATGTCGGGGGTAGTCACGACCACGTCGAAGTCCATGAAGCCGCCCTGGATCTTGGCGATCAGGTCGTCATCACCGACGATATCAGCGCCGGCAGCCTCAGCGGCGGAAGCAGCGGGGCCCTTGGCGATGGCGCAGACGCGGACGGTCTTGCCGGTGCCGTTGGGCAGCACGACAGCGCCGCGGACCTGCTGGTCGGCATGACGGCCGTCAACGCCCAGACGGACGTGCAGCTCGACGGTCTCATCGAACTTGGCGGTGGCCAGCTTGCAGGCCAGCTCCAGCGCCTCGTTCACATCGTACAGTTTGGTGGAATCGACCTGCTTGGCAGCGTCGATATAATGCTTGCCGTGTTTCATTGTTTATCCTCCTATGTGGTTTTGCGGGCGAAGCGCCCTCCCACTGTTTATGTCTCAGCCTTCGACTGTGACGCCCATGCTGCGGCAGGTGCCGCGGATCATGCTGCACGCGGCCTCGAGGGAGGCGGCGTTCAGGTCGGGCATCTTGGTCTTTGCGATCTCCTCAACCTGAGCGGCAGTCAGGGAACCGACCTTTTCCTTGTTGGGCTTGCCGGAAGCGGTGGACAGGCCGGCGGCCTTCTTGATCAGAACGGCGGCCGGGGGGGTCTTGGTGATAAAGCTGAAGGAACGGTCAGCATACACGGTGATGACGACGGGGATGATATAGCCCATCTGGTTCTTGGTACGCTCGTTGAACTCCTTGGTGAACGCCATGATGTTGACGCCCTTCTGGCCCAGGGCCGGGCCGACAGGAGGAGCCGGGGTTGCCTTGCCGGCCTCGATTTGCAGCTTGATGTAGCCAGTTACTTTCTGTGCCATGATAAATGCACCTCCAAAAATCTGTGGTGAGTTGCGGCCCGCTGTCTGCGAGCCTCCCACGAGCAGGCCTTTGCCCGGCCCGCTCTATAAGAACCGCACGCGGTCTTATCCAGGAAAAACGTTTCTTGCCTTTGCGCTTGTTAAAGCGGCTCGACCTGGGCGATGTCCACCTCGGCGGGGGTCTCGCGGCCGAACATGTTCACCTTGAGCTTTACCTTGAAAGTCTCGGTGTTGATCTCCTCTACAACGCCCATAAAGCCTTCCAGAGGACCGGACGTGATCTGGACGCTGTCCCCTGCGGCGAAATCCACCGACAGCGGGGCTTTGGCCTCCACGCCCATTTTTTCCACTTCCTCGGGGGTCAGGGGGACCGGCTTGGAAGCGGGCCCGACGAAACCGGTGCAGCCGCGGGTATTGCGCACCACATACCAGGTGTCGTCGTTCATAACCATCTTGACCAGCACATAGCCGGGGAAGAGCTTGCGCTCCACCATCCGCTCTTTGCCGTCCTTGATCTCAGGCACCATCTCCGTGGGCACCTTGATCTCGCAGATCAGATCCTGCAGGCGGCGGTTTTCCACCATCTTTGCAAGATCGGTCGCGACTTTGTTCTCGTAGCCGGAATAGGTATGCACAACATACCACAAAGCTTCATTCGACTGGTCTTCCATCTATGGTCAGCCTCCGTTTCCATACAAGATTTGGGTCAGCCGCCGATGATAAGGCCCAGAATGCCGCCGAAGACAGCGTCCAGGATGAACAGCACGGCGGCGGCGATGAGGACCACCACCAGCACGACCAGCGTGTTCTTCTTGGTATCTTCTTTGCTGGGCCAGACGACCTTCTTCAGTTCGCTTCTGGTATCGCGGAAGAACTTTGCCACACCGGCGGCAAAGTTCTTCACGGCGTTCTTTGCTCTGGCCACAAAGCCCGGCTTCTTATCGGTTTTGTCTGCCATTGTGCTCCGCCTTTCTTACTTGGTCTCGCGATGGACCGTGTGCTTCTTGCAGAAGCGGCAGTACTTCTTCATCTCCAGGCGGTCAGGGTTGTTTTTCTTATTCTTCGTGGTGTTGTAGTTGCGCTGCTTGCACTCGGTGCAGGCCAGAGTGATTTTCACTGTCATTTGTTGACACCTCCATAGTTAACGGTTATCGAACCTCCCTCGTTCGCCGGGCCGGCCCCCGAAAAAGGGGCGCACTGAATAATCCCGCAAAAGAGGTGCTATCATTCTATCACGCTTTTCCTCCGCCGTCAAGCATTATTTTTGCCATCCGGCCAAATTTTACGCTTTTGCCGCGGACAATTTGCTGCAGGTATGGAAACCGGCGCATTTTTGTGGTATCATGGACGTACTTATGGTTGAACGCCCCCTGCAAACGGGGTTCCTTATAAGTAATGGATGAATAGAGGAGAGAGTGGAAATGAATCCCAACGCGAATCCCGCCGCCCGGCCGCTGTGCGCAGCCCTTGTGTTCGGCGGCCTGTCCAGCGAGCACGAAGTCAGCCGCGTGTCGGCCGGCACCTTTGCCGACAACATGGACCCGGCCAGGTATGAGCTGATCAAAATCGGCATCACCAAGGAAGGCCGCTGGCTGTACACCGAGGCCACCTCCGCCCAGATGGCGGACGGCAGCTGGGAGGACCTGCCCGGCAATATGCCCTGCGTGCTCAGCCCCGACCGGGCCGACCACGGGGCCATCCTGTTCACCCCGTCCGGCCATGTGGAAAAGCTGCACATCGACGTGGTGGTGCCGGTGCTCCACGGCCTGTGGGGCGAGGACGGCACCATCCAGGGCCTGCTGGAGCTGGCAGGCATCCCCTATGTGGGCTGCGGCGTCCTGGCCAGCGCGGTCTGCATGGACAAAGCGGTGGCCAACGCCCTGTTCGCCTACCACGGCATCCCCCACTGCGCCTGGGCCGCCTACACCAAGGCCCAGCTGGAAGCAGACCCCGAGGGCATCGCCGCCAAGCTGGCCGATACGCTGGGCTGGCCCATCTTCGTCAAGCCCGCCAACGCCGGTTCCAGCGTGGGCGTGACCAAGGCGGGCAGTCCCGCCGAGCTGGCCCAGGCCATCCGCTTGGCCCTCGAAAACGACCGCAAGGTGGTGTTCGAGTCCTTTGTGGACGGCCAGGAAGTGGAGTGCGCCGTGATCGGCTCCGAGCCGGCCGCCTCCACCCGCCCCGGCGAGATCCTGGCGGGGGCCGAGTTCTACACCTACGACGATAAATATAAGAGCGGCGTCAGCCAGACCGTCATCCCCGCCCGCCTGCCGGACGAGAAGCTGGACGAGGTGAAAGCGCTGGCTGCCCGGGCCTACGACGCTTTGGGCTGCGAGGGCCTGGCCCGCTGCGATTTCTTTGTGGAGCGGGGCACCGGCCGGGTCCTCATCAACGAGATCAACACCCTGCCCGGCTTTACCTCCATCAGCATGTACCCCAAGCTGATGGAGCACGACGGCACCCCCCTGCCCCAGCTGATCGACCGCCTGATCGCCCTGGCGATGGAAAGGCCGGTGGCCTGCCATGGATAACCGCCCCATCGGCGTATTCGACAGCGGGCTGGGCGGCCTGACCAGCGTGCGGGAGCTGCGCAGGCTGCTGCCCGGCGAGGACATCGTCTATTTCGGCGACACCGGCCGGGTGCCCTACGGCAGCCGCAGCCACGAGACCATTTTGCAGTACGCCCGGCAGGACATCGCGTTCCTGCTGTCTCAGAACGTCAAGTGCATCATGGCCGCCTGCGGCACCGTGTCCAGCACCTACCCGCCCGAGGAGGCCGCAAAGCTCCCCGTGCCCTACATGGGCGTGGTCAGCTCGGCGGCACGGCGGGCGGCGCGGGCCACCCGCAGCCGCAAGATCGGCGTGATCGGCACGTCGGCCACCATCCGCTCCCACAGCTACGAGCTGATGCTCCGGCGGCTGGTGCCGGGCGCCGAGATCACCGCGCGGGCCTGCCCCCTCTTTGTCTCTCTGGTGGAAAACGGCTATGTGGACGGCTCCGCCCCCGACCGCCAGCAGGTGACGAAGCTGGTCATCGCCCAGTATTTGAAAGAGGTGCGGGACGCCGGGGTGGACACCCTGATCCTGGGCTGCACCCATTACCCCCTGCTGGCCGGGATGATCGGCGCATACATGGGCCCTTCGGTGGCCCTGATCGACCCCGGGCGCGCCGCCGCCGACGACCTGGACCAGCTGCTGGCCGGCAAGGGGCTGCGGGCCGGCCGGGAACACGGCTCCACCCACTTTTTCGTCAGCGACGTGCCCGACAGCTTTATCCAGACGGCCGACCTGTTCCTGGGCGAATACCGGGGCGGCACCGCCGAACAGATCTGTATTGACAAATATTAAGGACAACGAATGAGCAAAGCCTTAAAGGAAAACTACATCATCCGCATCAAGAGCCGCATCGAGCAGGACGGCGAGACCGAACAGGTCGAGCTGATGACCCGCGGCAGCTTTACCATGCGGGACGGCAGCTACTACATCACCTACCGCGAGACCGAGACCACCGGCTACGAAGGCAACGTCACCACCCTGAAGATCGCCGCCGACGCCAGCCGGGTGGCCATGCTGCGCTTTGGCCCCCAGGCCAGCCAGCTGGTGATCGAGAAGGGCCGGCGCAACCTGTGCCACTACGAGACCGGCTACGGCTCGGTCACGCTGGGGGTGACGGCCGACGGCATCGAGTGCGGCCTGACCAAAAAGGGCGGCACCGCCCGCTTCAGCTACCTGCTGGACGGGGACGTGTCCACCCTCATCAGCAAGAATAGCCTCGAGGTCTCTGTGACCCATGTAAACTAAATCCCGCGGCAGACGCCAAGAGAGAAAGGAATCAGAATGAACAGCAAGAACTACCCCGCTTTTGAGCATTACAACCCCCGGCAGGCCGCTCTGGCCGAGGCCCGGGCCCTGCTGACCCAGGCCGCCCAGGCCGCCATGGAGGCCGGCGACCTGCCCGCCGCCGAGCTGCCCGCCTTCATCGTGGAGGTGCCCGCCGACAGCAAGAACGGCGACATCGCCTCGAACATCGCCATGGCCGGGGCCCGCACCTGGCACAAGGCCCCCAAGATGATCGCCGAAGCCCTGCTGGCCCACCTGCCCAGCCTGGGCGGCAGCTGCTTTACCAAGGCGGAAGTGGCCGGCCCCGGCTTTATCAACCTGTTCCTGGCCCCCGCCTTCTGGGCCGGGGTGGTGATGGCGGCCTGCGCCTCCTCCCACTACGGCAAGACCGACTACGGCCAGGGCAAGAAGTACAACGTGGAGTTCGTTTCGGCCAACCCCACCGGCCCCATGCACATGGGCAACGCCCGCGGCGGCGCGCTGGGCGACTGCCTGGCCGCTGTTCTGGAGTGGGCAGGCTACGACGTGACCCGCGAGTTCTACATCAACGACGCCGGCAACCAGATCCAGAAGTTCGGCAAGAGCCTGGCCGTCCGCTACCTCCAGCACTACTACGACGAGAAGGACTATCCCCTGCCCGCCGAGTGCTACCAGGGCGGGGACATCAAGCTGCTGGCGTTGGAGTTTGCCGCCCGCGAGGGCGACAAGTACGCCCAGTCCTGCCGCGGCCTGACCGGCGACGCCCTGTATGAGAGCGACGCCTTCGCCGCCCTGAAGGACGCCCTGGTGGGCTACGCCCTGCCCAAGAACATCGCCGCCCTCAAGGAGGACCTGGGCAAGTACCGCATCCAGTACGACGTCTGGTTCCCCGAGAGCACCCTGCACCAGTCCGGCGCAGTGAAGGACGTGGTGGACCTGCTACTGGAAAAGGGTGCCTGCTACAAGGCCGAGGACGGCGCCATCATGTACCGCAGCGCCCAGTATGCCGCCAAGTACGGCGCGGCCAACAAGAAAAAGACCGACGACGGCGCCCCCGAGGAGGACAAGGACGAGGTCCTGGTCCGCGCCAACGGCATCCCCACCTATTTTGCCGCCGACATCGCCTACCACTACAACAAGCTGGCCACCCGCGGCTTTGACAAGGCCATCGACGTGTGGGGCGCCGACCACCACGGCCATGTGGCCCGCATGAAGGGCGCGATGGACGCCATCGGCCTGGACGGCAGCCGTCTGGACGTGGTCCTGATGCAGATGGTCAACCTGATGCAGAACGGCCAGCCGGTGCGTATGTCCAAGCGGACCGGCAACGCCATCACCCTCACCGACCTGCTGGAAGAAGTGCCCATCGACAGCGCACGCTTCCTCTTTAATATGCACGAGGCCGGCAGCAGCATCGACTTTGATCTGGACCAGGCCGTCAAGACCGACAACGACAACCCCGTCTATTACGTTCAGTACGCCCACGCCCGCATCTGCTCCATCCTGCGCAAGCTGGAGAGCACCGGCGTGGAGTTCCTGGGTGTGGAAAACGTTGACGCCACCCTCCTGACCGACCCGGCTGAAATGGATCTGATCCGTATGCTGGCGGCTTTCCCCCAGGAGATCGTCATGGCGGCCGAGAAGTACGATCCCAGCCGGATCAACCGCTTCGTCATCGACCTGGCCAGCGCCTTCCACCGCTTCTACGGCAGCTGCCGCATCCAGGGCGCCGAACCCGCGCTGCAGCAGGCCCGCATTGCCCTGTGCATCGGCGTGCGCAACGTCATCCGCACCGTGCTGACTATGTTCAAGATCAACGTCCCCGACAAGATGTAATTTGCGTGCTAAGCACGCTCCAGGTATGTGTCCCGCCCGTACGTGCATGTCGTCCGGGCGGGACTTTTTTGACGGCGCGGTCCAGATGCTTGCTTTGTTTGTCAATTCACAAACCGCACAACATTTTCAAACTGCAAAATATAAAACTATCCAAAATCACAACAAAATCATTGTAGATTCTGCGAATAGACACCGGCGTCTTTTTCGGATATAATAAGGCCAGAAACCAAGAAAGTACAGCAGAGGATCAAAAGAGATCCAACCCCGCTGACTTAAAGGGAGAAAGGAGCGAGACCGATGGTTGAAGTAACACCCGTTCAGTTTGGACAGACTGTCGGGAACCGTTGAAAGCGAAAAGCCGCTTACCAGTACGGGATGTTTCCCCCGCAAAAAAATCAAGTGAGATTTATAAGCGAAGTCTTTAGCATATAGAACGCGATGAACGAACAGTCTGTCGGATGACCCCCTAGGCGATTCAAATAGATCCGCAGGAAGTGATTCTTATGAAAGCCTTTTTACGGATACCAGTATTTGAATAGCATGGAAGGAGCTACTCCAATGATTTAAGTAGTCGCACCCTCAAGGCGGATGCAATGTCCGATCAGAGATGATGGGCTGCAAGGCCAGCTGGACCTGCATTCGATCGGCCCGGAGCCTGAAGCGATAAGCTGCAAGGCACATCGATTCCCTGTTCCGTGTCAATTTGGATAAACCAGAACTGTAAAGGTCAATTCTTACGAGAACTGCTGTACGGCTTTTGAATCTATCTGGAAATTGCAGGCAGAGCGGATGAGATGATGAATTTGAGCGGCGGTGATGTACCCCCTCAAAGGTTGGAAGCGGCCGAAGGATAATGTACCGGAAGCTGTAGGAGCTTGTACCGCACCATTTCGACAGGACCGGCAGAGCAGAAAGCCATGAGGTAAGTTTAGAGCTGAATAACCCCCTGATCCGAACAACGGTCATTCAAATAAAGCAACCCAGAAAGGATGATCCCCCATGAAAGTCCCTGTATGGATGCAGATATTTGAGTAACACGGAGGGAGTACTCCAATGATTTAGGTAGCTTGTCCCCTGGAGTGATTCAATCGAAAGAATGTGTTTCTATGAAGATGCTTCGTAAGACGCAATCCAACGATTCGGATGAGGCTTGAAACCAATGTACTAGTTAAATCAGCAATCCCCTACCCTATCATTTCCTAAAGCATAAGGAAGGCCAACACTATGAAAGGCGAGGTCAACTCCGAAAAATAGGCGATGTGAGGTAAAGAGGCTATGACTCCGAAGAAGTAAGCATCCTGGCGGATGAGAGGCTTGCAACCGCTCTCATCCGTCAGGTTTTTGTGTCTGTACAGGCGCGCAGCCCTGCCCCCCCAGCAGGCTCCGCGCACTGTGCGCTCTGTTGGGAACGCGGCCCAGACGAGGCCGTGCGTCCCCTGCGCTGCGATCCGCCCAAGCGCCCGCGAAACCCGGTGTCCTCTGCTGTGAGGGCGCCGGGTTTTCTGCTGTCTGCGGGGCCTTGGCGCTGGTGCTTCTGCAATTTTCACACAGTTCCCGGTAATTTTCAGAAGTTCCGGTGTTTTTGCTTCTGCGTCATTCTATAATGCACAAAAGCGCCCGGGCAGTCTGGAGCAAATCCACAAACTTATCTGAAAGTGATTGATTTTTTTGGACAACTGTGCCATAATATAGGCGTCGGTAACGATTCCGTAAACGATACCGGTCAGTTGAAGCGGACGGAAAGGAGCTGCTGCGCATGACGATCAAGGACATCGCCCGGATCAGCGGCTGCTCGGTCAGCACCATCTCCCGGGTCATCAACGACCGGCCCGACGTCCGCCCCGAAACGAAAGAGCACGTTCTGCAGATCATGCGGGAAGTGGGCTTTGTGCCCAACACCAACGCCCGCCAGCTGAAGATCCAGCAGTCCCGCAGCGTGGTCTTTGTGGTCAAGGGCACCCAGAATATGTTCTTTGCCGACTTCCTGGTCCACCTGCAGCGGGTGGTGGGGTTGTACGGCTACAGCGGCATCGTCTCCTATCTGGACGAAAACGCCAACGAGATGGAGGCCGCCGAAAAGATCCTGCGGGAGATCAAACCCAAGGGGATCATCTTTCTGGGCGGCAATGTGGAAAATTTCAAGCGCAGCTTCGACCAGATCAGCATCCCCGCCGTGCTGGCCACCGTGGTCAGCGAGGAGCTGGACTTCCCCAACCTGTCCATGGTGGGGGTAGACGACCGGGCGGCGGCCTACCAGGCCGTCACCAGCCTGATCGCCCTGGGGCACCGCCAGATCTGCGTGATCGGCGGGCCGGCCACCAGCCACCCCAGCATGATGCGCCGCCTGGGCGCCCAGCAGGCCATGGAGGACAACGGCCTGACCTTTGACCCCCGGCTGTATGGTCTGTCCAACTACAATTTTGAATCCGCCTACAACACCATGAACGGCCTGTTGGCCCGACGGGCCCAGTTCACCGCCGTCTTTGCCATGAGCGACGTCATTGCCATCGGCGTTATCCGGGCGCTGGCGAGCGCCGGGTATAAAGTGCCGGACGACGTCTCGGTGATCGGCTTTGACGGCATCTCGATGTCCCGCTACTGCGTGCCGGCCCTCGCGTCGATGGTCCAGCCCACAGAGGAGCTGGCCACCCGCTGCGTTGAGCTGCTGCTCCGCCAGATCGAGCACGGCGCGCCGGCCCAGACCGTCGTGCTGGCCCCCTCCCTCCAGGAGGGCGAAAGCGTCCGCCCGCCCAGGGGCGCCGCACTTTTATAACTTTGTCGCTTCCCCGTCCCGCCGGGACGGGCTGCATACACACGGCTCAAACCAAGCACAAAAAGAGGAGAAGAACTATGAAAAACATGATTTCCCGCCGCAACTTCCTGAAGGCCGCCGGTGCGGTGTCCGCTGCCGGTGTTCTGGCCGCCTGTGGTTCTTCCAGCAGCTCGACGACTGCCGCCTCCACCGCCACCAGCTCGGCTGCTGGCGCGTCCAGCAGCGCCGCGCCCGCCGCTGCCGGCAAGGTCTACTATCTGAACTTCAAGCCCGAGCAGGATGAAGCCTGGCAGAACCTGGCCGCCGAGTACACCGCCGAGACTGGCGTGCCCGTCACCGTCGTGACCGCTGCGGCCAACCAGTACGAGACCACCCTGATGAGCGAGATGGAAAAGAGCGAGGCCCCCACCCTGTTCCAGGTCAACGGCCCTGTCGGCCTGGCCAACTGGAAGGACTACTGCCTCGACCTGTCCGACTCCAAGCTGTACGGCGAGCTGACCAGCGATTCCTTCGCGCTGAAGGACGGCGACGCCATCCCCGCCATCGCCTACGTCATCGAGACCTACGGCATCATTTACAATAAGGAGCTGCTGACCGCCGCCGGCTACACCCAGGACGATATCACCAGCTTCGACAGCCTGAAGGCCGTCGCCGACGACATCCAGGCCCGCAAGGACGAGCTGGGCATCCAGGGCGCTTTCACCTCCGCCGGCATGGATTCTTCCTCCGACTGGCGGTATAAGACCCACCTGGCCAACCTGCCCATCTACTACGAGTACAAGGCCGACGGCATCACCTCCACCGACGCCATCAAGGGCACCTACCTCGACAACTACAAGCAGATCTTCGATCTGTACATCACCGATTCCACCTGCGACCCCACCGTCCTGGCCAGCAAGACCGGCAACGACGCCGTCGCAGAGTTCGTCAACAAGCAGGCCGTCTTTTACCAGAACGGCACCTGGGCCTACACCGACATCAAAGACCTGGGCGACGACAACCTCGGCATGATCCCCATCTACATCGGCGTGGACGGCGAGGAGAACCAGGGCCTGTGCACCGGCTCCGAGAACTACTGGTGCGTCAACAATATGTCCTCGGAGGAGGACATCCAGGCCACCCTGGACTTTGTTTACTGGTGCGTCTCCAGCGAGAAGGGCACCGCCGCCATGGCAGACGACATGGGCTTCGTGATCCCCTTCAAGAGCGCCAAGGCGCCCACCAACCCCCTGAACGCCATCTCGGACGAGTACGTCGCCGACGGCAAGACCCCTGTGGACTGGTGCTTCTCCACCATGCCCAGCGAGGAGTGGAAAAATATGCTGGGCAGCGCCCTGACCGCTTACGCGGCCGGCACCGGCACCTGGGACGACGTGGTCAGCGCCTTTGTGGACAACTGGGCCACCGAATACCAGCTGGCCAACGGCTGAGCCTCCGGCAGCTGCCCGCTGTGACAGCAAGATCTTCAAACCGGCAGGGGCGGGCAGCAATAGGCCCGCCCCTGCCCTTTTTATGCCGAGCGCACAGGAGGAATGAATCATGCAAAAAGCGATCAGCAAATACTGGCCGGTGTTCGTCCTGCCCACCCTGCTGGCCTTCATCATCGGCTTTATCTGGCCCTTTATCTGGGGTGTCTACCTTTCCTTCCAGCGGTTCACCACCGTGTCCAAGACCACCTTTGTGGGCTTTGACAACTACATCAAGGTGTTCCAGGACACCACCTTCACCCACGCCTTCTGGTTCACGGCGGCGTTCACCGTGGTGTCCACCGTCCTCATCAATGTGTTCGCGTTTGCCATCGCGCTGGCTCTGACCCGCGGCATCCGGGGCACCAACCTGTTCCGCACCGTCTACTTCATGCCCAACCTGATCGGCGGCATCCTGCTGGGCTACATCTGGCAGATCCTGCTCAACGGCGTGCTCGCCAACCTGGGCAAGCCCCTGCTGGCTCTGGACGAGCACTACGGCTTCATCGGCCTGGTCATCCTGATGTGCTGGCAGCAGATCGGCTACATGATGATCATTTATGTGGCCGGCCTGCAGAGCGTCCCCGGCGACCTGATCGAGGCCGCCAAGATCGACGGCGCCACCGGCCGGGAGATCCTGTTCAAAATCAAGATCCCCCTGGTCATGCCCAGCATCACCATCTGCACCTTCCTGACCTTGACCAACAGCTTCAAACTGTTCGACCAGAACGTGGCTCTGACCGGCGGCGAGCCCGCCAACCTGAGCGAGATGCTGGCGCTGAACATCTACTCCACCTTCTACGGCCGCAGCGGCGCCCAGTGGAAGGGCATCGGCCAGGCCAAGGCCGTGGTCTTTTTCCTGATCGTCGTTGTGATCTCGCTGGTGCAGCTCCGCTTCACCCGCTCCAAGGAGGTGCAGTCCTGATGGCTAAAGCAAAACGTCTGTACGATAACATCCTCACCGTCGTGATGGCTGTTCTCTGCCTGCTGTGGGTCTACCCGGTGGTGCTGATCTTCCTGAACAGCCTGAAGGTGGAGGGCAGCTTCACCACCTCCACCGTCTTTGCCCTGCCCACCGCCGAGAATTTTGCCGGCGCGGCCAACTACATCTACGGCATCGTCAAGATGGACTTCCTGTCCAGCTTTTTCTACAGCCTGGTCATCACCGTCTCCAGCGTGTTCCTGATCTTGCTGTGCTGCTCGATGTGCGGCTGGTACCTGACCCGCGTCAACAACCTGCTGTCCAAGGGGATGAACCTGCTGATCGTCTTTTCGATGGTGGTCCCCTTCCAGATGGTCATGTTCACCCTGTCCAAGACCGCCGACACCCTCAAGCTGAACACCCCCTGGAACATCTGCATCATCTACCTCGGCTTCGGCGCGGGTCTGGCGGTGTTCATGTTCACCGGCTTTATGAAGAGCGTCCCCATCGAGATCGAGGAATCGGCCATGATCGACGGGTGCAACCCGGTGCAGCTGTTCTTCCGCATCGTGTTTCCCATCCTCAAGCCCACCATGATCTCCACCGCCATCCTCGAGACCATGTGGGTCTGGAACGACTACCTGCTGCCCACCCTGGTGCTGGACATCAAGAAGTACCGCACCATCCCCATGGCCATCCAGTATTTCCGCGGCGGTTACGGCCGTGTCGAGCTGGCCCCCATGATGGCCTGCATCATCATCGCCATCGTGCCCATCATCATCCTGTATGTGGCCTGCCAGAAGTACATCATCGAGGGCGTCATCGCCGGCGCTGTCAAGGGCTGATGCGACAAGGAGGGATCTTCTTATGCGTGCAAGCGGCATCCTGATGCCTGTTTTCAGCCTGCCGGGGCCCTACGGCATCGGCACGTTGGGCCGCGAGGCCTACCGCTTCGTGGATTTTCTGGCGGCGGCCGGGCAGTCCTACTGGCAGATTTTGCCCATCGGCCCCACCGGCTACGGGGACAGCCCCTACCAGAGCTTTTCCGCCTTTGCGGGCAACCCCTATTTCATCGACTTTGACCTGCTGGCCCGGCAGGGCCTGCTGACCGAGGACGAGCTGCCCGCCCCCCAGCCGGCCGGGCCCATCCGGTACGACCTGCTGTACACCCAGCGCCCCGCCACCCTGCAGCGGGCGGCGGACCGGCTGCTGGCCTCCCCTTCCCCGGCTTACGAGGCGTTCTGCCAGGAGCAGCGCGCCTGGCTGGAGGACTACGCCCTCTTTATGGCCATCAAGGAGGAGCAGGGCCAGGCGGGCCTTGCCAGCTGGCCCGACGCGCTCCGCTGCCGGGAACCCGACGCGCTGGACGCCGCCCGCCAGCGGCTGGCCGGGCGGTGCGGCTACTTCAAAGCGGTGCAGTTCTTCTTCTACGACCAGTGGACCGCCCTGAAAGCCTACGCCAACGGCAAGGGCGTCCGGCTGATCGGGGATATCCCCATCTACGTCAGCCCCGACTCGAGCGACCTGTGGACCCGGCCCGAGCTGTTCCAGACCGACGGGCAGGTCCATCTGACCCGGGTGGCGGGCTGCCCGCCCGACTCCTTTGCGGCAGACGGCCAGCTGTGGGGCAACCCGCTCTACGACTGGCCCCGCCACGAGGCCGAGGGCTTTGCCTGGTGGAAGCAGCGGATGCGCCACGCCACCTCGATCTACGACGTGGTGCGGATCGACCACTTCCGCGGGTTTGAGAGCTACTTCTCCATCCCCGCCGGCAGCGCCACCGCCCAGGGCGGCGCATGGGTCAAGGGGCCGGGCCAGGCCTTCCTGGACGCCATGCACCAGGCGGTGGGCCGGGACGCGGTCATCGCCGAGGACCTGGGCTACCTGACCGACGAGGTGAAAGCCCTGCTGGCCGCCAGCGGCTGCCCCGGCATGAAGATCATGCAGTTCGCCTTTGACAGCCGGGAGCCGGGCAACTACCTGCCCTACACCTACACCGCCCACAGCGTGGTGTACACCGGCACCCACGACAACATCACCACCGAGGGCTGGCAGCAGACCGCCAGCAGCGAGGATGTGGCCTACGCCTGCCGCTACCTGCGCTGCGAGCCCGCCGGCCTGACCGACGCCATGATCTGCGCCTGCCTGGCCAGCGTGTCGGACCTGGCGGTCATCCCGATGGCGGACTGGCTGCACCTGGGCCCGGAGGCCCGCATCAACACCCCCAGCACCCAGAGCGGCAACTGGCGCTGGCGGCTGGACGGCTCCGCCCTCACCAGCGCGCTGGCGGAGCACATCGCCGGGCTGACCAGCCTGTACGGACGCAGCCCCGCCTGAACTTAAACCGGCATTTCTCTTTCTCCTTATTTTTACCCTTTTGCGCTGTGAAAGCCGCCGTGCATCCCCCACCAGGGCTGTGCGGCGGCTTTCCTGCTGTCATACGCAAAACGTCCCAGTCGTACGACATGCGCGTACAGCCGGGACGCTGAAAGTGAGACGCTGAAGCGGAGGCCCCGTGAAAGGGCCTCCGCTCCTGCGATTGGGATAGGAAAAAGAAGATGGCTTAAAAAGTTGCTCAGAGGTTGGAGTAGCCCATCAGGTACTGGTCCACGCGGGCGGCGCAGTCGCGCCCTTCCCGCAGGGCCCAGACCACCAGGCTCTGCCCCCGGCGCATATCCCCGCAGGTGAACACTTTGTTCACCCCGGTGGCGTAATCCTCTGCGGCGGTGCAGCCCCGGCCCGTCCGCTCCACCCCAAAGGCGTCGGCGGTGTAGGCCTCGCAGCCGGTAAAGCCGGCGGCGATCAGGGCCAGCTGGCAGGGATAGGTGAATTCTTCCCCGGTGGGCACCATCCGGGTGCGGCCGGTGTCGGGGTCCTTTTCAGGGCGCAGGCAGGACACCACCGCGCCGGTGAGCTGCCCGGCCTCATCCTTGAGGAACTCCTTGACGGTGGTCTGGTAGACCCTCGGGTCCTTGTCCAGGCGGGCCAGGCTTTCCACCTGGCCGTAGTCCACCTTGCGCACCCGGGGCCACTCGGGCCAGGGGTTCGACGCGGCGCGGGAGGCGGGAGGCTCGGGCATCATTTCCAGGGCCATCAGGTCGGCGCAGCCCTGCCGCAGGGCGGTGCCCTGGCAGTCGTTGCCGGTGTCGCCGCCCCCGATGACCAGGACGTTCTTGCCTGCCGCCGAGAGGGCGCGCCCGTCCGCAAAGCCCGAATCCAGCAGGCTGCGGGTAACACTGGTCAGGTAGTCCACCGCGAAGTAGACCCCTGCGGCGTCCCGGCCGGGGACGTCCAGGTCGCGGGGCTGCTTGGCCCCGCAGCACAGGACCACGGCATCGTGGTGGGCCAGCACTTCGGCGGCGTCCACCGTCCGGCCCACGTCCATGCCGGTGAGGAATTCCACCCCTTCGTCCTGCATGATCTTGACCCGGCGCTCGATGACCTGCTTTTCCAGCTTCATGTTGGGGATACCGTACATCAGCAGGCCGCCGGGGCGGTCCTCCCGCTCGTAGATGGTGACGGCGTGGCCCCGCTTGTTCAGGTAGTCGGCCACCGCCAGGCCCGCCGGGCCCGAACCGATGACCGCCACGCTCTTGCCGGTGCGGGCCGGAGGCGGCGACGCCTGCACCCAGCCCTTGGCGTAGCCCATCTCGATGATGGCGTGCTCGTTTTCCCGGACGGTGACCGGAGCGCCGGTCACATCGCCGCAGGTGCAGGCCGCCTCGCACAGGGCCGGGCAGACCCGGCTGGTGAACTCGGGGAAGCGGTTGGTGGCCAGCAGGCGGCGGAGGGCCAGCTCCCACTTGCCCCGCCAGATCAGTTCGTTCCACTCCGGGATCAGGTTGTGGAGCGGGCAGCCCGAGGCCGCCCCGCCCAGCATCATGCCCGACTGGCAGAAGGGCACGCCGCAGTCCATGCAGCGGCCGGCCTGGGTCTGCTGCTCCTCCCGGGGGAGCCAGGTGTGAAATTCGTTGAAGTTTTCCAAACGCGCCAGGGGTTCAGCGTCGGTGCTGGTCCTGCGCGGGTAATCCATAAATCCGGTGATCTTGCCCATGGTATCTGTCCTCCCTCACTGTTTCTGCTGGGCGTAGAAGGCTTCGATCTGCGCCTGCTCGCCGTCCAGGCCGCGCTCCTCCATCGAGGCGATGACGCGCAGCATCCGGTCATAGTCATAGGGCAGGACCTTTTTGAATTTGGGCAGGTACTCCCCGAAATGCTCCAGGATCTCCTGGCCGCGGGGGCTGCCGGTGGCTTCCACGTGCTCGCGCACCAGCTCTTTCAGGGTGGCGACGTCGTGTTTGTGCTCCACCGGCTCGAGGCTGACCGTCTCCTTGTTCACCCGCTGGTAGAAGTCCCAGTTTTCGTCCAGCACATAGGCGATGCCGCCGGTCATACCGGCCGCAAAGTTCTTGCCGGTGGGGCCCAGCACCACCACGGTGCCGCCGGTCATGTACTCGCAGCCGTGGTCGCCCACGCCTTCCACCACAGCGGTGACGCCCGAGTTGCGGACGCAGAACCGCTCGCCGGCCACGCCGGACAGGAAGGCTTTGCCGCTGGTGGCCCCATAGAAGGCCACGTTGCCGGTGATGATGTTCTCCTCCGGCTTAAAGCCGGGGGCCTGGGGCGGGCGGACGATGATCTTGCCGCCCGACATCCCCTTGCCCATGTAGTCGTTGCAGTCGCCGGTCAGGCTGAGGGTCAGCCCCTTGGGGATGAACGCGCCGAAGCTCTGGCCCCCCGCGCCGGTGCACTGGACGGTGAAGGTGTCGTCGGGCAGGGCGTTGCCGTACCGGCGGGTGATCTCGCTGCCGAAGATGGAGCCGAAGGCCCGGTCGGTGTTGGACACTTCCACGCTGACCGACTGGGGCGACTTGCTGCCCAGCTTGAACTTCTTCATCAGCACCCGCATATCCAGCGTGCGCTCGAGGTGGAAGTCGTAGGTGTCGGCGGGCTGGTAGTGGACGTTCATATCGCCGATCAGGGGGTTGTGGAGGATGGCGTCCAGGTCCAGCTTGGCGGCCCGGCCGGCGGCGGGCTTGACGTGCAGCAGGTCGGTGCGGCCCACCAGTTCATCCATGGTGCGCACGCCCAGCTTCGCCATGTATTCCCGCAGTTCCTCGGCCACGAAGGTCAGGTAGTTGACGATGTACTCCGGCTTGCCCATGAAGTTTTTGCGCAGCTCGGGATTCTGGGTGCAGATGCCCATGGGGCAGGTGTCCAGGTTGCACACCCGCATCATGACGCAGCCCTCGGCCATCAGCAGGCTGGTGCCGAAGCCGAATTCCTCCGCGCCCAGCATGCAGCTGATGGCCACATCCCGGCCGCTGAGCAGCTTGGAGTCGCTCTCGATCCGCACCCGGGTGCGCAGCCCGTTCAGGATCAGGGTCTGGTGGGTCTCGGCGATGCCCAGTTCCCAGGGCAGGCCGGCGTTTTTGATGGAGGTGCGGGGGGCCGCGCCGGTGCCGCCGTCATAGCCCGACACCAGGATGACCTGCGCGCCGGCCTTGGCGACGCCGGCCGCGATGGTGCCCACGCCGGCCTCGCTGACCAGCTTGACGTTGATGCGGGCGGCCCGGTTGGCGTTTTTCAGGTCGTAGATCAGCTCGGCCAGGTCCTCGATGGAGTAGATGTCGTGGTGGGGCGGGGGCGAGATGAGGCCCACGCCGGTGGTGCTGTGGCGGGTGCGGGCGATCCAGGGGTAGACCTTGCTGCCGGGCAGCTGGCCGCCCTCGCCGGGCTTTGCGCCCTGGGCCAGCTTGATCTGGATCTCCTCGGCCGAGACAAGGTACTGGCTGGTGACGCCGAACCGGGCCGAAGCCACCTGCTTGATCTTGGAGTTGGAGGGGCTGTGATAGCGCTCCTCCGGCTCGCCGCCCTCGCCGGTGTTGCTGCGGGCGCCGATCTGGTTGAACGCCAGGGCGATGGTCTCGTGGGCCTCGCTGCTCAGCGCGCCGTAGCTCATGGCCGCGCCCTTGAACCGCTTGAGGATCTCGGACACCGGCTCCACTTCTTCCAGGGGGACGCCGCCGTCCGCGGGGTAGCTGAAGTCCAGCAGGCTGCGCAGGTGGACGCCGTTTTCGCCCATGTTGTCCACCGCCTGGGTGAACTGCTTGAAGGCGCTGTAATCCCCCTCAAAGCAGGCCTTGCGGAACAGGTAGATGGTCTGGGGGTTGAACAGGTGGTCCTCTCCCCCGCTGCGGAACTTGTGGTCGCCGCTGCTGGCCAGCTGCATATTGATGTCCAGGCCCAGAGGGTCGAAGGCGGCGCTGTGGCGGGCCTCGACGTCGGCCTGGATGTCCTCCAGCCCGATGCCGCCCACCCGGCTGACTGTGCCGGTGAAATACTTGTCGATGACCTCTTTCGAGATGCCCACCGCCTCAAAGATCTGGCTGCCCTGGTAGCTCTGGATGGTGGAAATGCCCATCTTGGAGGCAATCTTGACGATGCCGTTCAGGACAGCGGTGTCGTAGTCGCTGACCGCGGCGTAAAAGTCCTTGTCCAGCAGCCCCTCGCCGATCAGCTGGCCGATGGCCTCGTGGGCCAGGTAGGGGTTGACGGCGCAGGCGCCATAGCCCAGCAGGGCCGCAAAGTGGTGCACCTCCCGCGGCTCGGCGCTCTCGAGGATGAGGGCCAGGGCGGTGCTCTTTTTGGTGCGGATCAGGTACTGGCTGACCGCCGACACCGCCAGCAGGCTGGGAATGGCCACATGGTATTCGTCGATGTCCCGGTCGGACAGGATGATGATGTTGGCCCCGTCCTTATAGGCCCGGTCCACCTCCAGAAAGACCCGGTCGATGGCCTTTTCCAGGCTGGTGTTCTTGTAGTAGTTGATCGAGATGGTGGCCGTCTTGAAGCCGGGCACGTTCATGTGCTTGATCTTGAGCAGGTCGGTCTCGGTCAGGATGGGGTTGTGCACCTTGAGGACCTTGCAGTTCTCGGGCCGGTCCTCCAGCAGGTTGCCGTGCGCACCCACATAGACGCTGGTGGAAGTGACCACCTTTTCGCGGATGGCGTCGATGGGGGGGTTCGTCACCTGGGCGAACATCTGCTTGAAGTAGCTGAACAGGGGCGGCCGCCGGCTGCTCAAAACGGCCAGCGGGGTGTCGGTGCCCATCGCGCCGCTGGGCTCGGCCCCCTTCTGGGCCATGGGCAGGATGATCTCGTTCACCTGCTCGTAGCTGTAGCCAAAGGCCTTTTCCAGCCGCGTCAGCTCGTCGGAGGTGTAAGAGGGCACCTTGCAGTTGGGGATCTTCAGATCCCGCAGCTGGACCAGGTTGCGGTCCAGCCATTCGCCGTAGGGCTCGCGGCTGGCGTAGGTCTCCTTCAGTTTTTCGTCGTCCACCACTTCGCCCTTGACGGTGTCCACCAGCAGCATCTTGCCGGGGCGCAGCCGGTCCTTGACCAGGACGTTTTCGGGCGGGCAGTCCAGCACGCCCACCTCGGAGGACAGGATCATCCGGCCGTCCTTGGTGATGGTGTAGCGGCTGGGGCGCAGGCCGTTGCGGTCCAGCACCGCGCCCACCACGTCGCCGTCCGAAAAGAGGATGGCCGCCGGGCCGTCCCAGGGCTCCAGCATGGTGGCGTAATACTGGTAAAAGTCCCGCTTTTTGCGGCTGATGTTCTTGTTGTTCTCCCACGGCTCGGGAATGGTGATCATGACGGCCAGGGGCAGGTCCATCCCGTTCATCACCATGAACTCGAGGGTGTTGTCCAGCATGGCCGAATCGGAGCCGGCCGTGTTGACGATGGGCAAAATCTTGTTCATGTCGTCCTGCATGATGCGCGAGGAGATGGACTCCTCCCGGGCCAGCATGGCGTCGGTGTTGCCCTTGATGGTGTTGATCTCGCCGTTGTGCAGGATGAAGCGGTTGGGGTGGGCCCGCATCCAGCTGGGGGCGGTGTTGGTGGAAAAGCGGCTGTGCACCATGCCGATGGCGGACTCGTAGTCCTCGTCCTGCAGGTCGGCGTAGAAGCGGCGCAGCTGCCCCACCAGGAACATCCCCTTGTAGACGATGGTGCGGCTGGACAGGCTGGCCACATAGGTGCCGCTGCTGGCCTGCTCGAACACCCGGCGGACGATGTAGAGCCGGCGGTCAAAGTCGATGCCCTTGGACACCTTGGCCGGCTTTTTGATAAAGCACTGCCAGATGGCGGGCATACAGTCGCGGGCGGTGCTGCCCAGGATCTCGGGGGCCACCGGCACCTTGCGCCACGCGAGGAAGGCCAGGCCCTCCTTGCGGGTGACGAGCTCGAACAGCTTCATCGCGCGGGCGCGCAGGTGCTCGTCCTGGGGGAAGAAGAACATCCCCACCCCGTACTCACGCTCGCCGCCGATGGAGATGTTCAGCTCGTCGGCGACCTTGGAGAAAAATTTGTGGCTGATCTGCAGCAGGATGCCCACGCCGTCGCCGGTCCTGCCCTCGGCGTCCTTGCCGGCGCGGTGCTCCAGATGCTCGACGATGGTCAGCGCGTCGCTGACCGTCTGGTGGCTCTTGCGGCCGTGGATATCCACCACCGCGCCGATGCCGCAGGCGTCGTGCTCGAACCTGGGGTCATACAGGCCGGCGGGGGCTGTGCGTTCGTTCCAACGATCCATTCCTATCCCATCCTATCTCTATCACAGGTGTGCAAAAAACAAAAGGCGCCCCTGGCAGGCGCAGCGGCCTGCCAGGAACGCCATTGTTCCCTTGCATTTTATTATACCGTGTATGCAATTCTTTTCAAGTGACAGACGCGACAAATCGAATACGCATCCAGGCCGCAGATTCTGGTCATTTTCACCGGAAATGCTGGTTTTACACCCCGCTGGCCCCGTAGTTTGCCAGCACGCGGGCCGAAGGGTCGTCCACGTCGCAGCCGGGCCAGGCGCGGTTGGGCATCCAGAAGGCGGCGATGGTGCGGGCCTGGTCGTAGTAGTGCTTTTCAAACAGCTCGCGGTAGAGCAGGCTCTCTTTGGTAAAAGGCATACAGTGGGCCGAGTAGTTGGCCCGCCGCATCTGGAATTCCTCGTCGGTGTAAAAGCCCTCGGCGTACTGCTTGATGTCGTCCACCATGCTGTGGCCCACCGCGTCCGAGAAGGCGGCCTTTTCCCGCCAGAGGATCTCGGGGGGCAGCCAGTCCCCTTCAAAGGCTTTGCGCAGCAGGTACTTGCCCTTGCCGTAGTGGTTCACCTTCATCTCGGGGTCGATGGCCATGACGTACCGGACAAAGTCCAAATCGCCAAAGGGGACGCGGGCCTCGATGCTGTTGGCCGAGATGCACCGGTCGGCCCGGAGCACGTCGTACATATACAGCTCCCGCACCCGCTTCTGGCTCTCCTGCTGGAAGGCGTCGGCAGTGGGGGCGTAGTCGGTGTACTTGTAGCCGAACAGCTCGTCCGAGATCTCGCCAGTCAGCAGCACCCGGACGTCGGTGTCCCGGTGGATGGCCTTGCACAGCAGGTACATCCCCACGCTGGCCCGGACGGTGGTGATGTCCCAGGTGCCGAGGATGCGCACCACTTCTTCCAGGCTCTGGATCACATCGTCCCGGGTGATGATGACCTCGTGGTGCTCGCTGCCCAGATACGCGGCGGTCTGGCGGGCGTATTTCAGGTCGATGGCGTCGGTGTCCATCCCGATGGCGAAGGTGCGGATGGGCCGGCCCAGCTTGCGGGCCGCGATGGCGCACACCAAGGACGAGTCCAACCCGCCCGACAGCAGGAAGCCCAGCGGCGCGTCGGCGTCCAGGCGCTTTTCCACCCCGGCGATCAGCTTTTCCCGGATGTTGCGCAGCACAGCCTCCATCCCGTCGGCGTGGGGCGCGGGCACGTCGGCGATGTCCTCGTAGCGGACGAACCGCCCGTCGCAGTAATAGCTGCCGGTGGGGAAGGGGCGGATGTCCTCGCACCAGCCCACCAGGTTCTGCAGCTCGCTGGCAAAGGCGATCTGGTGGCTGGACTTGGAATAGCCGTAGAACAGCGGCCGGATGCCGATGGGGTCCCGCGCGGCGATCAGCCGGTCCTTGCGGGAATCGTAGAGGATGAGCGCGAACTCGGCGTCCAGGTGGCGGAACATATCCAGCCCATACTCGTAGTACAGGGGCAGCAAAATTTCGCAGTCGCTGCCCGACTTGAACTTGTACCCCGCCCGCTCGAGGATAGCCTTTTCAAACCGGAAGCCGTACAGCTCCCCGTTGCAGACCACGCAGTCCGCCCCGCGGGTAAAGGGCTGCATCCCGTCCGGCGTCAGCCCCATGATGGCCAGCCGCCCAAAGCCCATCAGGCCAAAGGGCCCCTCGATCACCCTCTGGTCGTCGGGGCCGCGGCTGACGGTCCGCAGCAGGTATTCCTTGAATTCGGCGGCGGGCAGGTCGTGCCCGGTGTAACCCATGATACAGCACATAACGTCTTGCTCCTTTGCAATAAAAATACGGCAGCAAACATCCCTTTTCAGGACGAATGCTGCCGTATCCGTGGTGCCACCTGGGTTGCCGGCAGTTTGACCCTGCCGGCCGCTTTGTGCTCTCCCCGTTGAAAGCAGTGCCGCGTAACGTGCGGCCTCCGGCCGGCCCTACTGCCGCGCCGGCAGGGGCGCAGGTTCAGGCGGCGGCTCGCGGGTGTTCTTCAGGCCCGGCCCCCTGTGCGGCTCCCACCTGCCCGCACTCTCTGGCAGGGTGGCGCTTGGGCCTTACTTTTCCCGGTCACAGCCTTTGTTGCAAGCATTGTAGCACGGCAAAGGAGGGTTGTCAACCCGTTTTTGTCCGTTCACCGGCTTTTTCGGCGCAGATACACCCCCAGCGCGGCGCACAGGGCAATGCCCGCCAGGAAGGGCAGCGCCGTCAGCCAGGCCGTCCAGGCCGGGGCGCTGTAGCAGGCATACCGGATGCCCCACAGCATGTCGCTGTAGCGGTAGCCCACCACCCAGCACATCACGTCCGACAGCAAAACAGCCAAACCAAAGAACACGCAGCTCAGTTTTTTCATGGAGCCTCCTTCATTCTTCCACCGTGAACACGTCCTCGATGGTCACGCCAAAGACCTTGGCGAT
Organism: Candidatus Faecalibacterium faecigallinarum; assembly: GCA_019119685.1. GTDB lineage: Bacteria > Bacillota > Clostridia > Oscillospirales > Ruminococcaceae > Faecalibacterium > Faecalibacterium faecigallinarum. The sequence continues at coordinate 59,555 of DWWN01000031.1, forward strand.
GTTCCAGGCCAGGACCAGAGAGGGGTTGTACTTGCCGTTTTCCAGGTTGCCGATGGTCTCCCGGCGGACCCCCACGAGGGCGGCCAGTTCTTCCTGTTTCATACCGGTGCGGGCGCGGTATTCCTTCATGCGGTTGCGGATCATTGGGCGCCCCAGCTTTCCCGGAACCTGTAAAACGAGACGGACAGCGACTGCACCACCACCGCGGCCGCCCATCCCGCCAGGATGCCGTACAAAAGGGCCCTGCCGGCGGGCAGCCCTGCCAGGATGCAGCCCAGCGTCACCGCCCCGGTCAGGAACATATCGCCGTAAAAAGCGCGGGCCGCCGATTTGTTCATGTAGGCGGTCATCATCTCGTCCGCCGGGATGAAAAAATACTGGAAATTGCACGCGAACGCAAAGAATGCCAGGAACATCCGCTCCTCGGTGAACACGCCCACAAAGCCCAGCAGGGAGAGCAGGCCCAGCATCCCTTCGAGGTAATACTTCTTTTTCATGGTGACGCCTCCTTGTTATGCGGTATATTTCGCTCTTTGTGTTATAAATATACCACATAGTTCCAAGGATGTCAACTGCGCACCCTGCACAAGCCGCAGCAGGCATTTTACAGCAGGGCGCACAAAAGAGCGGCGGAGCGCCTTTCGTTCCCCGCCCAGCAGGACGGCGGCGGCCCGCTGTCAACCCTCCGGCGCGGGCAGCTCTTGACAAATCGCCGCTTTGTGCCATAATAGGGGGCGCACTGTCTGCCGCGCGCGGCAGGCGGCGGAAGTAAAACAAAGTGAGGGATCATTTTTGCGTTATCTGCAGCAATTTTTGTGGATCACCGGCTTTACCCTGGCGGGCGAGGCCCTGCACGCGGCGCTGCCCCTGCCCATCCCGGCGGCGGTATGGGGGCTGGCGCTGCTCTTTCTGGCGCTGGAAAGCGGGCGGCTGCCTCTCGATTCGGTGGCCGGCTGCGGCCAGTTTTTGCTGGGGCTGATGCCCCTGCTGTTCATCGCGCCGGCGGTGGGCCTGGTGGACGTCTGGCCCATGCTGGCCCCGGTCTGGCCGGCGGTGCTGGGCATCATCGTGCTGTCCACCGTGGTGGTGTTCGCCGTGACGGGCCTTGTCACCCAGGCCATGCTGGGCCGCCGCAAAAAGGAGGAGCCCCATGACTGAGTTTCTCGCCTCGTCGGCCCTCTTTGCCGTCGCCTTGACCTTTTTTGCCTATGAGCTGGGCCGCCTGTGCCAGCAAAAGCTGCGGCTGCCCATCTTCAACCCCATCCTGATCGCGGCCGTCCTGACGGCGGTGGTGCTGGCGGCGGCCGGCATCCCCAACGAGACGTACCAGAGCCACTGCGAGGCTTTTTCCTGGCTGCTGACGCCGGCCACCGTCTGCCTGGCCATCCCGCTGCACGCCCAGTTCCGCCGGCTGCGCTATGACCTGCCCGCCATCCTGGCGGGGGTTGTGGCGGGCACCCTGACCAGTCTCGGCTGCGTCTGGGGGCTGGCCGTTCTGTTCCGGCTGGACTCGGTGCTCACTCTCTCCCTGCTGCCCAAGAGCATCACCACCGCCATGGGCATCGCCGTCAGCGAGGCCGCCGGGGGCGCGCCGGCCCTGACCACCGCCGCCATCATCCTGACCGGCATTTTGGGCAGCGTGTTCGGGCCGCAGCTGTGCCGCCTGCTGCGGCTGGACCACCCCGCCGCACAGGGCGCGGCTTTCGGCACGTCAGCCCACGTCATCGGCACGTCCAAGGCCGCCGAGATGAGCCAGACCGCCGAGGCGGTCAGCAGCCTGTCCCTGGTGGTGGCTGGCATCCTGACCGCGGTGCTCTGCCCGCTTTTGCTGTAAACACCCCATCAGAAAGGAAGTGCCGTTGATGTACCAAGACCTGCGCGCCGACGCTGAAACCATCGTCCGCACCGCCATTGCCGCCGTCCTGCCCGACGAGGCGGTGCGCCGTGCGCTGGAGGGGAAGCGCTTTCCCGGCCGGGTGCTGCTGGTGGCCGCCGGCAAAGCCGCCTGGCCCATGGCCCGCACCGCCGTCGAGACCCTTGGCCGCGTGGATGCCGGGGTGGTGGTGACCAAGTACGGCCACGTGCAGGGGGAGATTCCCGGCGTTGCCTGCTACGAGGCGGGGCACCCGGTGCCGGACGAGAACTCGTTCCGGGCCACCCAGGCCGCCCTGGACCTGGCCGAAAGCGCCCGTGAGGGGGACACCATCCTGTTTCTTTTGTCGGGCGGGGGCAGCGCCCTGCTGGAAAAGCCCCTGCTGCCCGGCGCCGAGCTGCAGGACATCACCGGCCAGCTGCTGGCCTGCGGGGCCGGCATCGTGGAGATGAACACCATCCGCAAGCGGCTGTCCGCCGTCAAGGGCGGGCGGTTCGCCTTGGCCTGCGCCCCGGCCAGGGTGTACAGCATCGTCCTCAGCGACGTGCTGGGGGACCCGCTGGACATGATCGCCTCGGGGCCCGCCGCGCCCGACCGCTCCACCTGCGCCCAGGCGCTGGCCATCGCCCAAAAGTACCGCCTCCGCCTGTCCCCCGCGGCCCGCGCGCTGCTGGCCCGGGAGACCCCCAAGGCCCTCTCCAACGTGGAGACCCAGATCACCGGCAGCGTCCGGCAGCTGTGCGCCGCCGCTGCGGACGCCTGCCGCGCCCGGGGCTACCAGCCCCTGCTCCTGACCGACCATCTGGACTGCGAAGCGCGGGAGGCCGGCCGGTTCCTGGCCGATATCGCCCGCACCCACGCCGGGCCGGGCGGCAAACGCGCCTTCCTGGCCGGGGGCGAGACGGTGGTCCATCTGACCGGGCAGGGCCTCGGGGGCCGCAACCAGGAGCTTGCCCTGGCGGCCGCGCCCGGCCTCGCCGGCCTTGACGCGGCGCTGTTCAGCGTGGGCTCGGACGGCACCGACGGCCCCACCGACGCCGCCGGGGGCTATGTGGACGGCGGAACGCTGACCGCCCTCACGGCCCACGGGCTGGACGTTGCCGCCGTGCTGGCCCAAAACGACGCCTACCACGCCCTCGCGGCGGTGGACGGCCTGCTCATCACCGGCCCCACCGGCACCAATGTGAACGATGTAGCGGTGCTTTTGCTGGAATAACCCCCACACAAACACAGCCCCCGGACGCTTACCGCGCCCGGGGGTTTTTCTGTTTAGCTGGAAGCTGTCCCGTCAGCAGAGCGTGGGAAAAGCTCAGTCCCACTCGTCGTAGCGGTCATCCCAGTCGTCATCGTAGCGGTCGTCCCAGTCGTCATCGTAGCGGTCGTCCCAGTCGCGGCTGTCGCGCTCGCATTCCAGCACTTTGCCGCTGGATGCGCCGATCTCAAAGTCGTACTTGACGCCGTCCACCAGGACCTCCATCTCGTACTTGCCGTCGTCCCGCTCGCATTCCAGGACGCGCAGCTCGCTGACGTCCCGGCCCAGATGCTCGGCGGCGATCCGTTTGGCGCCGGCCGCATCAATGGCGGCGGAAGCGGACAGGGAGCCGCAGGCGGTCAGGGCGGTCAGGGCCAGGGCGGCGGCGAGGGTCAGGCTCAGCTTGCGGTTCTTTTTCATGGTAGTCATCTCCTTATAGTTGTGGGGGTGGTTGTTTGTTCCTTTGTTTTCAGTTTACGGAGCCGCTGCCCCGAAACCGGGGTCTTGCAAAAGTTTTTTCAAAATTTCTTTTGCGTTCGGCTTACATCCAAAGGATACGTGCCAGCCCGCCCAAAACCGGGGCCGTCCCGCAAATTTTTTCAAGCCTGGTCAGTCGTACTCGTCCCAGTCGTCCCAATCCTCGTCCTCATCCTCCTCGTCTTCGTCCTCATCGTCGTCATCGTCATCGCTGTCATAAGGATAGTCCGAGCCGGTGGGGTCCCAGTCGTCCTGGGGGTCGCCCCGGGACGGCGCGGCGGGCTGGGTCTGGGAAGCCGCCGGGGGCGCGCTCTCAGGCTGGGCAGGCACAGAGGAGGGCTGCCGGTTTTGTTCCTGCTGGCCGGCGGCGTCCTGCTCGGGCACTGCCCCGCCCAGGTAAACGGCGATGCCATCCCCGTATTTTGCCTGCAGCTGGGCCTGGAGGGCTGCTTCCTCCCGGATCTGCCAGTCGTCGTCCTCGCTGCTGGCCGTGATGGACACGGCCCCGCCCCGGGCCAAAAATCCCTTTTCAAACGCTTTCTCGACCAGTTCCTGCACGGCGTCGTCGCTGTCCTCCCCTTTCAGGTCCAGGCCGTCCAGCAGCGTCTCGCCGTCAGCATTGAGAGCCCGCAGGTCCAGCACGCGGTCCGTTTTGCTGACCGAAAGCTCCACATCGGGATTGATCTGGATGCGCAGCGTCCCATAAGGGATAAAGTTGGGCTGCCAGTACCCGAAGAAGCCCAGGCAGAGGCAGGCAGCCAGAGCCAGCGCGCCCAGCGCCCCCCAAGCCGGCCGGAAGCGCCGCCGGGGCGGGGGCAGGCGCAGCTCCACCACATCCTCCACCGTCTGGCCCACCTGGTAGTGGAGGTTGGCCGCCTTCAAAAAGCGGCCCCGTTCGTCCAGCACCACCGCATAGGCGGGGTGGGTCTCCATGACAAGGTATTTCATTCCCGCGTCCCTCCTCTTGGCGTCAGCTGGCACAAGTGTCCCCGGATGATCTCATATCCGTTGGTAAACGCCAGCAGGATAGCCACCAGGTATTTCCGGTGGCGCTCGATGGTCTTTTTGTCCACGCCGGAGCCAAGGACCAGGTCCCGTATGGGCAGCCGCCCGGTGCGCAGCAGCTTGTCCAGCAGGATGGGGTTGGCCCGGGCGCAGTCCAGCACCGCCCGGCAGGCGGCCAGGGTGCGCTCCTGCCGGGGGCAGTTATCTGCCACATCGGAAAAGCCAATGCCGAACGAAGCCAGCTGCCGGCCAAATTCCGCGATCTCGGCCCGGGTGGCCTCCCGCAGGTCGTAGGCTGCGATCTCGTCCCGGGTGTCGGGCAGGGTCTCAGACAAAAGGCGGCCGTCCTCTCCGGCGGGGACGTCCAGAGAGACGGTGCCGCCGTGCCGCTGCTCGACCCGGTAGTGGTCGATCAGGCGGTTGCGGATGGCCGCCGCTGCATAGGGCAAAAAGGCTCCCCGCCCCCGCTGATAGGACAATGCCGCCTCGTAAAAAGCCAGCGTGGCGATGCTCAGCTCGTCCTCGTGGCCGGCCTCGATGGGCGCGTGGGTGAATTTGCAGGTCTCGCTGCGGATAAAGGGCATATACTGCCCGATCAGGGCGTCGGCGGCCGCCGGGTCGGTCTGGGCCGCCCGGACTTCAAACACGATGCTGTGTTCCTTGCGCCGCATGGTCTGTTCTGTTTCTAGCTGCATGGATGGGCCTCCCTTCCGGTCATGCTTCCCCTCAATGGCAGGATACGCTCCCGCCGCGGTTTTTTCGGGGTCAAAGCGCTGCTTTTAGTGTAACAGATTTTCGCCCCGTTGGCGAGGGGGCAGGCCAAAATCCCACCAAAAAGAGAACGCCCGCACAGCCGGCGAAGCGGCCCTGCGGGCGAACTCTTTGAAGGATATGCTTCTTCTTATGAAGGGTAGGAGATGGCTTGCGTTCAGCGCTCCAGCACCAGCGCCTCATAGGGGCGCAGGGCCGCGCGGGGGGCCGCGTCGGGGTAGTTGCCCAGCAGCACCTTGGCGTCCTGCCAGCCCTCGGGCAGGGCGGCGGGGGCGTCGTGGCCGGTCAGGTTGCACAACACCAGCAGTTCATGCTGGGCGTCCCAGCGGCGGTAGGCCAGCAGGTCGGGGTCGTCCTTATCGAGGAACTCGATCTTGCCGGACTGGATCACCGGGTGCTGCTTGCGCAGGGCCACCAGCTGCTTGTAGTAGCTGTAGATGGAGTCGGGGTCGCCCACCTCGGCGGCGGCGTTGATGGTCTGGTAGTTGTCCACCACGCCGATCCAGGGTTCGCCGGTGGTAAAGCCCGCGTGGGCCGAAGCGTCCCACTGCATGGGGGTGCGGCCGTTGTCCCGGCTGCGCTGCTGGATGATCTCCAGCGCCTCGTCGGGGGTCTTGCCCTGCTGCTGGAGGATCTGGTAGTAGTTCAGGCTCTCCACATCCCGGAACTGGCCGATGGCGGCAAAGTGGCAGTTGGTCATGCCCAGCTCCTCGCCCTGGTAGATGTAAGGGGTGCCCCGCATCATGTGGGTGGCAGTGCCCAGCATTTTGGCGCTCTCTTTCCAGTACCTGCCCTCGTCGCCAAAGCGGCTGACGGCGCGGGGCTGGTCGTGGTTGCACCAGAACAGGGCGTTCCAGCCGTTGCCGGCCTGCATCCCCTCCTGCCAGAGGGTGAACAGGTTTTTCAGGGCCATGTGGTCGGGGGGCATCAGGGCCCACTTGTCCCCGTTCTTGTAGTCCACCTTCAGGTGGTGGAAGCTGAAGGTCATGGTCAGCTCGTGGTTGTCGGGGTTGGTGTAGCCGATGCAGTTCTCCAGGCTGGTGGAGGACATCTCGCCCACCGTGATCATCCCCTCGATGCCGCCGGCGGCCACCAACTCCTGCAGGTAGCGGTGGACGTTCCGGCCGTCGGTGTAGAAGCGGCGGCCGTCGCCCTTGTCGTCGTCCTCGAACACTTCGGGCTTGGAGATCAGGTTGACCACGTCGAAGCGGAAGCCCTTGATGCCCTTGCCTTTCCAGAAGCGGAGGACCGAGGCCAGCTCGGCCCGGACCTCGGGGTTCTCCCAGTTCAGGTCGGCCTGGCTGACGTCGAACAGGTGCAGGTACCACTTGCCCAGGCTGGGCACATACTCCCAGGCCGGGCCGCCGAATTTGGACACCCAGTTGGTGGGCAGCTTGTCGGGGCTGCCCTCCTTGAAGATGTAGTAGTCCTGATACTTCTTCTCCCCGGCCAGAGCCCGCTGGAACCACTCGTGGTCGGTGGAGGTGTGGTTGAACACCATGTCCAGCATCAGGCCGATGCCGCGCTTGTCCGCCTCCCGGACGAGGGTCTCCAGGTCCTCCATCGTGCCGAAACGGGGGTCGATGGCGCAGTAGTCGGCCACGTCGTAGCCGTTATCGTGCTGCGGCGAGGGGAAGAAGGGGGTCAGCCAGAGGTAATCCACCCCCAGGTCCTTGAGATAGTCCAGCTTGGCGGTCACGCCGGGCAGGTCGCCCAGGCCGTCGCCGTTGGTGTCACAAAACGACTTGGGGTAGATCTGGTAGACGACTTTATCCTGAAAATTTGCCATGAATCGCACCTTCCCTTCCTGTAGTTCGCACAAAAATGTTTCTTCGTTGCCTCTTATCATTTGCCCCGCCTGCCCGCGGGGCCTCTTTCTCCTTATCCATGCCGCCGGATAAACGCGCCCATCCGTTCAACGCTCTCCTGCGCCTGGGGCACGATCCCAAACAGGTCGAGGAAAGCGTGGTTCAGGCCCCGGTAGAGGATGGTGTCCACCTGGGCGCCCCGGGCGGCGAGCCGCCGGGCAAAGGCTTCCACCTGCGGGCGCAGGTAGTCGTATTCCGCATACTGGATCAGCAGCGGGCAGCCGAAGCCCCCTTCCCGGTAGATGGGGGAGACCAGCGGGGCGTCGGCGCCGGCGTTGCCCTGCAGGTAGAGCTTTTGCATCAGGGGCTCGTTGCCCTGCAGGCTGGTGGCGCAGTGCTGGACCAGCGCGTCGGGCCAGCCCCGGTACAGGCTCTCGTCCCAGTGCCAAAGGGGCCCGCAGGCAAGGTCCACCACCGGGTAGTAGAGCACCGCCCCGGCAAAGTAGCCCGGCTTCATCGTTTGCAGGCAGGCCAGCACCAGGTTCGCCCCGGCACTGTCCCCTGCCAGGAACGCTTTGCGGCGGTCGAACTGGAAATTGCCGTCCCGCAGCACGGCCCGCACCGCCCGGATGCAGTCCACCATGTTGCCGGGGAACGCCGTCTCGGGGGCCAGGCGGTAGTCGATGTTGACCACCAGCCCGCCGGTGATCTGGGCCAGGTACTTGCAGGGGTTCTCCATCACCTGGACCGAACCGCCCACAAAGCCGCCGCCGTGTATGAAGAACAGGCACGGGCCGTCCGGGTCCTCGCCCGCCTGGTAGCAGCGGGCCTGCACGCCGTCCAGCGTGACGCGGCGGACCGTCACGCCGGCGGACAGGTCCCGGTTCTGGCAGCCCATGTTGTCCCGCATATCCCCCACCGGCTCGCCCAGCACATGGTAGGGGTTGCCGGTGGTCTTGGCGGGGCGGTGGGCCCGGTATTCCACCAGGGCCGCCTCGAAACAGGGGTCATCCCGCGAGGGAGTGTAGTCTACGGTCTGGTGCATGGCTCAGTTGACGCCCTTCTTCTTGCCCACAGCGACGGTGAGCACAAAGGGGATGACGATGGCGATGACCATGCAGATGGCGAAGGTGAGCATGTAAGCGGGCTGGATGGACAGGATGCCGGGCAGGCCGCCGACGCCCACCGAGTTGGCGGTGGTGGAAGTGGCGGTGCAGACGACGCCGGCCACAGCCGAACCGATCATGCCGCACAGGAACGGGAAGTTATACTTCAGGTTGACGCCGAACATGGCAGGCTCGGTCACGCCCAGGTAGCAGGAAATGCAGGAGGGGACGTTGACTTCCTGTGCGGCGGCGTTCTTGCGCTGCAGGTAGATCATGCCGAGGACGGCCGAGCCCTGGGCGATGTTGGACAGCGCGATCATGGGCCACAGCATGGTGCCGCCGAAGTCAGCCACCAGCTGCAGGTCGATGGCGTTGGACATGTGGTGCAGGCCGGTGATGACCAGCGGGGCGTACACAAAGCCGAACACGGCGCCGAAGATGACGCGGAACGGGCCGGAGATGCCGGCGTACACGGCGGACGAAACAGCGGAGCCGATGGCCCAGCCGATGGGGCCGAGCACGAAGTGGGCGGCCATGACCGACAGCACCAGGCTGCAGAAGGGCACCACGATCATCGAGATGACGGCCGGGCAGATCTTACGGAAGAAGCGCTCCAGGTACACCAGGGTGAAGGCGGCCAGCATGGCGGGGATGACCTGCGCCTGGTAGCCGATCATGTTGACCTGGACGAAGCCGAAGTCCCACTTGGGGATGTCGGCGGCGGCGGTGGTGGCCACCGAGTAGGCGTTCAGCAGCTGGCCGGACACCAGGGTCAGGCCCAGGACGATGCCCAGGCTCTCGGTGGTGCCCATCTTCTTCGTCACCGACCAGCAGATGCAGACCGGCAGCATATGGAAGATGGCCTCGCCGATCAGCCACAGGAAGCTGTCCACGCCGCTCCAGAACTGGCTGACCTGCACCAGGGTCTTGGTGCCGTTTTCCAGCAGGTACATGCTGTCGATACAGTTGCGGAAGCCCAGGATCAAGCCGCCGGTGATCATGATGGGGATCAGCGGGGCGAAGATCTCGGCCAGGGCGCTCATGATCTTCTGGGCGCGGTTCTGGTTCTGCTTGGCCGCGCTCTTGACGGCGTCCTTCGAGACGCCCTCGATGCCCGACACGGCCACGAAATCGTTGTAAAAGTCGCTGACCGTGTTGCCGATGATGACCTGGAACTGGCCGGCCTGGGTAAAGGTGCCCTTGGCCGACTTGATCTTTTCGATGCGGGGCACGTCTGCTTTGGCCGGATCGTTCAGCACAAAGCGCATCCGGGTGACGCAGTGCGATACCGCAGCGATGTTTTCTTTGCCGCCGACTGCCGCGAGCAGTTCTTTGGCGTCCTCTACGTATTTACCCATGAAACATCCTCCTTCAACTGATGTCCGCCTGTTCAAACCTCTGAACAAGTTCAAACATCTTTTCGTTCTGGCACCAGTATAGCACCCCGGGCGGCAAAGTCAACGCATTTTCGGAAAAACGTCTTATCAAAAGCGGTTTTTCAGAGCTTGGCACAAACAGACCCCTTGCGATTTGGCGATGTTTGCTGTATACTGAGTTCAAACATTTGAACATGGTGGAGGCGATGTTGTATGCCCAAGGCCAAATTTGAGGGCATTTACCGCAGTATCAAACAGAAGATCGAAGCGCAGGACTATCCTTACCAGTCCCTGCTGCCTGCCGAGAGCGAGCTGATCCAGGAGTACGGCTGCGCGCGCAACACCCTGCGCCGCGCCCTGGCCGACCTGACCGCCGCCGGCTATCTCCAGCCCATCCAGGGCAAGGGGGTGCGGGTGATCTACCGGCCGGCCGGCAAGGCTTCCTTTTTGATCGGCGTGATCGAGAGCTTCCGGGAGACGGACGAGCGCAACAACCTGCACGCCGTCACCAAAGTGGTGCGGTTTGAACAGGTGGAGGCCGACGAGCGTCTGGCCTCCCAGAGCGGCTTCATGGTGGGCGAACCGCTGTGGGCCATCGAGCGGGTGCGCTACCTCGAGGGCAAGGCGCTGATTTTGGACGTGAACTACTTTTCCCAGGCGATGGTGCCCGGCCTGACCGCCGAGATCGCGGCCCAGTCCATCTACGAATACATCGAAAAGGTGCTGCACATCCGCATCGCCACCACCAAGCGCCGGGTCACGGTGGAGCGCGCCACCACCCGGGACGAGGCCCTGCTGGACCTGGACGGCTACGGCAGCGTCGTGGTGGTGTCCAGCGTGACCTTCAACGCCGACGGGCTGCTGTTCGAGTACACCCAGTCCCGCCACCAGCCGGCGTCCTTCAGCTTTGAGGATACGGCCACCCGCCGCCGCCAGCCCACCGCCCCGGAGCAGAACAAATAAAAACGTCCCGCCCTCCGCAACCGGATGGACGGGACTTTTTGCTGCCGGAAAAGGGGTTTACAGCGTCCGCCAGGTGACGCGCGGCATCAGCGCCCTGACCGTCTCAGCGTCGGCCGCCTGGGTGCCGCTGCACATGACGTTGGCTGCGCCGGTGGCCGTCGAGAGGACCGCAGCCTCCTCCAGGGACAGGCCCTGTTCTTCGGCCCAGGCCAGCGCGGCCACCACGCTGTCCCCTGCCCCCACCGTGCTGCCCACTTTGACCGGCAGGCCGTCGGCCAGGATGACCTGTGTTTTGGTGGCGTACAGCGCGCCCCGGCTGCCCAGGGACACCACTACTTTTTCCACCCCGGCCGCCAGAAGCTCGCCTGCGGCGGCGCGCAGCTTCCCGACGCCGCCCAGCTCGCGCCCCAGCAGGCGGGCCAGCTCGTGCTCGTTGGGCTTGACCAGATAGGGCCGGGCCTCGATGCCGGCGGCCAGCGGCGCGCCATCGGCGTCCAGGAACACCTTTGCCCCCGCCTGACGGCAGGCAGCGGTCCAGGTGCGGTAGGTGTCCTGCGGCGCGCCCACAGGCAGGCTGCCCGCAAGCACCACGATGTCCCCCGCCCGGACGCTGCCCGTCAGACGTTCCAGCAGGCTTTCCAGCACCTGGGCGGCGACGGCGGGGCCCGGCTCGTTGATGTCGGTGTTGGTGTGCCCTGCCGGGTCGATCACTTTGAGGTTGGTCCGCGTCTCCCCCTCGCCGGCGTCGGCCAGGAGGGTGTCCAGCCCCAGCGCTTCCAGCTGCGCGGCCAGGACGCGCCCGGCGCCGCCCGCCACGACGCCCACCGCCCGGCTGCGCCCGCCCAGCTTTGCGATCACCTTCGAGACGTTGATCCCCTTGCCGCCCGGGTCGGTGCGGACAGAGGCGATCCGGTTCACCGCGTCGAGGGCAAAGTGGGGTATCTCCACCGTTTTGTCCAGCGCCGGGTTGAGTGTGACCGTGTAGATCATAAAGTTCCTCCTTTTCGTTGTTCGGCCTGCGGCCCGGACGGCCTTTGGCAGCCCGTCCGGCGCAGCACGCAAAATAAAAACCCTCAAGGATCACTCCCTGAGGGTTTTGCTTTTCGAGAAGCCGGCATCTACCTATTTTCACAGGCCGTGTCCAGCCAACTATCTTCGGCACAAGTGAGCTTAACTTCTGTGTTCGGAATGGGAACAGGTGGGACCTCACCGTCATCGACACCGGCCGTTCAAATCTTGCATCCAACCTGCCATTTCCATGGCTGCCTGTCTGCCCTGCTTGAACGTCTCTCTATTTTGTTTTGAAGGACGTGCCTTCAGAACTGAATAATACCTGCTTTGCAATTAGAGTACAAGTGCCTTTACCTGGTCAAGCCCTCGATCTATTAGTACACGCCTGCTGAATGGATCACTCCACTTACACATTGTGCCTATCTACCTTGTAGTCTTCAAGGGATCTTACCTGATTTCTCAGTGGGATATCTTATCTTTGGGCCGGCTTCACGCTTAGATGCTTTCAGCGTTTATCCGATCCGAACATAGTTGCCCAGCTGTGCTCCTGGCGGAACAACTGGTGCGCCAGAGGTTCGTCCGTCCCGGTCCTCTCGTACTAGGGACAGCTCCCATCAAATATCCTGCGCCCACGACAGATAGGGACCGAACTGTTTCACGACGTTCTGAACCCAGCTCGCGTTCCGCTTTAATCGGCGAACAGCCAAACCC
>DWWN01000032.1 GCA_019119685.1 Candidatus Faecalibacterium faecigallinarum
TTTGAAGTTGAAGTTCAGCACCACCCGGTCCTCAAAGACATAGACCGAGTTGACGAAGTTGTCGATGATCTGCCGCTGGTACATAGGGCTGTTTGCATCTCCCTGACGGAACCGCTCAAACCAGAACAGGATCTGTTCCCGGCTCAGAGCCGGCCTCTGCAGCTCTTCTTCCAGGATGTTGGCCTTGAGGGCGTCCCTGCGGGCTTCCAGCTCGTCCAGGCGCTGCTTGGTGGTGGAGGTCAAGATGCCCTGTTCAATGGCCTCCAGCAGGTTGGCCAGGCGCTTTTCTGTGTCCCGAAGCTGCTCCTTCAGCACTGGTAAGCGGGTGTTTTCCAGGCTCTGGGCTTCTAAAATCAAATCGGTCAGGTGTTCGATGACCGGATCGTTCAAAACCAATTTGACCGCCGTATCCACCACAAAGCGCTCCAAAGGTTCCTTGCGGATCGCTTTAAGGCTGCAATGTGCCTGCCCCTTGCGTTTGGCCTTTCCGCACTTATAGTAGTGATAAGTGGTTCCCATGTGGCTTGTGCCGCTCTCGCCGCCCATCAGGGTGCCGCATTTGCCGCAGAATATCTTGGTGGTCAGGAGGTAGTTGACCTCCTCTTTGGCCGGGCGGCCATGGGTGATCTTGTTCTTTGTGAAACGTTCCTGCACCCGGTCGAACAGAGCCTGGTCCACAATGGCGGGCACACCACCGGGGATCACAATGTCCTTGTAGCTGTACTCCCCAATGTAGCGGCGGTTCTTGAAGATCTGAAAGAAGCTGTTCTTGACAAAGGGCTTCCCGGTGCGGGTGCGCAGGCCCCGTTCGTTCAGGGAGGCCGCGATCTTTTCGGCTGGTTCACCGTCGGCATAGCGGGTGAAAATCTCCTGCACAATGGGGGCCATCTCGGGGTCGATGTGATAGAGCCGGTCCTCTTTGCCGATGACATAGCCCAATGGCACTACCCCACCATTATACTTGCACTTAAGGGCGTTCTCTCGTTCCCCGCGGGCCACCTTGATGGCCAGCTCCGCCGAATAATATTCGGCCATGCCAATGAGCAAGCTCTCGATCATGATGCCCTCAGGGCCGTCCGAGATCGGTTCCATGACCGAGACGAGATGGACGCCATTCTTTTCAAGCTGGCGCTTATAATAGACTGCATCGTAGCGGTTGCGGGCAAAGCGGTCCAGTTTCCAGACCAGGACCGCATCGAAAATCTTTTTGGCGCTGTCCTGAATCATCCGCTGAAATTCGGGTCGGTCGTCGGTCTTGGCAGAGTAAGCCCGGTCGATGTAGGTGCCCACGATGGTGATACCGTTGCGCTCGGCGTAGTCTTTGCAGTCCCGCAGCTGGCCTTCAATGGAGGCCTCGCGCTGGCTGTCCGAGGAGTAGCGGGCGTAGATGACGGCGGTCATGGCGGGGCCTCCCTTCGGTTGAACGTGAAGCGTCAAACTTTCGTATAACGTGTATACCATATTTTGCGAGACAAGGCAAGCGTTTTGCCGCAAATAGTTGGTATATCAGAAAAAGCCGCGGCGCTTTTTGAAAGCCAGAAAGGAAAAGTTTTGAAAAAAGCGATAAGCAAGTATCGACCTGTGGCCACAATTTCAAAATTTGAAATCGCAGCACACTTGCCGGTCGTACTTGTTGGGGAGTGCCTTCCCCAAACCCTGCTTCCTTATAGGGCTGTACAGCACACCCCAGAACGTACAAACTGCCCGCGGCAAGTCCGTGCGGCTTTCCTGCGGGCAAGTTATGTGTCTGTATTTCAGCCTTCGACCTCCGCCAGGGTGGGCATGGCGGGGATCGCTCCGTGCCGGCTGGTGGTGAGGCTGGCGGCTTTGTTGGCAAAGGCCAGGATGGCTTCCAGTTTTTCAGGGGTCAGGGCGTCAAGGTCCTCTTTGCAGAGTTTGGAGAGGGCTGCGCCGAAGAAAGTGTCGCCCGCGCCGTTGGTATCCCCGACGGAGCAGGGGACGCCAGAAACACGTCCGGTCCGGCTGCCCATGCGGTAAAATACGCCATCTGGGCCAAGGGTGACAAAGATCAGCCGGATGCCCTGTTCGGCCAAAAGGGCGGTGCCGGTCTCGTAGTCGGTGGTGCCCGTCAGCAAAGGCAGCTCCTCATCCGAGACTTTGAGGATGTCCACAAGTTTCAGCGGGGCTTTCATCTGTGCGACGGCGGCAGCCGCATCCGGCCAGAGGTTGGCGCGGTAATTGGGATCATAGGTGATGACCTTGCCCATTGCCCTGGCACGGCGCACCGCATCCAGAGTGGCGCTGCGGGACGGGTCGGCGGTCAGGCTGACCGAGCCGAAATGGACAAACCTGGCGCGCTGCAGAGCGCTGTCGGGGATATCGCCGGCAGTGAGCTTGACGTCGGCGTTCGCTTTGCGGTAAAAGCTAAAGCTCCGCTCGCCGGAGGCGTCCACCGAAACCACCGCTATGGTAGTGGGGTCCTCGGGGTCAACTGCCACGTGGGAAGTGTCCACCCCGTTCTGCTTCAGCACGCTGGTTAGGTAACTGCCAAAGCCGTCGGCACCTACTTTGCCGATAAAGGCGGTCTGTGCGCCCAGCTTGGCGGCTGCCACCGCCAGATTGGCGGGCGCGCCGCCGGGGTTGGCCGCAAACTGAGGGATCCCGTTTTCGTCGGTACCGGTCTGGGTCAGGTCGATCAAAATTTCACCGATTGCCAAAATATCCATGGACGGTCCTTCCTTTCTTATGTGAGCAGATAGTCGATATAGGCGGCGGCGCGTTCGGGGTGGGGCGCGTTGGCCAGCACCCCTAGATAGACTGCCTCGGGAAAGCCGGCCTGACGGATCAGCGGCGTTTGGGAGACGTCCAGCCATTGGCACGTAAGGCCGGGTATCAGGCTGCTCAGGTCCGCAAGATAGCCCTGGGCGGCAAAAGCGTCCCGCGCTTCGGCGTCCATCAGGACAACGTCCAGCCGCTGGGCTGTGACGGCCGACACAATCCGCATTTCAGAGGCATAAACATATTCTTCATCCGCGCCCTCGCTCTCCGAGAGCAGCAGGCCACTATAGAGATACACCTGTTGTTTGCCGGTCAGGCCCTGGTCCCTGGCAAAACCGGCGGTCATCTGTTCGGTCAGAGTGTCGCCCGGCGCGATATTGACCAGCGCCAGATAAAGCACGTCCTCCTTTTTAGTAGCCTGCCGGTAGACGGCATAACCTGCCATATAAAACAGGATCAGCACAATGATGATGGGCAGCTTATAGTAGCTCCAGATATGCTCCAGCCTCTTTTTGCCATGGAGGCTGCGCAGGGTGGCCCAGTCCTGCCGGGCCCGCTCATTCATCCGCGGCATGTTGGTTTTCTCCATCCTCTTTGTTCTCAGCGTCCGGGTCGCCGCCAATGGCGTGAATGATGTTGACCAGCAGGAAAGAACAGAGCATCGCGCAGCAGCCAAACCCCAGCAGGAAGGCGGGGGTAAAGAGGTTGACCACCACCCAGCCCATCAAAAAATAGATACCGGCCATCAGCAGCGTGCAGACAAGGTAGCGCAGCCCCACCAGCAGGGCAGTTTTGAGAATGCCGAAGGTCGTGTTCTCGAACCGCGCCAGCAGTGGGAACGCATACAGCAGAACCACCGCGTAGACAATGGCCGCCACGATGAGCAAAGCGGCGACGAGCGTCCAGAATATGCTCTGGCTCCAGATATGCCAGACAATATAGCCGTCCATTGCCAGAAACGCCCCTGCGCCCAACAAAACCAGCCAGAGTTTGGTGGCTGGCAGGAAGTTTTGCCGGAAAGCCCGGAAAAACATCCCGGTCAAGCCGTCGTCCCGGTCCTCTGCCATCTTTAAGGTGACGTAGAACAGGGCGGTGGTGGATGCGCCGATGGTCACGACGGGCAGGCAGCAGATCAGCCATAAAATGTTCAGGTAGGCGCTGTAGGCCATTTTGGTGATAAAGGCCATCAGCGGGCGGTCAGGATCGATCAGGTTGCTCATACTTTTGCCTCATAGTCTCCCGTGGATTCCCGCAGGATCAGATTGGTCTCGGTGTAGACGGTCCGGTAATTCAGCGAGGGTTCCTTGATGCGGGTCATCAGCAGGTCGGCGGCAGTAAAGCCCATGATTTGCCCGTGGATATGGATGGAAGTCAGCCGCGGCGTCA
This sequence comes from Candidatus Faecalibacterium faecigallinarum, assembly GCA_019119685.1. Classification (GTDB taxonomy): domain Bacteria; phylum Bacillota; class Clostridia; order Oscillospirales; family Ruminococcaceae; genus Faecalibacterium; species Faecalibacterium faecigallinarum. The sequence goes on from DWWN01000032.1 coordinate 4,126, forward strand.
TGACCGAAGCCTCCTGGCTGTCGTCAAAGCCACAAATCCAGACGTCTTCTGGTACCGAAACGCCCAGATTGTGCAGGGTACGGATGGCATCGATGGCTACAAAGTCATTGGCACAGATAAAAACATCCGGTAATCCGTTGGTTTTCAGCATGGCTCGCAGCGCATCTTCAAAATATGCAGGAGAAAGGCCCTCCAGCGCGCAGTATTTCAAGCTGTCAGCCAACCCCAACTGGGTCATGGCACTGGCATAGGCGGCATACCGCTCAAAAAAGGACTGGCAGTGCTGGATCTCTCCAATAAAGCCGATCCGGTCCTTGCCGCGCTGGTGCATGATCTGGATGAAATGCTGGATCTCGACATGGTTATCCATGTATAAAAGGTCCGCTTTCAGGGGCGCTTTCAGTTCCGTCACCGGTGAATCTGCAAACAGAATGGGAATGCCCTGCTCGCAGAGCATCTGGGCGTAGTCATAATCAAATACCTCAAAACAGATGATGCCGGCAGTGCGCTCCGGATCAAAAGCTGAGGGCAGGCGGCGCTGGTGCAGCTCCTCCGGGGAGATGCGGTAGATGGTCATGCAGTAGTGCAGGTGGTGGATCTCGGACTGGAAGCGGTCCAGCATCATGGAAGAAAAATGGGAGCTGCTGAGGAAACAGGTGGTCAGCATGGCGATCTCCCGCTTGCCGCCAGGCTGGGCTTCCGCCTCGGCCGGCGCATTTGTTGGGGCGTCCGCCGGGGACGCTGCGCTTTCCGGCTGGAACAGGGGCAGGTAGGCAAACTGCTTGTAGCCCATTTCGGCCGCCTTGCGCAGGATCTTTTCACGGGTGGCGTCAGCCAGAACGCCGGTGTTGTTGATAGCCTTTGATACTGTGTTGCGTGAGAGCTGCAGCTCATTGGCGATGTCTTGAATGGTAACTCGGGTTGCCATCGGAATCCCTCCTTTGACTCTAGTATAGTGCAAATGCACACACGTGTCAAATCAAAAAGTGCAAAAACGTGGATTTGCACATTTGCACCATCTTAATTTGTGCAATCATACAAATTCACAGAAAGAGTACCGTATTCCAGAAAAACACTGTTGACTTTTGCCACATAGCGTGGTATAAAAATGACTGTAAGCATTTTACATTTGCACACGACGCAGGAACGGTTACCCCTGTGATGTATGCAAACGCAAAATGAACACCCATCCATTATAACAAAAAAGGAGGAATCGAACACATGAAAGCGAAAGCGTCTTCCTCGGGGGCGGTGGCGGTGTCGGCCAGCCAGCGTGTGCACAATACGGGCGTCTATATTGCGCGGCACTGGCAGCTGTATCTGATCTTCATTCTGCCGGCTGTGGTGCTGACCCTGATTTTCAAGTACATGCCTATGGGCGGCATCCTGATCGCTTTCCAGGATTATAACCCCTTCAAGGGCATCCTGGGCAGCGAGTGGGTCGGTCTCGAGCACTTCCAGCGCTTCATGTCCTCGCCGGATTTCCAGCGCTACCTTGTCAACACCCTCAAGCTGAGCGTCTACGGCCTGCTGTGGGGCTTCCCCATCCCCATCATTCTGGCTTTCCTGCTCAACCGCATCGAGAGCAAAAAAATCAAGCAGAAGATCCAGCTGGTGCTGTATATGCCCAACTTCATCTCGGTCATCGTCCTCTGCGGTATGGTCCGCGTCCTGCTGTCGGTCACCGGCCCGCTGAACGGGCTGCTGCACACCAGCATCAACTTTATGACCATCCCCGAGGCCTTCCGCCCCATCTACATCATCAGCGGCATCTGGCAAGGTGCAGGCTGGGCCTCCATTATGTACACAGCTTCTCTCTCCAACGCCAGCAAAGACCTGAAGGAAGCGGCCATGATCGACGGTGCAAACCTGCTCCAGCAGATTATGACAGTCGAGTGGCCCGCTATCAAGGATATGGTGGTCATTCAGTTCATCCTCCAGGCCGGCAACATCATGAGCATCGGCTTTGAAAAGGCCTACGCCCTCCAGACCGACCTGAACCTGCAGACCTCCGAGATCATTGCTACCTATGTGTACAAGCGCGGCCTGATCGACGGCGACTACAGTTTCTCGACGGCAGTCGGCCTATTCAACACGGTGGTCAACGTCATCCTGCTGGTAGCCGTGAACAAGATCGTCGCCAAGATGAACGACGGCAAGGGATTGTAAGGAGGCACAGTCATGGCAGCGAAAGCTAAAAAGAGCGGCCGGCTCGCGATCTATACCCGGCAGGATAAAGCAATCCTGTTCGTCGGCTATGTCCTGCTGGCCCTGTTCGTGGTCGCTATCGTGGTCCCGGTGGTGTACATCGTCATTGCATCGTTTATGGACCCCGTCACCCTTCAAAACCAGGGCATCACCTTTGATTTCAGCAAATGGACCCTGACCGCCTACGAGCGCGTGGCCACCGATGCCCAGATCTGGACCGGCTTCAAAAACGCCGTTCTTTATTCCGTACTTTTCACCGTCATTTCGGTGGTGGTTACCATGCTGGCGGCCTACCCCATGTCCCTGCCCGACTTCCGGGGCAAGAAGATCTTCAACACCCTCTTTGTCATCACCATGTTCTTTGGCGGTGGTCTGATCCCCACCTACCTGCTCATCAACAACCTGGGCCTGCTGGATTCGATGTGGGCCGTCATCCTGCCCGGCGCGTTCAGCGTCTGGAACATGATCATTGCGCGCACCTACTACCAGGGCGTTCCCCGCGAGCTGCGGGAGGCCTCCGATGTGGACGGCGCCAGCGAGATGACTTTCTTCTTCAAGATCCTGGTGCCCATCTGTATGCCTCTGGTCGCGGTGCTGGCCCTGTGGCAGTTCGTCGCCATGTGGAACAGCTACTTTGACGCCATGATCTACCTGAATGACACCACCAAGCAGCCCCTGCAGCTGGTGCTGCGCTCCATCCTGATCCAGAGCCAGCCCGAGTCCGGCATGGTTGCGGACATCCAGAGCACCGCCGAGCGCGCCCAGCTGGCCGAGCTGCTCAAATACGCCACCATCATCATCTCCAGCCTGCCCCTGATCGTGATGTATCCGTTCTTCCAGAAGTATTTCGACGCCGGCATCATGGCCGGTTCCATCAAGGGCTGACCGCTGCGCCTGCGCCCGATAGCCCGACACGAGAAAACCAACACGAAAACAAGGAGAAAAAGCTATGAAAAAGATGATTTCCCGCCGCAATTTCCTCAAGGCAGCCGCCCTGGCCGGCTCCGCCATGGCCCTGAGCGCCTGCGGCGGCAAGAGCTCCGCCAATGATAAAGCAGCCGCAGCCATCGTGGTGGACGGCCCCGTCGAGTTCCCGCTGGCTGAGACCATCACCCTGACCGGCACCACCAGCTACCCCGCCGGCAGCGAATCGGAACCCAACAACCGCACCATCTTCAAGCGGCTGGAAGAGTCCACCAACGTCCACATCGAGTGGACTGCCATCCAGTCCGACCAGTGGGGCGACAAGATCAGCCTGAATATGTCCAACCCCAACACCCTGACCGACTTCATCTTCACCGCCGATTTCTCGGACAGCAACCTGCTGCGCTACGCCAGCCAGGGCGTGGTGATCCCTCTGGAGGAGTACATCGACACCTGTATGCCCAACCTGCAGGCCGTCTTTGAAAAGTACCCCGAGTACCGCACCATGTGCACCGACACCGAGGGCCACATCTGGGCCCTGCCCTGGATCGAGCAGCTGGGCGTGGACAAGACCGCCATCCAGACGGTGGGCAGCATGCCCTTCATCAACACCAAATGGCTCAACTTCCTGGGCCTGGAAATGCCCCACAATGTGGACGATTTTGAGCAGGTGCTGATCGCCTTCCGGGACAACGCCGACCGCATCAAGAGCGAGTTCGGCATCGAGGGCGACATCATCCCCATGTCCTGCATCGTCAACGACGGCGACCAGGACCCCGCCATCCTGATCAACGGCTTCGGCGAGGGCTACGGCGACCAGGACAAGAGCCGCCACATCGCTGTCACCAACGACCGCAAGGTCATCTGCGCCGCCGCCCAGCCCGGCTACCGCGCCGGCATCGAGTGGCTGCACAAGCTGTACACCGAGAACCTCATTGACCTGGAAGCCTTCACCCAGGAGTGGTCCACCTACGTTTCCAAGGGCAAGGCCGGCCGGTACGGCGTCTGCTTCACCTGGGACGTGGCCAACATCGACAACCTCACCGACTGGGAGCCCCTGCCCCCGCTGACCGCCGACACCACCAACATCACCCCCTACAACGGCTCGTTCACCAGCGGCTTCAACCGCGGCCGCTGCGTGGTCACCGCCAAGGCGGCCAACCCCGCCCTGGTCTGCGCCTGGCTGGATCAGATGTACATCCCCATCCAGTCCGCCCAGAACAACTGGGGCACCTACGGCGAGGACGACGGCTTCGACATCTTTGAAATGTCCACCAACGCCGACGGCGAGCCGATGCTCAAGCACGCGCCCCTGGGCGACGAGTCCCCCGTGGAAGTCCGCGAGGCCGAGAGCGTCAACGGTCCTCTGGCCGTCCTGAACGACTACTACGACGTCTACGTCACCTGCCCCGACGACGCCCAGTATCGTCTGGACTGGATCGAGCAGATCTACACCCCCGAGATGCACAACGACTACGTCTTCCCCAATGTGTTCATGAGCAACGAGGACACCGAGACCGTTTCCGAGCTGGAGACCGACCTGTCCACCTACATGAACACCTGCAAGGCTGACTGGATCATGAACGGCATGGCCGACGGCGCCTGGGAGGAATACCTGGGCATGCTGGAGGAGTACCGCCTGTCCGACTACCTGGCCATCATGCAGAAGTATCTGGACGCCTACTACGCCTGATTTTGCCCCCGCACCTCCGGGTGATCTGCCCCGGCCCGGAGCATCTTTTTACAGGAGGCTGCTATGGACAGCACGACCTTACAAAAAGCCCGCGCCTATGAGGCGCAGCACGGCGCGGCCATCCCCGCCGCCGAACGTCCCGCCTATCACCTGACCCCCTACATTGGCTGGATGAACGACCCCAACGGCTTTTCGTTCTATCAGGGAAAATACCATCTGTTTTATCAATACTACCCCTACGGCACCTTTTGGGGGCCCATGCACTGGGGACACGCCGTCAGCACCGACCTGCTGCACTGGGACTATCTGCCCGCAGCCCTGGCCCCCGACAGCCCCAGCGACAAGGACGGCTGCTTCTCGGGGTCGGCGGCCGAGCTGCCCGACGGCCGGCAGCTGCTGCTTTACACCAGCGTCCGCAGGGAAGAGCAGCCGGACGGCAAGACCCGGGACGTGCAGACCCAGAGCGTCGCTGTAGGGGACGGCATCCACTATGAAAAGCCTTTCCAGACCCCTGTGCTGGATGAACGCCACCTGCCCGACGGGTTCAGCCGGTTCGATTTCCGTGACCCCAAGATCTGGCAGGAGCCGGACGGCAGCTATTCCGCCGTGCTTGTCGGGCAGGGCAAAACAGAGGGCGGCGCGGCCCTGCTGTTCCACAGCGCCGACGGTTTCCGCTGGGAATACGTCACCATCCTGGACGCCAGCCGCGGCGAATACGGCGTCATGTGGGAGTGCCCCGATTTCTTTGAGCTGGACGGCAAGCAGGTGCTGATGGTCGGCCCCATGGAGATGCAGGCCCGGGACGAATTCCACAACGGGCACTGCGTGATCGCCCTGATTGGCAGCTATGACCCTGTGAACCATCGCTTTGTCCGCGAAAACGTCCAGCTGATGGACGAAGGCATTGATTTCTACGCTACCCAGACCATGCAGGCCCCCGATGGCCGCCGGATCATGACCGCCTGGATGCAGGCCTGGGCCGGCATCAGCGATCAGCCCCATGGGGCCAAGTGGTTCGGGCAGACCATCTGCCCGCGGGAGCTGCACATTCGGGACGGCCGTCTGATCCAGACCCCCGTTCGGGAGCTGGACGCCGCCCACGGCGCGCGTGTCCTGCACGAGAATGTCCTCATGGAAGGCGAGACAGCTCTGGAAGGCATTGGCGGCCGGGTGGCTGACCTCCGCGTGACCATCACTCCCGAGGGCAAGGAGTGCCGTGCTTTTACCATCAAGCTGGCCGCCGACGGCGCCCACTCAACCACCCTTACCTATGAGCCGCGCACCCGACGGCTCATCCTTGACCGGAGCCAGGCAGGGTTCCATCAGGATATCGTACACCTTCGCAGCTGTACCGTGCACAGCCAGAGCGATACGCTCAGTCTCCGCATCCTTCTGGACCGCAACAGCATCGAGGTGTTCCTCAACGGCGGCGAGCAGACCATGACGGCCTGCATCTACACTCCGCCCGAAGCCGAACGCATCACCTTTGCCGCCGACGGCGCGGCCCGCGTCACCGTGGAGCAGTACGCGCTGCATCTGTAATTCCCTGAAATCTTCTTCTCCTTCATCTTCTTTGGACACGGCCCCGCCCTGCTTTCGCACCAGGACGGGGCTGTGCCCTGTCAGGAGCACTGTCATGATGAAAAAAACCACCGCCCCCACCATGAAAGATGTGGCGGCCGAAGCCGGCGTCTCGCTGGGCACGGTCTCCAAGGTGTTCAATCACATCCCGGTAGGGGATGTATACCGCCAAAAAGTCGAACAGGCCGCCAGCAAGCTGGGCTATCAGGTCAACAGCTACGCCCGCGGCTTCAAAACCAACCGGACCCAGACGGTGGCCCTGGTCTGGCCTACGCTGCGCAATCCCTTTTACTGCTATCTGGCCGACGCCCTTGTGGGCACCCTGATGAGCCGCGGCTACCGGGCCATCGTCACCATCACCAACTACGACAGCCAGGCCGAACAGGAATGTCTGAACATGGTCCGGCAAAACAAAGTGGACGGGGTCATCGCCCTGACCTACAATCCCAACCTGGAAGTAGACCCCGCCCTGCCCTTTATCAGCATCGACCGGCATTTCCGGGCCGGGGTGCCCTGCGTGGCCTCCGATAACTTTGGCGGCGGCCAGCTGGCCGCCCAGAAGCTGATCGAGCTGGGCTGCCAAAGGCTACTGTTTCTGGGGCAGGGCTCGGGCCTTGCCAACGAGACCGATAAGCGCCGCACCGGCTTTGAAGCCGCCTGTCAGGCCAAGGGTGTCCCGTTCGACGCCCTGTTCCTGGAAAACGAGACCGGGTTCGCGCCCTTTGAGCCCTTTCTGGTCGAGCACACCCGAAACGGCGCTTTTGCCTACGATGGCATTTTCTGCAGCACCGACCGCCTGTGCTACGAGATCCGCAAGCGGCTGTATGCCCTGGGGGTGCGCGTCCCTGACGATGTGCAAATGATCGGCTTTGACGGCATCTACCGATTTGACAGCGAGGATCTGCACTGTTCCACCATCGTCCAGCCGGTACAGGACATTGCCCGCACCGCAGTGGACCTGCTGCTGAACGAGAACGGCGCCTCTCTGCCCGCCCTGGTCTGCCTGCCGGTGCGCTACCAGTCCGGCGGGACCACCCGGGAGGCCCTCTGAGTGTTTCCAGGCAAAACGGCACATAAAACCATATAAACGAATATAAACGAAAAACCCGGGGCCTGCGGCCTCGGGCTTTTTGGGTTGGTGGGTCGGGTTGCGCTTGCTGATTTTTCCTGCGCCCGTCACGGCGGGCTTGCAAAAATCAGAGCGCGGCCCCTGCTCCGCCTCGCCTGTTTCGTCCGCTGGACGCGGCTCGGCTGCGCAGCAGTACAGGACTCGAACGGGTCCGCGTCTGCTATGTCATGCAATAAAAAACCGAAGCCCTAGGCTCCGGTTTTTTATTGGTGGACGGTACAGGACTCGAACCTGTGACCTCCTGCACGTCAAGCAGATGCTCTACCAGCTGAGCTAACCGTCCAGATATTCTGTTGTGCGCCGCGTCCTGCGGCCCGATTATGATACCATATTCCGCGGCAAAATGCAAGAGGGAAACGACAGAAAAGAAAAAATTTCTGCGCGGGGGCGGGTGAATTGCCATTCCCGCGCCGCTGTGCTATACTATAACAGTATATCTTTTTTGCGTGGAAAGGCAGGTCTGAGGCAGCAGGTGAGAGTGTTGGGCATTGACCCCGGCTATGCGATCGTGGGCTGGGGCGTTGTGGAGTATGTGGGCAACCGGTTCGCGCCGGTGGATTTCGGCGCAGTGACGACCGACGCCGGCCAGCCTTTTGAAGAACGGCTCAGCGCCGTTTACGACGGGGTCTGCGAGGTGATCCACCGCACCCGGCCCGAGGTGCTGGCCATCGAAAAGCTGTTTTACCAACACAACCAGACCACCGTCATCGGGGTGGCCGAGGCCCGCGGGGTCATCCTGCTGGCGGCGGCCCAGGCCGGCCTGCCGGTGTACGAGTACACCCCCATGCAGGTCAAACAGGCGGTGACAGGGTATGGCAAGGCCGTCAAAAAGCAGGTGCAGGAGATGACCCGCATCCTGCTGCACCTGCCCGCCGTCCCCAAGCCCGACGACACCGCCGACGCGCTGGCCATGGCCATCACGTTCTGCCACACCAGCGCCAACCAGCTCACCCGGCTGACGTCGCGCAGCATCGGGCCCATTTAATGTAGAACCGAGGATACGCTATGATTTATTGCCTGAGCGGTAAGATCATCAAAAAGACGATGGACAGCGTGGTCATCTCCTGCGGGGGGGTGGGCTACTGCGCCCAGTGCCCCGCCAGCGTGGCCGCGGCCATGCCCGGCGCGGGGGCGGAGGGCACCCTCTACACCGTGCTCAACGTGACCGAGAACGACATCAGCCTCTACGGCTTTGCCACCGAGGAGCAGCAGACCTGCTTCAAGCTGCTGACCGGTGTGTCCGGCGTGGGGCCCAAGGTGGGGCTGGCCATCCTCAGCGTGATGGAGCCGGACCGGGTCTATCTGGCGGTGTCGGCAGGGGACCACAAGGCCTTCAAGGCCGCCAGCGGTGTGGGGCCCAAGCTGGCCCAGCGCATCGTGCTGGAACTGAAAGACAAGGTGGCCAAGGGCGCCGCCGGCGCAGCCGCCCTCGAGGACCTGTCCGGGGTGTCGGCGGCAGCCAGCGGGGCCGGCAGCAGCCAGGCCATCGCGGCGCTGGTGTCCCTGGGGTACAGCCAGAGCGAGGCCGCCGTGGCCATCTCGAAGATCGACCCTGCGCTGCCGGTGGAGGAGATCATCCGGCTGGCGCTGCGCGGAATGGCAGGGGGGAGATAAACCATGCAGGAACAGGCGCTTTACGGTGCAAAAATGATGCAGCCGGGGCTGACGGCGGCGGACAGCGAGGAAAACAGCCTCCGCCCCCAGCACCTGGAGGACTATATCGGCCAGGAAAAGGTCAAGCAGAATTTGAAGATCTACCTCGAGGCGGCACGCCGCCGGGGCGAGGCCATGGACCATGTGCTGCTCTACGGCCCGCCCGGCCTGGGCAAGACCACCCTGGCCGGCATCATCGCCAACGAGATGGGGGTGCAGATCCGCATCACCAGCGGCCCCGCCATCGAAAAGCCGGGGGACCTGGCCGCCCTGCTGACCAACCTCCAGGAAGGGGACGTCTTGTTCATCGACGAGATCCACCGGCTGTCCCGTCAGGTGGAGGAAGTGCTCTACCCGGCGCTGGAAGATTACGCGCTGGATATCATCATCGGCAAGGGGCCCAGCGCCCAGAGCATCCGCATCAACCTGCCCCGCTTCACCCTGGTGGGGGCCACCACCCGCGCCGGCCAGCTGACCGGCCCGCTGCGGGACCGGTTCGGCGTGCTGCTCAAACTGGAACTGTACAGCCCCGACGAGCTGGCCCAGATCATCCGGCGCTCGGCCGGCATCCTGGACCAGCCCATCACCCCCGAGGGGGCCTATGAGCTGGCCAAGCGCAGCCGGGGCACCCCCCGTGTGGCCAACCGCTTCCTCAAGCGGGTGCGGGACTTTGCCACCGTGCTGGGGGACGGCGTCATCGACCGGGACGTCTGCCTGATGGCCCTGCGCCGGATGGACGTGGACGAGCTGGGCCTGGACGAGCTGGACCGCAGCCTGCTGCGGGCCATCATCGAGATGTACGGCGGCGGGCCGGTGGGCCTGGAGACCCTGGCCGCCGCCCTGGGCGAGGAGGCCGTCACCCTCGAGGACCTGTGCGAGCCCTATCTGATGCAGATGGGCTTTTTGACCCGCACCCCCCGGGGCCGCTGTGTCACCCACCTGGCCTACGAGCATCTGGGGATGCGCCCGCCCGAGCACCTCGAACCCGAGGACAGCGGGCAGCAGACCATGTTTTGATAGAGGGGCCCGCAGCCTTTGGCGGGCATAGAATGATAAAAACAGAGAGGGGATTGGATCTTTATGGGAAAGTATTTTGGCACCGACGGCGTCCGCGGCATTGCGGGCGCGGACCTGACCTGTGAGCTGGCGATGAAGCTGGGCCGCGGCGTGGCCGCCGTCCTGACCGACAGCACCGGCCGCAGGCCCCGCATCCTGATCGGCAAGGACACCCGCCAGTCGGGGGATATGCTGGAAGCCGCCCTGACCGCCGGCCTGTGCAGCGTGGGGGCCGACGTGGAGGCGCTGGGCGTTTTGCCCACCCCCGCGGTGGCCTACCTTGTCACCAAGTACAAGGCTGACGCGGGCGTCGTCATCTCGGCGTCCCACAACCCGATGGAGTTCAACGGCATCAAGGTGTTCGCCTCCACCGGCTACAAGCTGCCCGACGAGGTGGAAGCCCGCATCGAGGCCCACATCGACAACGACTGCCGGGACATCCCTCTGGCCACCGGGGCCGCGGTGGGGCAGGTGTCCTGCCGGGCTGACGGCCTGCGGGACTATGTGGACTACCTGTACGAGGCCATCGACGGGGATCTGTCGGGGCTGAACATCTGCATCGACTGCGCCAACGGCGCGGCCGCCGCGGTGGCCCAGAAGCTGTTCCCCCGGCTGGGGGCCAAATGCACCTTCTTCGGGGTGACGCCGGACGGCAAAAACATCAACGACGGGGTGGGCAGCACCCACCTGGAAAAGCTGGAAAAAGAGGTGGTGGCCGGCGGCTACGACTGCGGCATCGCCTTTGACGGGGACGCCGACCGGTGCCTGGCCTGCGACGAAAAGGGCCAGGAGATCGACGGCGACAAGATCATCGCCCTGCTGGCCATGATGATGAAGGCAAAGGGCGCGCTGGACGCCGACACCGCCGTGGTGACGGTGATGTCCAACCTGGGCTTCATCAAGTTCATGGAGCGCCAGGGCATCCACACCGAAAAGACCGCCGTGGGCGACCGGTATGTGCTGGAGAATATGCGGGAGAACGGCTACGCCATCGGCGGTGAGCAGAGCGGCCATGTCATCCTGCTGCACCACGCCACCACCGGCGACGGCGAGCTGACCGCCGGCAAGCTGCTCAAGCTGCTGGCCGCCAGCGGCAAAAAGATGAGCGAGCTGAACGGCATCTACGCACAGTTCCCCCAGGTGCTCATCAACGTGGAGGCCAACGCCGCCCAGAAGGCCGCCTACAAGGAGGACGAGGTGCTGGCCGGCTTTATCGAGAACGAGCAGCAGAAACTGATGGGGATGGGCCGGGTGCTGGTCCGGGTATCGGGCACCGAGCCCAAGATCCGCGTCATGGTGGAAGGCGAGGACCTGGACGCCATCCAGTCCTGTGCCGGCCGCATCGTGGAGCGGATCCGCAAGCGCATCCTCAGCAAGTGACAAAAAGAACGGAAAGGGCAGACCATGAGAGCAGCTGACAGCTGGAAGGATTACGAATTACTGGACGCCACCGGGGGCAACCGGCTGGAACGGTGGGGGACGGCCCTGTTGGTCCGGCCCGACCCCCAGGTTGTCTGGAAGAGCGAGCCCCAGAGCCCCCTCTGGGCCCGGGCCGACGCCGTGTACCACCGCTCCCACCAGGGCGGGGGCAGCTGGGAGTACCGCCGCCCCCTGCCCGAGCGCTGGCAGATCCACTGCGGCGAAGGGGAGGACCGGCTGACGCTGATCGTCAGCCCCACCGGCTTCAAGCACACCGGCGTGTTCCCCGAGCAGGCGGTGAACTGGGCCTGGTACGGGCGCAAGATCCGGGCCGCGGGCCGGCCCATCCGGGTGCTGAACCTGTTCGGCTACACCGGCGGGGCCACCCTGGCCTGCGCCGCGGCCGGGGCATCGGTCTGCCATGTGGACGCCTCCAAGGGGATGGTCCAGTGGGGCAAGGAGAACGCCGCCGCCAGCGGTCTGGCCGGCCGGCCCATCCGCTGGCTGGTGGATGACTGCGCCAAGTTCGTGGCGCGGGAAAAGCGCCGCGGCAACACCTACGACGCCATCATCATGGACCCGCCCAGCTACGGCCGGGGCCCCGGCGGCGAAGTGTGGAAGCTGGAGGACTGCATCTACGACCTGATCTGCCAGTGCGCCGACGTGCTGAGCCCGGAGCCGCTCTTTTTTGCGGTCAACAGCTATACGGCGGGGCTGTCCCCGGCGGTGATGGAGTACATCCTCCGCACCACCCTCGTGCCCCGCTTTGGGGGCAGCACGAGCTGCGATGAGATCGGCCTGCCGGTGACGGCCACCGGCGGGGTGGTGCCCTGCGGTTCCACGGCGATCTGGGAAAACGCCAAATAAAAACAAGCATTGTGTATGGGGTGCAGCCCGGTTTGGAGACGGGCGTGCCACCGGAAAGAGACTGAACATGAAGGAAACGATTTTGCAGGCCGAAAACCTGCGCTTCCGGTATGACCCGGACGCCGCCGGCTACGCGCTGGACGGCGTGACGGCCGGGGTCAAACGGGGGGAGTTCGTGGCGGTGCTGGGGGCCAACGGGTGCGGCAAGTCCACCCTGGCCAAGCATTTCAACGCCATCCTCCTGCCTGAGTCGGGCACCGTCACCGTGGAAGGGATGGACACCGCCGACGACAGCAAACTCTACCAGATCCGTCAGAAGGTGGGCATGGTCTTTCAGAACCCCGACAACCAGATCGTCGCCACCGTGGTGGAGGAAGATGTGGCCTTCGCCCTGGAAAACCTGGGTGTGCCCAGCGACGAGATGCGCCGGCGGATCGACGACGCCATGAAGATGACCGGCATCTACGAGCTGCGCCAGCGCCCGCCCCACAACCTGTCGGGCGGGCAGAAGCAGCGGGTGGCCATCGCCGGCGTGGTGGCCATGAGCCCCGACTGCATCGTGCTGGACGAGGCCACCGCCATGCTGGACCCCCGCGGCCGCGAGCAGGTGATGCAGACCATCCACCGGCTCAACCGGGACCGAGGGATCACGGTGGTGGCCATCACCCACTATATGGAGGAGGCCGCCCAGGCCGACCGGGTCATCGTCATGAGCCGGGGCCGCATCGTCATGGAGGGGACGCCCACCGAGGTGTTCAGCCAGACCGAAAAGGTGCGCGGGCTGCATCTGGACGTGCCCCAGGCCGCCGAGCTGCGGGACGAGCTGGTCAAGGCCGGCATCCCCATGCCGGAGGGAATCATCGACCCCGGCGCCTGCGCACAGGCTCTCTACGAGCTGCTGAAGTGAGGGAGGGCAGTATGGCAAGCATCATCAAGGTAGAACATCTTTCCTATGTGTATAACCCCGGGATGCCCGGCGAAGTGACCGCTCTGGACGACGTCAGCTTCGAGGTGGAAGAAGGGGATTTCGTGGGCATCATCGGGGCCACCGGCTCGGGCAAGAGCACCCTGATCGGCCACATGAACGGCCTGAACAAGCCCACCAGCGGCCGCATCTTCATCGACGGCCGGGACGTCTGGGAGGACCCGTCCAAGATCCGGGATTTCCGGTTTTTGACGGGGCTGGTGTTCCAGTACCCCGAGTACCAGCTGTTCGAGGAGACCTGCTATAAGGACATTGCCTTCGGCCCCAAAAACATGGGCCTGGAGGAAAAGGAGATCGACCGCCGGGTCCGGGAGGCCGCCCGCTTCGTGGGCCTGGACGGCGCCCTGCTGGACCGCAGCCCCTTCGAGCTGTCGGGCGGCCAAAAGCGCCGGGTGGCGGTGGCCGGCGTCATGGCGATGGAGCCCCGCATCCTGGTGCTGGACGAGCCCGCCGCCGGCCTCGACCCCGAGGGCCGGGACAGCATCCTGTCGGCCATCAAGCGCTACCACAAGGACACCGGCACCACCGTGCTGCTGGTGAGCCACAGCATGGAGGATATTGCCCGCTATGCCGACAAGGTGCTGGTGATGGCCCAAAAGCACGTGGCCATGTACGACACGGTAGAGAATGTCTTTGCCCGCGCCGAAGAACTGCTGGCCCTGGGCCTGTCGGTGCCGCAGGTGACCAAGATCTTCCTCAAACTGCGGGAAATGGGCATCGACGTCCCGGCGGACGTCTACACCATCCCCTACGCGGTGAAAAAGATCGTGGAGGCCAAGGCCCGCCGCGACGCCGGGGGGAGCCTCGTTTTGCCCCGCGCAGAGGAACAAAAGGAGAAAGGGGGCGCCGGCGCATGATCCGTGACATTACCATCGGCCAGCACTTTCCGGGCAACAGCCTGGTGCACCGCTTTGACCCGCGGCTCAAGCTGGTCTTGACCATCGCGTATATCGCGGTGCTGTTCGCCGCCTCCAACCCGCTGGGGCTGGCGCTGTCCATCCTCTTTCTGGGCGGGATGTACCTGGTGGCGCAGATCCCCCTCAAGATGATCGGGCGCAGCCTCAAGCCGATTTTGCCCATCATCCTGTTCACCGCGGTGCTGAACGTGTTCTTTGTCAGCGGCGAGGGGGAGCCGCTGTTCCACTGGAGTTTCATCTCCATTTACGCCGAGGGCGTCCGCTATGCCATCATCATGGGCGTGCGGGTGGCCGCCCTCATCGCGGGGACGAGCCTGCTCACCTACACCACCAGCCCCATCGTCCTGACCGACGCCATCGAGGCGCTGCTCAAACCGCTGAACAAGCTGCACTTCCCGGTGCACGAGCTTGCCATGATGATGAGCATCGCCCTGCGGTTCATCCCCACCCTGATCGAGGAGACCGACAAGATCATGAACGCCCAGAAGGCCCGCGGCGCCATGCTGGACACCGGCAAGCTGACCGAGCGGGTCAAGGCGCTGGTGCCGGTGCTGATCCCGCTGTTCATCTCGGCGTTCCGCCGGGCGGACGAGCTGGCCATGGCCATGGAGTGCCGCTGCTACCGGGGCGGCGAAGGCCGCACCCGCCTGAAGGTGCTGCGCTGCTGCCGGCAGGACTATATCGACCTGGCCTTCTGCATCGTATGCTTTGGGGTGATCCTGGCTTCGCGGCTGGTGTTCCCCAACTACTGAGTTTTTTGGATAGAGGGGCGGAGTTTTTGGCGCGCTGTGCGCTTGCCGCAAACCTGCCCCGTACGTGTCCCGACCGTCCGCGCATGTCGGCCGGCCGGGACTTTTTCTGTCGATGCCTTTTTTCACATTTTCGCCCTATTTGTATGCTATTTTGAATGGAGGTGCAGCCTGTGACCTGGCTGTTGACCCTGGCTTTTGACGGCACCGAATACTGCGGCTTCCAGGTGCAGCCCAACGGGCGGAGCGTGGCCGCCGCATTCCAGGACGCTTTGGAGGCGGTGATCGGCTTCCGGCCCGACATCAAGGGGTGCAGCCGCACCGACGCGGGGGTCCATGCGCTGGGCTTTGCCCTCAGCTTTGAGGCGGACCTGCGCATCCCGCCCGAAAAACTGCCCCTGGCCCTGAACACCAAACTGCCCCGGGATATCCGGGTGCTGAAAGCGCGGGTGGTGCCCGACGGGTTCCACGCCCGGTATGCCGCCCACACCAAGACCTACCTCTACCGCATCCACAACAGCGCCATCGACTCCCCCTTTGAGGAGCGGTATTACTGCCGCATCCCCGGCCGTCTGGACGTGGCGCGGATGCAGCAGGCGGCGGCCGGCTTTGTGGGCACCCACGACTTTCTGGCCCTGTGCGCGGCCCACAGCTCGGCGGCGGCCCACGGCGACACCGTCCGCACCATCACGGCCTGCGGGGTGGAGCGCCATGGGGACACGGTGGAGATCACGGTGACGGCGGACGGGTACCTGTACAATATGGTGCGCATCCTGGCGGGCACCCTGTGCGAGGCGGGGGCCGGCCGTCTGGACCCCGCGGCGGTGCCGGCCATCCTGGCCAGCCGGGACCGGAAGAACGCCGGCCCCACCCTGCCCGCCAAGGGCCTGTTTTTGCACCATGTAGATTATGGAAAGGAAGCAGAGGGATGAGAAAGACCGGTCGCAGGGCCCGCAGGGAGGAAATGTCCGCGGGCCGGATCGAATACATCGAGGCGGCGCGGCAGCGTCTGCGCAGCCGCCGGCTGCGGCGCACCATTTTGCTGGTGGCGCTGGTGGCGGCGGCAGTCATCTACCTGACCGGCCTGGTGAACACCTCGGTCATGCTGCTGGAAGATATGGCCGACAGCGTCCGCATCGCCCTGATGCCGGAGCAGGGGTTCCCCCAGCAGACCGGCGCGGGGGAGGTCTACCAGGCTGAGAGCCTGGGGGACAGTTTCGTGGTGCTGGGCTCGGAGGGCTGCACCGTCTTTTCGGACGGGGGCGGCCGGCTGAACGCCATCGGCACCGGCTACGCCCGGCCGGCCCTGGCGGCGGGGAAAAACAGCTTTGTGCTGTACAACCGCTCGGGCAGCGAGCTGCGGGTGGAGAGCCGCACCCGGGAGCTGTATACCCGCCAGACCGACGGGCATATCTATCTGTGCGCCCTCAGCGACAGGGGCGAGCTGGCCGTCGTCACCGACGACGTGCGCAAGCTGGCCCTGCTGACCGTCTACGACTCCAGCCGCAACGAACTGCTGACCTGGAGCACCACCACCGCCGAGGGCGTCCCCATGCGGATGGCGTTTTCGCCCGACGGCACCCAGCTGGCCATTGCCGCTGTCACCGCCCAAAACGGGCAGATGCTGACCAACCTCTACCTGCTCAACCTGCGGGCCGGGGAGCCCCAGCTGCTGTCCAGCGAGCCGGGCAGCACCCCGCTGGCCCTGACCTGGCCGTCCAACGACCGGCTGCTGGCCGTCTGCGACACCCACGCCGCCCTCTACGGCTCGGACGGCAGCGCCAAGGGCCGCTATGACTTTGGCGGCCAGACGGTGGCCGCCCTCTCGGCGGAACACGGGGGGCTGGCGGTCCTGTTCGGCAGCGGCCCGTCCAGCACTGCCCTGCTGCTGGACGGCGGGCTGGGGGTGCAGTACCAGGGACCGGTGCCCACAGCGCACGGCATCGTGCGGGGCGCCGACGCCATTTACCTGCTGTGCGAAAGCTCGGTAGAGTGCTACGGCCTGGACGGGACCTATCAATGGAGCTTTGCCCTGGATGCCCGCCCCCAGGCCATGCTGGCCGGCGGGGACGGGGACCTGTTCGTCTTTGCGGGCAACCTGGTCCAGCGGGTCACGCCGCCTTCGCCGGAGGCAGAGAGCAGCCCGGAGGCATAAAAAATCCCCGCCCGGAGGCGGGGAGAAGGATCAGCCGGCGTTTGGGGAACCTTTGGGGACAAATTCGATCTTGAGGTGCATCCCCAACCCGTCGGCCAGGCGCAGAAGGGTGCGCACCGAGGGATTAGCTGACCCGTTTTCCATTTTGCTGATGTCGCTTTGGGCAATGCCCGTCCGCTCCGACAGCTGTTTTTGGGTCAGCCCGGACTGCTTGCGGGCGTCGATCATGGCCTGCATGATGGCCAGCTCGGGCTGGAGGGCGTCCCATTCGGCCTTAAAGGCGGGGTCCTTCAGCTGCTGGTTGAGATAATTGCGAAAATCGCTCATCAGAGAGCCCCCTTTCGTTTGAGATATGCGGCGCGGTACTTTTGGAGGTGGCCAGTTCGGCGGGTGGCGTTTTCTGTGTCTTTTTGGTGAAGCCGTTGGTCAGCACGATTTGGCGGCCCACAAAGAAGAAGTAGAGCACCCGCGTGATGTTGCTGCCCTGCTTGGCCCGGATCTCGAAGATGCCGTCCCCGATGTGTTTGGAATAGGGCTCGCGGAGCTGGGGGCCGTTTGCTTCCAGCAGCGCGAACCCCACCAGGAGTTTGGCCCGCATCTTGCTGTCGAGGGAATCGAGAAAATCCTGGACCGGGCATTCGCCGTTTTCTTTTTTGTAAAAGTCTACCTCGAAGTTTGGCATGGAATGCACCCTGGGTTGGCGTGATAGTATATATCCTATATTTATTATAGAGGACGCGGGCCGGAATGTCAAGGAGAAGAAAAAGCTCTAGCACTCTGACGCTGTGTCTGATAAAAAGTTTTGTGTATGTTCATGAATCCGTCATTTCTTTTTGATATTATTTGTACTGCGGTCTGGCTGGGCCTGACCGTGCACTATGCCCGCAAGGGGCTTTTGGCGGCGCTGGTCCAGATCGTGGGCAACCTGTTCAGCCTGATCGGGGCCCAGCAGCTGGCCGCCTGGGGCTCCGGGGCTTTGTTCGACCGGTTCTTTGCCGGCAGTTTCCGGGAGCGGATCGCCGCCGGGCTGTCGGCGGGGGGCGCGGCCGATCTGAGCCTGATCGCCCAGCGGTACGCGGGTTTCCTGCCCGAGAGCGTGCGCCGTCCGGTGGTGGAAGCCTGCGAGCGCGCCCTGGACGGCCTTTTGACCGACAACGTCCTGGTGATGGCCGACACCATCGTGCAGGACGTGATCCGGCCGCTGCTGACGCCGGTGTTTTCGCTGGTGCTGTTCTTTCTCTGCTTTGCAGGGCTGCGCATGCTCATCAGCTTGCTGGTCACGGTGCTGGGACTGGTCAACCACCTGCCCCTGGTGGGCACGGTCAACCACCTGCTGGGGGTCCCCATGGGGGCGCTGGCGGGGCTGGCGGACGTGTTCCTGCTGCTGTGCGTGGTCTGGGCGCTGATGGTCATCACCGGCGGCAACCTGCCCTATTTGAATGAGGCGGCCCTGGGCGGCAGCGTGTATTATAAGATATTCAGTCAGCTGAACCCGTTTATGGGAACGGGGGCTGTGGGATAGACAGGAGGAATTGTATGGTCTGTGCTCGATGCAAGAAAAGACCGGCCATTATCTTCATCCAGCGGATGGAGAACGGCCAGATGAAGCAGGAGGGCTACTGCCTGCACTGCGCCCGCGAGCTGCACATCAAGCCGGTGGACGATTTGATGAAGCAGTTCGGTATGTCCGAACAGGACATGGACAATATGGAAGACCGGATGGACAGCATGATGGAGGAGATGGGCGAGGGGGGCAACCCCTTTGCCGCCCTGATGAAGATGCAGGACGACAGCGACGGCGGGGATGAGGACGGCTTCACCCCCGGCGGCAACGCCACCTTCCCCCTGAGCATCGCCGGGCAGGAGGGGGGCCAGAACAGCAGCCAGGCGGCCCCCAAGAACGGCAAGAACGGCAAAAAGCCGCCCCGCCGCAAGTACCTGGATACCTACTGCGAAAACCTGACCGGCAAGGCCCGGGACGGCAAGCTGGACGACATCATCGGGCGGGACCGGGAGATCTACCGGACCATCCAGATTTTGTCCCGGCGGCAGAAGAACAACCCCTGCCTGATCGGCGAGGCCGGCGTGGGCAAGACCGCCATCGCCGAGGGCATCGCCGAGCGGATCGCCCGCGGACAGGTGCCGGCCCAGCTCAAGGACAAGGAAATCTATCTGCTGGACCTGACCGCCCTGGTGGCGGGCACCCAGTTCCGCGGCCAGTTCGAGCAGCGGGTCAAGGGCCTGCTGAACGAGGTGAAACAGGCCGGCAACGTGATCTTGTTCATCGACGAGATCCACACCATCACCGCCGCCGGCGAGAGCGAGGGCGCCATGAACGCGGGCAACATCTTAAAGCCCGCCCTCTCCCGCGGGGAGATCCAGGTCATCGGCGCGACCACTTTCTCGGAGTACCGCAAGTATATCGAGAAGGACCAGGCGCTGGAGCGCCGGTTCCAGCCGGTGCGGGTGGAGGAGCCCAGCATCGCCGACACCATCGCCGTGATGAACGGCATCAAGCGTTACTATGAGGACTACCACCACGTCCAGGTGCCCGCCGACGTGGTCCAGATGGCAGTGACGCTGTCCGAGCGGTATATCACCGACCGCTATCTGCCCGACAAGGCCATCGACCTGTTGGACGAGGCCTGCGCCAGCTGCAACCTGGCCCACCCCGAGATCTCGGCGTTCCTGGAGGCACAGAAGGAACTGGACGCCCTCAAACAGGAGGAGTCCGAGATGGAGTCCACTCCCACCAACGAGGCCATCGACTACGAGGCGGTGGCCGAGCGCAAGACCCGCATCGCCCAGCTGGAAGCCGAGCTGCCCGCCAAGCAGGCGGCCGCCAGCGAGATCAAGGTCTCGATGGACGACCTGGCCCGGGTGATCGAGCTGTGGACCGGCATCCCCGCCGTCAAGATCCGGGAGACGGAATATGTCCGCCTGGCCTCCCTGGAGGACGAACTGAAAAAGAAGATCGTCGGCCAGGACGAGGCTGTCCACCTGGTGGCCCAGGCGGTCAAGCGCAGCCGCGCCGATCTGGCCGGCCGCCGCCGTCCCGCCAGCTTCATCTTTGTGGGCCCCACCGGCGTGGGCAAGACCGAGCTGGTCAAGCAGCTGGCAAGCCAGCTGTTCAGCGGGCCCGACCCGCTCATCCGCCTGGACATGAGCGAGTATATGGAAAAGTACGCCGTCAGCCGGATGATCGGCTCGCCCCCGGGCTATGTGGGCTATGAGGAGGCCGGCCAGCTGACCGAGAAGGTCCGCCGCCGCCCCTACAGCGTGGTGCTGTTCGACGAGATCGAAAAGGCCCACCCCGACGTGCTGAACATCCTGCTGCAGATTTTGGACGAGGGCAAGATCAACGACGCCCAGGGCCGGACGGTGGACTTTTCCAACACGGTCATCTGCATGACCTCCAACGCCGGCTCGTCCGAGCAGGGCGCCGGGGGCCTGGGCTTCAACAAGAGCGCCGGGGAGATGACCGCCGACAAGACCATGAAGGCCCTACGCCAGTTCCTGCGGCCCGAGTTCCTGGGCCGTGTGGACGAGATCGTGGTCTTCCAGCCCCTCAGCGGCGAGACGCTGGAGAAGATCGCGGCCCTCATGCTGGAGGAGTACCGCCCCGGCATGGAGGCCAAGGGCATCGCCTACAGCTACACCCCCGCGGCCCTCAAGGCCCTGGTGGCCCAGTGCGAGGGCGGCAAGTTCGGCGCGCGCGACCTGCGCCGCACCATCCGCAAAGCGGTGGAGGACGAAGCCGCCACCCGCATCATCGATGGCCAGCTCACCGCCGGCGGCAGCCTGACGGTAGACGCCGAGGACGGCAAGGTCGTTCTGCGAACCTGAAAACAAACCCAAACCTCAACCAAGAGCGCCCGCGCAAGCGGGCGCTTTTTTGTTGCTTTTTTGGCCCTCTCCGGCCCTGCGGGCCACCTCCCCCGTAAACGTGGGAGGCCGAGCCTAAAGGTTACGTTTTCGCTCTCCCGCGTGCGTGGGAACCTCCCCTCTCCGTCACAGCGCAAAGCGCTGTGCCACCTCCCCCGCGGGGGGAGGCAAGCGTACCTGCGTCAATTTTGGCAAAGTTTGTGGTAAGGAAAAGCTAAAAACTTCGCCTTACCACAAAGTTTTCCTTTACCCACGGGCGTAAACTTGGCTCTCCCTCCGGGAGAGCTGGCGAGACGCCCATAAGGGCGGCGAGACTGAGAGGGGAGCCTCCCACGCGTGCGGGGGAGGTGCCGCCGCAGGCGGCAGAGAGGGCCAGTGCGCTTTTTGCTCCCCTCTCAGGCGCTTCGTCCTTGCCGCTTTATGCAGTGACAAAGAAGGTTACAGAAAAAGCCCGCAGGGGGACACCCTGCGGGCGATATGGATAAGCGTTATGCCAGGAAGGTAAACCAGACAAAGGAGGCGGCTACGGCCAGCATCATCACAATCAGTGCGCCATTGGCAAAGCCTTTGCTGACCGGATAGTCCGAGTTCTCAAACAGGATCATCCGGCGCAGATCGTCCCGGGTCTCTTGGCTGACCGGGCCGTAGAGGTACTGCCAGGCCCCGTCAAAGCCATTCAAAAGCAGCAGGTCGTGAGCCATGCGGGCTATGATGAAAGCTGAAAAGCCAAAAACAAAAATCCAAACATCGAACCATAACCCCAGCGGCTCCAGGGCCACCCGCAATTTGTGAACTGGTGAAGAAGAGAGGATGCTGATACAGACCAATGTCGCTATAAAATGATTAAACAACGGGCCTCTCTGCTTGAAAAATTCCACTTTATCTGCCTCTCTTTTGCTTAACCACCTACAGATTGAAAATAGTCAACATCTCGTGCTATTTGATCACGGAACCTGTCATATTGTTCAAAATACTGATGGTAGCAATGTGTATAATAGCGGTTATCAAACGAAAACCATACTTCATATGTGACAATATTTATTTTTATGTACTCGCAACCAAACACAAGATTGTTGAGACCAACTGTGGTTATATAATCGACTACGGACGAGAGCAGAGCTGCTGGTTGACTCCAAAATACCGTTGCAAGAATCTCACCGAGTTGAGCTGTACTCTGTAATTTTCTTATTTCTTCTACGGGCATAAAGTCTGTTGATTGTGAACCAACATATATATGTTTATCCTGTCAAACGTGAAGAACTAAGAGCCATTCAGCGGCCGCTGAATGTATACCTACATTATATTATACTACATTGTTGCTTCCTTGTATATGCACGGTTTTCACATTTTTTTCACACGGTTGTGCGCCATATGCACAAAACACCCCATCCGGGCGCGCCCCCCGGGGGGCTTCAAATGGAAAACGGCTCCTTCTGCTGAAAGCATCCAGCAAGAGGAGCCGCTTTTTGAGTTTGCCTTACCACTCACTTTGCCGCCACTGACGGGCGTGCACTTGGCTCCCCCGCGTGCGGGGGAGCTGTCATGCCGCTGTGCGGCATGACTGAGAGGGCTATTAGGCGGCGAGACTGAGAGGGGAGAGCCTAAACGCAAAAGCCCCCGTCCATGGACGGGGGCCTTTGCTATGTGCAATGTTGGTCAGGAGGCGGCGCTGTCCGCGTCGCGGTAGATGCCGAAGGTGTTGTCGGGTTCGGGCATATCCACCCGGGAGGCGCGGCGGTCCACCGCCAGCACCATCACCGCCAGGACGGCGAACACCACGGCCACCACCAGCCATTTGAGCCAGTTCGGGAGACGGTCCATGGGGGCAGCTTCCTTTCTTTATTCGGGGCGGCAGGCGCGCCGGGCGCGGACCAGCAGCTCGCCGGCCTGGGCGGTGTCCAGGCTGCGGGACAGCGGGCCGGTGCGGTCTCCGGCGCCGGGGCCGGTGTTGCCCTCCTCCAGGAAGGTGGCCTTGTCCCAGTCGGCGCGGTTGTTCCAGGGGGAGAAGCCCGCCGGGGCAATGTGGGCCCCGAGCCGGCATTCCAGCACAGCGGTCTTGGCGTGGGGCCGCCAGGGCCGGCCCAGGTAGACCGTGCCGGCGGGGCAGTCCGAGACAAAGTCGCAGTCCCAGAACACAAAGCCTAACCCGTCGGGCGGGGTGCAGGGGGCGGTCACATAGCCGCGGGCCTCGCCGTGGGCGGTGGGGTTGTCCGCCGAGCGGAGGACGCACTGCTCAAACAGGGCGTCCGCCCCGCCGAAGATGAAGTCGATGTCGCCGGTGATCTCGCAGCCCTGGTAGTATTGGACGCTGGGCCGCCGGGGGGCAAACACCCGCGGGCCCAGAAAGCCGTCCTTCTCCCGCTCCTGCTCGGGCAGGGGGGCGCAGAACAGCGTGTCCTGGCTGCCCAGCAGACGCACCCGCCGGAACACCGCCCGCTCGCTGTCCACATAGGCGGCGATGCCCTGGCCCACGCGCGCGCCGGGGCCGGCGTCGTTCTCGATGGTCATGTCCTCCACCGTCAGGCGCTGGCCGCTGAAAAAGGCGGTCCAGCTGCGGAAGGTGTGGGTGGGCCGCCCGTCCGGGTGGGGCAGCTTGCCGCCGTCGTTCCAGACCAGGCGGGTCTCGGCCATGCCGGCGCCCCGCAGGGTGATGTCCCGCTTTTCGCAGGCCAGCTTTTCCCGGTAGGTGCCGGGGCCGATCAGGATCTCGGCGGGGGTGTCGTAGGGGACGGCCAGCACCGCTTCGCCGATGGTGGCAAAGTCGCCGCTGCCGTTCTGTGCAACTGTGATGGTAAGCATGATGTGCCTCCGTTTCAGGTCGGTTTATTCTTCAGGCGGCGGGGCCTTCATGGTGAACCAGAACACCGAACCCTGGCCGGGGGTGCTCTGGACGCCGAACCGGAACCCGTGCTGCTGGAAGATCGCTTTGGTGATGGACAGCCCCAGCCCCGTGCCCGCCTTGCCGGCGTCGGAGCGGGAGCGGTAATACCGCTCGAAGATATAGGGCAGGTCCTCGGCGGCGATGCCGGGGCCGTGGTCCTCCACTTCCACCCGCACCCCCTCGCCGCAGGGCTCGGCCCGCAGGATGAACACCCCGTCGGGGCCGATGTGGTGCATGGCGTTGCCCAAGAGGTTGTGCAGGGCGCGCTCGATCATGGCGGGGTCGGCGTAGACTTCCAGGGGCTGGTCGGGGATCTCCAGCTTGAGGGTCCAGCCGTTCTGGGCGCAGACGGCGTCGTACCGCTCGCTGACCTCGTCGCACAGCTGGCCCATGTCGAAGCGGACCGGCTCGCACTTGTCCGCGCCGCTGGTCACTTTGCTCAGCTCCATCACGCTGGACACAAGGGCGGTCAGGCGGTCGGCCTCGTCCACGATGATGTTCAGCTGTTCGTCCCGGTGGGCCTTGTCGTCCCCGGTGATGTCCCGCACCGTCTCGGCGTACCCCTTGATAAGGGTGAGGGGGGTGCGCAGGTCGTGGGAGACGTTGGCCAGCAGGTCCCGCTGCATCTGGGCCGAGCGCTGGACCTCCTTGGCCATCTGGTTGAAATCTTCGGCCAGGGCGCCCAGCTCGTCCCGGCGGTTGGCATCGACCCGGACGGCGTAGTTGCCCCGCGCCATCTGGCGGGCCGCCGCCGACATATCCCGCAGCGGCCGGGTGAACCACTGGCTGAACAGCCAGGCCGCCGCCAGCGCAAAGGCGAACACCAGCACCGCGGCCATGGGCAGCATATCGCTCAGCACCTGGCCGGCCTCGGCCACATGGACCAGGCTGGTGGACACCAGCACCGAGTAGGCCCCGTCCCGGCTCATCCGGCCCACCACCACCTGGGAGGAGCCGCCGCTGGTGTTCAGCACCTGCATCCAGCTGCCGTTGGCCCGGCAGGCCCGGCGCATCTCGATGACGGTGGACTTGTCCCACGAAAACCCGCTGTCCGACCGGGCCGAAAGGGTGCTGTTGTGCAGCAGGCAGGGATAGAGGTTTTCAATGGTGATGATGCTGCGCAGGGTGGAGTCGGAGATGTCCACGCAGAAGTTGGTCAGCTGGGTGTTGGCCGAAAGGTTCTCGTACAGCCTGGTGCGGAAGGTGCTGTCCACCACCAGCACCCCGAAATTCCAGCTGGAAATGACGATGCCCTCGTCCTGGCTCTTGGCGATCAGGTCCACGATCTGGTCGGCCTGGCCGGCCAGCTGGGCCTCGATGCGCTGGTTGTACAGCGGCTCCAGCAGCTGGGTGGACAAAAACCAGTACATACCCAGCAAAAGCAGGCAGATGGACGCCAGGAACAGCATCAGCTGGGCGCGGATGCCCGGCGAAGGGCGGCCTTGCAGCTTCATACCGCGCCCCCGTTACCGGCGGGCGTCGGGGTCGAACTTGTAGCCGATGCCCCACACCGTGACGATGTAGCTGCGGCAGGCGCCCAGGTGGCCCCGCAGCATCTTGACGTGGGTGTCCACCGTGCGGTCCTCGCCGAAGTAGTCGTAGTTCCACACCTTCTGCAGGATCTTTTCCCGCGACAGGGCGATGCCCTTGTTGGACGCCAGGAACACCAGCAGGTCGAACTCCTTGGGGGTGAGGCTGACTTCCTCGCCGCTGACCTTGACGGTGTGGCTGGCCGTGTCGATGGACAGTTCCCCGAACGTCATCACCGAGGCGGCGGTGTCGGTGCGGGCCAGGGTGCGGTTGAGCACCGCCTTGACCCGGGCCACCAGCTCCCGGGGGGAGAAGGGCTTGACCACATAGTCGTCGGCGCCGGCTTCCAGGCCGGCCAGCTTGTCGTATTCCTCGCCGCGGGCGGTCAGGATGATGACCGGGGTGTTGATGTGGCGGCTGCGCATCTCCCGCAGGCAGGTCATGCCGTCCATAAAGGGCATCATCAGGTCCAGGATGACCAGATCGAAGCCGGCGCTTGTCACCTGCGCCAGCGCCGCCGAGCCGTCGGCGGCTTCCTCACAGGTATAGCCCGCATACTGCAGATGTTCCCGGATCAGCTCCCGGATGCGGGGTTCGTCATCGACGATCAATATCTTTGCCATAGGGCGGGGGTCCTCCATTTCTTCTATTCAAAAGGCTGACGGTGCAGCCATACTGCCACCAAATACAGGATACCTCTATAATAATACGGAAAATGTGAAGAAGTGTGAACAATGGGTGAATCCTTTGGAAAAGATGCCTCCATCTTGCATCTGGGGGACCAGATGTGTATACTGGGAACTGCAAGGCGCCGCCGCGCGGCGCTTCCACAACCCCACAAACCAGAAAGGATATCTGCCCATGCGTTTGGGATTGACAGAACTGCTCTTGATCGTTATCATCGCCCTGCTGGCCCTGGGGCCGGGAGTGTCCCGGTGGCTGAACCGGTGGTCCCGGCAGGCCAAAGCCAGCCGTGCCGCCGAGGCCCGCCGCCGTGCCGCCTGGGAGGCCGAGCGCAAAGCCCGGCGGGACTTCATCCTCCACCGCTTCCAGATCGTGGCGGCGGTGTTCGCCGCAGCGACGGCGGCGGCCCTGGTCTACACCCTGGGCCTGCGCCCCATCGAGGCCGCGCCCCAGAGCTACACCGTCCCCGCCGCGGCCAGCCAGACCGCGGCCCAGACCATCGAGGGCACGGCGGCTTTGCCCCTCGAAGGGTACCAGCCGCCCGACTGCATCGTGGTGCGGGACGGCTGGATCTACATGGCCGCCCGCCCGGCAGGCGGCAGCGGCAGCGCCCTGCTGCGGATGCGGGAGGACGGCAGCGCCCAGATGACGGTGCTGGCCGAGGAGGGGGTCATCACCTCCTTTGCGTTTGACCCGGCGGGGGATATCTGGTACACCCTGCTGACCGGCACGGGCGGGGCGCTGTGCCGTTTGTCCCACGACGATTGGGGGGCGTCGGCCCAGCAGGTGGTCACCCAGATCGACGGGCGGCCCCTGGCCTACCCGGCGGCGGTGGCGGCCGGTGCCGGCGGCGAGATCTATTTCACCGAGGCGGCGGACTTCACCTCCGGGGCCGGCAGCCTAGAGGACGCCCTCCGGGCCGAGCTGGTGGGCCACACCGCCACCGGCTGGGTCTATGTGTACGACCCGGCGGGCCGCAGCGTCCAGCGGGTGCTGGGCGGCCTGGCGGGCGCGCCGGCGCTGGCGCTCTCCCCGGACGGGGCGACCCTCTATGCCGCCGACCTGGGCAGCCGCTGCATCTGGGCGGTGGAAACTTCGGCCCGGGAGCTGACTGCCGGGGGCAAGGGCTGCACCCTGTTTGCGGGGGCGCTGCCCGGCTACCCCGGCGCGCTGGCTGCGGACGGGGAGGGGACGGTGTATGTGGCCTACCGCTGGACGGAAGCCGGCTGGCTGGAAAGCCGCGCCCAGGACCCCGGCCTGCGCGGCGTCGCGGCCCGCCTGCCCCGCAGCGTCCAGCAGGGGCTGTTCCGCGCCGGGGAGCCTCTGGCCCAGAGTTACGCACCGGACGGCCGTCTGGACGAGGACTATCGTTCGGCGGAGGCCGGCGGCTGGGCCCTGGCGGCCAGCGGCAACCGGCTGTACCTGCCCGGCGCCCAGGACGGGGTGAGCTACTTCGTATTTTGATGGAAAAGAAACGAGGCGTATGGATATGACCGAAGAAGAAAAGAAACAGATCGCCCGGCAGGCCCGGCAGGCAGCGGTGGAGCTGCTGGCAGTGGCGAACCTGCACAAGGGGGATGTGTTCGTGGTGGGGTGCTCGTCCAGCGAGATCGTGGGCGGGCACATTGGCCACGACAGCAGCCTGGAAGCGGCCCAGGCGGTGTACGAGGGGATCGCGCCGGTGCTGGCCGAGCGGGGCATCTGGCTGGCGGCCCAGTGCTGCGAGCACCTGAACCGCGCCCTGATCCTCGAGCGGGAGGCCGCCCGCGCCTACGGCTGGGAGGAAGTCTGCGTCGTGCCCCGGCCCCACGCCGGGGGCAGCTGGGCCACCACCTGCTGGAAGCAGTTTGCCGACCCCGTGGCCGTGGAGGAGATCCGGGCCCATGCCGGGCTGGACATCGGCGGCACCCTGATCGGGATGCACCTGCGGCGGGTGGCGGTGCCGGTGCGGCTGTCGCTGGACCACATCGGCAAGGCCATCCTGCTGTGCGCCCGCACCCGCCCCAAACTGATCGGCGGCGAGCGGGCAAAATACACAGAGGAGGATTGAAAAGACGTATGCCTGAACGGAATTCGGAACAAATGGCCGAGGCGGTGGCGGAAATCCGCCGCCGGATGGATGCGGCCGCCCGCGAGGCCGGGCGGGACCCCGCCAGCGTCCAGCTGTGCGCCGCCTGCAAGACTCACACCCCCGAGACCATCGCCCTGAGCGCCCGGCTGCCCATCGACCTGTTTGGGGAGAACCATGTGCAGGAACTGTGCGCCAATTTTGACGCCGGGGCCTACTGCAGTAAGCCGGTGCACTTCATCGGCCATCTGCAGACCAACAAGATCAAAAAGGTGCTGGGGAAGGTGAGTTTGATCCAGAGCGTGGACAGCGCCCATCTGCTGGCCGCCCTCGAAAAGGAAGCTGCCAAACTGGACATCACACAGGATATTCTACTGGAAGTAAACATTGGCGGGGAGGCCAGCAAGACCGGCGTCTCCCCCGATGAGCTGTGGGCCCTGCTGGACACGGCCGCGGCCCAGCCCCACCTGCGGGTCAAGGGCCTGATGGCCATCCCGCCCGTCAACGACGACGACGCGGAGAACCGCGCGCTGCTGCGGCAGGTGTACAAGCTGTTCGTCCAGGCGGGGGAGCGCGGCTATGAGAACGTCCAGATGGAAACGCTGTCCATGGGGATGAGCGGCGACTTTGAAAACGCCATCCGGGAGGGGGCCACCCTGGTCCGCATCGGCACCGCCATCTACGGCGCCCGAGACTACGGCCCCAAAGTGTGAACAAAAAGGAGAAAACGGGAGAAAAACAACATGGTGGATTTGAACGACGTGGAAAAACCGAAGTATGGCGACCCCAACCAGCGCCACACTTCGGCGGTCCAGCTGCTGCGGCGGTTCTGGCCGTATGAAAAGAAATACTGGCGGACCATGGTCTTTGACCTGTTCTGCGCGGCGCTGACCTGCCTGTGCGACCTGGTGCTGCCGCTGATCCTGCGCTACATCACCAACACCGCCGTGAATGACCTCGCGGCGCTGACGGTGGGCATCGTGGTCAAGCTGGCGCTGCTGTACTTCGTGCTGCGGATCATCGACGGGCTGGCGGCCTATTATATGGCCGACATGGGCCACGTCATGGGCGTGTACATCGAGACGGATATGCGCCGGGACGCCTTTGCCCACCTGCAGCGGCTGAGCGTCGCCTATTATTCCAACAACAAGATCGGCCAGATCATGGGCCGGATCACCAACGACCTGTTCGACGTGACCGAGTTTGCCCACCACTGCCCCGAGGAATTTTTCATCGCGGCGGTCAAGATCGTGGCCAGCTTTTTGATCCTGAGCCGGTACAGCCTGGGGCTGACCGCCCTGCTGTTCCTCTGCGTGCCGCTGATGATGGTGGTATCAGTCAAGCTGAACACCAAGCTGCGGGCCACCCAGCGGGCCCAGCGCGTGCAGGTGGGCGAGCTGAACGCCCAGATCGAGGAGAGCCTGCTGGGCGAGCGGGTGGTCAAAGCCTTCTGCGCCGAAAAGACCGAGAACGAAAAGTTCGAGGCGGGCAACGGCACCTTCCAGCGGCTGAAAAAGAACAGCTACAAGGTGATGGCGGCCTTCCAGACTTCCACCCGGCTGTTCGACGGCCTGATGTACCTGGTCACCATCCTGGGCGGCGGCATCTTCGTGGTCAAGGGCTGGATCACTCCCGGCGACCTGGTGGCGTACTCCCTGTACGTTTCCACCCTGATCGCCACCATCCGGCGCATCGTCGAGTTTGCCGAGCAGTTCCAGCGGGGCATGACCGGCATCGAGCGCTTCTTTGAGATTTTGGACACCCCCATCGACATCGAGGACGCGCCCGGTGCGGTGCCCCTCAAACCGGGCCCCGGCGCCATCCGGTTCGACCATGTCAGCTTCGAGTACCCGGACGACCACAACAAGGTGCTGCGCAATGTGAGCATCGACATCCCGGCCGGCCAGCGGCTGGCCCTGGTGGGCCCGTCGGGCGGTGGCAAGACCACCCTGTGCAACCTGATCCCCCGCTTTTACGATGTGACGGCGGGCCGCATCTTCATCGACGGGCAGGACATCCGCAAGGTGACGCTGGAAAGCCTGCGCGCCGCCATCGGCGTGGTGCAGCAGGACGTCTACCTGTTCAGCGGCACGGTGGCCGAGAACATCGCCTACGGCAAGCCGGGGGCCACCCGGGAGGAGATCGCCGCGGCGGCCCGTCTGGCCGGGGCCGAAAAGTTCATCCTGGCTCTGAAGGACGGCTACGACACCTATGTGGGCGAGCGGGGCGTCAAGCTGTCCGGCGGCCAGAAGCAGCGGCTGAGCATTGCCCGCGTCTTTTTGAAGAACCCGCCCATCCTCATCCTGGACGAGGCCACCAGCGCCCTGGACAACGAGAGCGAGATTTTGGTGGGCCAGAGCCTGGAAAAGCTGGCCCACGGCCGCACCACCCTGACCATCGCCCACCGCCTGACCACCATCAAGGACTACGACCGCATCCTGGTCCTTGGGGAGGAGGGCATCCTCGAGGACGGCACCCACGAGCAGCTGCTGGAAAAGCACGGCGTCTACTACCGCCTGTGGAACCAGCTGCCCAGCTCGGAACTGGTGCTGTAAAACACAAAGGCTCCCCCTTTTGCATAGGATGGCATGACGACCATTCCATGCAAGGGGGAGCTTTTATGTTTCAGACCAAGATCGCTTCGCTGGCGCTGTGCGCCCTGACGGCGGCGGGCTGCTGTCTTTGCCCGTGGCCGTGGCTGCCCGGGGGCGGGGCAGGCAGTTCCAGCAGTTCCAGCTCGAGCAGCGCCGGCAGTGTGCCGGACATCAACTTTTCCGGCATTTTGGAGGGCGACCTGCCCGACGCGGCCAAAAAGGACTTTATCACCTTTGAGGACAACAGCGCCGACGAGGCCGCTTTGCAGAACGCCCTGAACAGCCTTTCGGCCCAGGCCACCGGTTCGGTGCAGGAGGGGCAGGTCACGCCCATCTACAACACCTCGCCGGGGTACGGCCAGATGGTGGCGGACTTCGTTTCCGCCTGCGGCATCAAGAACACCACCCTCAAGCGGGGCAACAGCCCGGACGGGATGTACTATTATTTTGTCAACAATCCCAGCCTGGACGCCGCCCAGCAGACCCGGTGCGCCGTCCTCTACGCCGCGCCGGGCTCGCTCGGGCTGGAAGAAGCCCTGCAGAAGGTGGCCGACCAGATGGACCCGGTGCTGGAAAAGCTGCCCGCCACCAACGCGCCGGGCACGCCGGCCTATAACTACCGGTACGTCGTTTCCACCAGCGCGGCCGGCCGCAGCCTGACGGGGGAGGACGGCTCAGCCGTCCCCGTCTACTACGTCGCCGTGACCGTCACCCGCATCCCCACCGCGGCGTAACAAAAAGCTCTGCTTCTGTAAGGGAAGCAGAGCTTTTTCAGTGCATCGTTTTATCAGCTGGTCACGACGGCCTCGATGACGGCCAGCACCACCAGCCCGCCCAGCAAAAGGAAAAAGCAGCCGCCATTCCCGCCGCCCCCGTGCCCGCCGCCTTTCCGGCTGCGGCGGAAGGCGGTCATGTACTGGGCATAGCCGGCGGGGCCTTTGCCAAAATATCCATAATCGCGCGGCATAGGGGACCTCCTTAGAGCTTGGTGAAGGGTACGGTGTAAGCCGTGCCCATGGGCTGGGGCGTCCGGCGGCAGAGGGCTGCCAGGTCGGAGGCGGCGGTCTGGGCCCGGGCGGTGCGGGCGCAGGCATCGTTTTCGCGGGCCAGCCTGGCCAGGGAGGGGGAGACGGGCAGGCTTGCCGCTGCCAGCAGGGGCATGGCCTCCCTGCGGGCGGCCAACAGGTGGAGGTAGGGCGGCAGCGCAGGCAGGGTCAGCCAGCCCGGCCCAGCACCGGGGCTGCCGTAGCCCAGGGCGGCGTCCATGGCCAGACGGCGCATCCGGGCGCGGGGGTAGCGGACGGTGGTCAGCGCGTCGCAGAGGCCCTCCAGAGTGACGGCCTGCCGGACGCAGCTGTCCAGCCGGTGCTCCAGCCCTTCGGCGGCGCCGCGCACCCCCGCAAAGCCGCCCATGTCCGCGCGGGCCCGTAGCCGGGAAAGGACGGCCAAACTGACCGCCTGGGGGTCGGTGTCGTCTCCGGCGGCCCGGGCCGCCTGGTAGCGGGGCAGGGCCCCGGCCGGGACATAGGGGGCCAGGGCGTCGGGGCCTTCCTGCCGCCAGAGGGCGCGCAGGGCGCTGGCGCTGGCGTAGCGTCCGGCGGTGCGGGCGTCCCCGTGGTTCGCGCCCTGGCGGGGCAGGGGGACGGGTTCCAGCGGCGCGCCCAGCTCGAGGATGGCCTTGCAGTATTCCACCGCAAGGTTGTTGTTGGGCTTGTCCAGCAGGGCGGCAAGGCCCGCGCCGGGGGCGGCCTGCTCCACAGCGGCCTGCCGGGCGGCGGCAAAGTTCCGGGCCCCGGCGGCCAGCTGGCTTTTCAGGGCGGCGCGGTAGGCCGGGGAGGCCAGCACCCTGGCCGCGGCGGTCAGGCGGGCGGGGTCGGGGTCCTCCGCGCCAAAGACCAGCGCGTCGCAGCCCGCCGCCGCCAGCAGGGCCACCCCCGCCCGGGCAAAGCTCTCGGCCCCCGACATGGCCCAGGGGGCGGGCAGGGCAAAGACCAGCCCAGCCCCGGCGTCCAGGGCGGCGGCGGCCCGCACCCCCTCGGGCAGAAGGGGCGGCGCGCCCCGCTGGGTCAGCCCGCAGCTGAGGGCCACCGCGACGGTCTGGGCGCCCAGCGCGCGGGCAGCTTGCAGCTGCCAGGCGTGGCCGTTGTGAAAGGGGTCGTATTCGGCGATGATACCGGCAAATTTCATGGCTTCTCCTGCTTCGGTCTGTATGTTGTACACAAGTTTTTGTCTTTTTGCCCATTTTCTCTTGAAAAGGGGCCGACTCTATTATATAATGTAAATGAATAGGACGCAACTGTTTGCAGGGGGACAGCTTTCAGACCTGTGTGCTGAATTTTGTGCGACCGTACAAACGCTGGGCGTTTCCTTTGTAAAAACTCCACAGGGCGGGCCACCGCCGGTGGATCGAATCAAACAGGAGGCAACGAGAAGATGAAAGTTCTGGTTATCAACTGCGGTTCTTCTTCCCTGAAATATCAGCTGATCGATATGGACGGCGAGAAGGTGCTCTGCAAGGGCCTGTGCGAGCGCATTGGCATGGAGAGCAGCACCATCACCCACGAGGCCAACGGCAGCAAGGCGACCACCCCCGCGATTTTCCCCACCCACACCGAGGCATTCCATGAGCTGATCAAGAAGATGACCACCGGCTCGGGCAAGTGCATCGAGAACGTCGGCGAGATCGACGCCATCGGCCACCGGATCGTCCACGGCGGCGAGAAGTTCCAGTCCAGCTGCATCATCACCGACGACGTCATCGCCGCCCTGCGGGAGCTGAGCCCGCTGGCCCCCCTGCACAACCCCGCCGGCATCCTGGGCATCGAGACCGCCCGCAAGGTCTTTGGCCCCGACGTGCCCCAGGTGGCTGTCTTTGACACTGCCTTCCACAGCACCATGCCCCCCAAGGCTTACATGTACGCCATCCCCTACGAGTACTATGAGAAGTACGGCGTCCGCCGCTACGGCTTCCACGGCACCAGCCATAAGTACGTCAGCCGCAAGGCGGCCGAGTACCTGGAGGAGCCCATCGCCCGCCTGAAGCTGATCACCTGCCACCTGGGCAACGGCTCGTCCATCACCGCCGTGGACCAGGGCCGCGTGGTGGATACCTCGATGGGCATGACCCCGCTGGCCGGCCTGATGATGGGCACCCGCTGCGGCGACCTGGACCCCTCGGTGGTCAACTACCTGAAGTACAATCTGGACATCACCGGCCACGAGCTGGACCAGATCCTGAACAAGAAGTCGGGCCTGCTGGGCATCTCGGGCGTCTCCAGCGATATGCGCGACGTCGAGAAGGCCGCCCGCGAGGGCAACAGCCGCGCACAGCTGGCCATTGATATGCTGACCTACCAGATCAAAAAGGTGGTGGGCAGCTACATCGCCGCGATGGGCGGCGTGGACGCCATCGTCTTTACCGGCGGCATCGGCGAGCATGACGACATCATCCGCGCCAAGATCTGCCACCACATGGACTGGCTGGGCGTGCGCATCGACACCGACAAGAACCGCGCGCCCAAGGGCGACGTGTGCGAGATCACCGCATGGGGCGCCAAGGTCCGCACCCTGATCATCGCCACCAACGAGGAGCTGATGATCGCCCGCGACACCGAGGAAGTGCTGAACAAGGACAAGGCGTAAGGGCTTTTTGCCATAAAACGGCAGGACAGGGGCCGCGCATCCACACCGGGTGCGCGGCCCTTTTGGCCCTTTGGCGGGGCGGCGGACATGGATGCGCGTTTTTTCGACGGGGAAAAGTACGCCTTATCCGGCTGGAAATGGAATTTGCGCGCCCTGCCTCTGTTTTTCAGTTGACAAAACAGCCAAACCGGGGTACAATAAGGAAGTCCTCGGCTCTGAGGATGACATCATGCTTCAAGCCCCTGGCAGCTTACGATCGGCGCCCCAAAACCAAGGTGTAGTTCTTAATCCTTCCGCGGGCAAGAACAAAACAAGAGGAGATACCACAATGTTCGAAGACAAGACTTTAGTTTGCAAGGACTGCGGCAAGGAGTTTGTTTGGACTGCCGGCGAGCAGGAGTTCTACGCATCCCGCGGCTTTGAGAACCAGCCCCAGCGCTGCAAGGCTTGCCGTGACGCCCGCAAGAACGGCGCCCGTCCCGCCTCTACCGGCGAGCGCAAGATGTACGACGCTGTCTGCGCATCCTGCGGCAAGGCCTGCAAGGTTCCCTTCCAGCCCCGTGAGGACCGCCCCGTCTACTGCTCCGACTGCTTCGCTCGGATCAAGCAGAACTAAGTTGTAACCGAGAAGGGCTCCTGCCGCTTTGGGCGGCGGGGGCTCTTTTTGTGACCGGCTCACTTGCAAAAGGGCCGGGGTTTGGGGTATGATAAAGGCAGTACGCAACACGATACAATGGAGAGGATAAACGCCATGTTTGATATTTTCAATTCCATCCGCAAGAACCACGACAGCGAGCCCTTCCAGGTCACCCGCCAGACCGTCATCGGCGACATTCTGGACCTGGACAGCACCACCGCCCCCTACTTTATGGAGATCGGGATGCACTGCCTGGGCTGCCCCGCCTCCCGCGGGGAGAGCATCGAGGAGGCCTGCGCCGTCCACGGCGTGGACTGCGACGCTCTGATCCAGAAGCTGAACGCCCACCTGGCGAAAAAGGCCCAGGCCTGATATGGGCCCCACCCTGGACGCACGGCTGGCGGCCGCGGCGGCGCTGGTCCGGCCGGGGCTGCCGGTGGCGGACGTGGGCTGTGACCACGGCAAGCTGACCGCCGCCCTGGCCTGCTCGGGGCTGTACCCGAAGGTGATCGGCTCCGACCTGCGCCCCGGCCCGCTGGTCAAGGCCCGCCAGACCATCGAAGCAGCGCACTGTCAAGACCGCGTCGAGCTGAGGCTCGGCGACGGTCTTTCAGTGCTGTCTGCGGGGGAGGTGGGCACCGTGGTCATCGCGGGGGTGTCGGCCCGGACCGCCTGGGAAATGGTGGAGGCCGCTCCCTGGGTGTCTGCGCCCGGCGGGCCGCGGCTGGTGCTGATCCCCGCCACCCGCCACGACGAGCTGCGCCGCTGGCTGGCGGGGCACGGCTTCCGGCTGGTCTGCGACCGGCCGGTGGAGGCGGCGGGCCGCTGGTACGCGGTGATGGCCGCCGAGTATGACGGGCACTGCCATGCCCTGACCTGGGCCGAGGCCCTCTACGGCCGGACGGGGGAGTGGCCGGAGGCCGCCGGCTACGCCGCCAAACAGCGGGAAAAGCTGGCAAAGCTCCGCCTGGGCATCCCGGACGGCGCCCCCGACGCCCGGGAGATCGACGCACTGCTGCAAGGAGGCTGACTGTATGGAACCCATTGCCATCCAAACCATTTACGAGGCCATGACCCGCATCGCCCCGCCTGAGCTGGCCGAAAGCTGGGACAACCCCGGCCTGCTGGTGGACTGCGGCCGCCCGGCCGTCCGGGCCCTCACCGCGCTGGACATCACCCCCGCGGTGGTGGACGAGGCAAAGCGGCTGGGCTGTGAGGTGATCGTCGCCCACCACCCGGTGATCTTTTCCCCGCTCAAGCGGCTGGACCGGCAGGACGTGCCCTTCCTGCTGGTGGAAGCGGGCATTTCGGCCATCTGTATGCACACCAACTTTGACGCCGCCGAAGGGGGCGTCAACGACACGCTGGCCGGCATCTTCGGGATGCGGCAGGCCCAGCCCTTTGCAAACGGCTGCGGCCGGGTCGGGGAGATCGACCCGGTCACGGTGCCCGCGCTGGCCGCTCTGGCCCGGGAGCGCCTGGGCGCCCTCTGCGTGCCGCCCCTGGAAGGGCCCGCCGTGCAGGTCAAATACACCGACAACGGTCGCCCGGTGAAGCGGCTGGCCGTCATCAGCGGATCGGGCGGCAGCCTCTTTGCCGAGGCGCTGGCTGTGGGGGCGGACTGCCTGCTGACCGGCGAGGCAAGCCACCACGCCGCCATCGACGCGGCCCGGCTGGGCCTGGGGCTGATCGCCGCCGGCCATTACGCCACCGAATACCCGGCCGCGGCCGCCCTGGCCGCCCGCCTGCAGGAGGCGGTGCCGGGCCTTGCCGTGATCGCCAGCCGGGAAAACCGGGACCCCTTTACTTATTTATAATGCAGCCCCCTCCGCCGTCCGCGCGGAAGGGGCGGAAAGGACCTTACTATGGCACTGGACGCCGCTACCCTGGCGCTGACGGCAGCCGAACTGGGCCGCATCGTGACCGACGCCAAGATCGCCAAAATCTTTGAACCCACACGGGACGAGCTGGTCATCACCCTGCGCACCCGCACCGACACCTACAGCCTGCTGCTGTCGGCCCGCAGCGGGTCGGCCCGGGTCTGTCTGACCAGCGAGACCTTTGAAAACCCCGAGACCCCGCCCTCCTTCTGTATGCTGATGCGCAAGCACCTGACCGGCGGCCGCCTGACCGCTGTTCGGATGGAGCCGGGGGACCGGATCGTCTACTTCGATTTCCTGTGCACCAACGAGATGGGGGACCTTGTCACCAACACCCTCTGCGCCGAGCTGATGGGCCGCTATTCCAACCTGGTGCTGGTCCAGAGCGGGCGGATCATCGACGCGCTCAAGCGGGTGGATTTTGAGGACAGCGAGATCCGGCAGCTGCTGCCGGGGCTGGCCTACACCGTGCCGCCCAAGCCCGCCCGGCCCGACTTCCTGGCCGCCAGCGCCGCCTCCATCGTGGCGGCCGCCTGCCAGAAAGACCTGCCGGTGGCCGCCGCCCTCAGCCGGACGGTGGCGGGGGTGGGGCCGGTGGTCTGCCGGGAAGCCGCCTGGCGCGCCTTCGGCCCCGCGGAGCAGACCGCCTGCGAGCTGGACGAGGCCGGCAAGCGCCGCCTGCTGGACGCCATCGAGGGGCTGAAAGCGGAGCACGCCGCGGGCGGCTGCCCGTGCAGCGTGGCCACCCCCGAGGGCAAGCCGGTGGAGTTCACCTTCTTCAAGCCGCAGCAGTACGGCGGCAGCTACGAGATCCGGCAGTGGCCCTCCTTCTGCGAGATGCTGGAAGGCTACTACGCCGAAAAGGACCGCGCCGAGCGGCTGCGCACCAAGAGCAAGGAACTGCACAAAGCGGTGCACAATATGTACGAGCGTGCCGTCCGCAAGCAGGCCGCCCGTAAGGAAGAGCTGGCCGCCAGCGAAAAGAGCGAGCAGCTGCGGCTGTACGGCGAACTTTTGTCGGCCAACCTCTACCAGGCCCAAAAGGGGATGAAGAGCATCACCGTCCCCAACTGGTACGACGAGGGAAAGGAAGTGACCATCCCCCTCGACGTCCGCTACACCCCCAGCCAGAACGCGCAAAACTATTTCAAGAGCTACAAGAAAAAGCAGACCGCCGCCCGGATGCTGGTGGACCTGCTGGCCGAAGGGGAAAAGGAGATCGCCTACCTGGAAACGGTCCTCTACGAGGTGGAGAGCGCCCCCGGCGAGGCCGCCCTGAACGAGATCCGC
This sequence comes from Candidatus Faecalibacterium faecigallinarum, assembly GCA_019119685.1. GTDB lineage: Bacteria > Bacillota > Clostridia > Oscillospirales > Ruminococcaceae > Faecalibacterium > Faecalibacterium faecigallinarum. The sequence goes on from DWWN01000032.1 coordinate 42,553, forward strand.
GCCGAGCTGAAAAGCCAGGGGTACTTAAAATACTACAAGCCCCGGGACCGCAAGCAGAAGCCCGCCGATTTTTACCGCTATGTATCTTCGGACGGGTTCGAGATTCTGGTAGGGCGCAACAACCTCCAGAACGAGCGACTGACCCTGCACACCGCCCGCGGCAAGGACCTTTGGTTCCACACCAAGAACGCCCCCGGCAGCCACACCGTGGTGATGAGCGGGGGCCGGGACATCCCCGACCGCACCCGGGAGGAGGCCGCCCAGCTGGCGGTGCTCCATTCCAGCCAGGCCAAGGGGGTCAAGGTGGCGGTGGACTACACCGAGGTGAAGAACATCCGCAAGACCGCCGGCCTCAAGCCCGGCATGGTGCTGTACGACAAATACGAGACAGCCTACATCACCCCCGACCCCGCCCTGGCCGAAAAACTAAAAAAGAAATGACTTTTGTGCCGTCCGTCAAAAAATGGACGGTATTTTTGTGGATTTCGTGGAATTGCCCTCTTGCACGCGGGCCAGACTTATAGTATTATAAGGAGGCAGCCGGGCGGTGCGGAGCATCGGCGTCGCTGCGCAAAAAAAGTTTGATTTTTTTCAAAAAAGGGCTTGCAAAAAAGGGCCGGATATGGTAAAATATCTGACGGCTGCAAAGGGCTTGTGCGATACAAGTCGTGCAGGCCACGATATGCGTTGATGCGGGAGGTTGTCGCACGGCTCGGCCGATGCGGGTTATTTCCGCGGAGTATGTCCGATCTAAGAACCGGGCGAAAGAATTACTGACAGTGAAGGGATATGTCCCCGCGCTCACGGCGCGATGAGGACCAATGTCCGCTTGTCTTTGCTAGATTTCTTTCCGGGAAAACTGCGTGGCGGTTTACCGGCTTTTCTAATGCGAAGATGTGAGACACCCGGAACAGTGTGCAGTGATTGATCGAGTTGCCCATACACAACATTTTGAGGAGGCACAGCCACATGGCAGTCAAAGAGAAAATCAGAATCCGTCTTCAGAGCTACGACGTCCAGCTGATCGATGCTGCGGCAGAGAAGATCGTCGAGACCGCAAAGCGCACCGGCGCCCGCGTGTCCGGCCCCATCCCCCTGCCCACCGACCGTGAGGTGGTCACCGTCCTGCGTGCGACCCACAAGTACAAGGACAGCCGCGAGCAGTTCGAGAGCCGCACCCACAAGCGCCTGATCGACATTCTGAAGCCGTCCAATAAGACGGTGGAGGCCCTGATGAGCCTCCAGCTCCCCGCTGGCGTGGACATCGAGATCAAGCTGTAACAGCTTGCAGGATGCCCTCGTTTCCCGAGGGGTCACGTTGGCGGTGACGTGCGCCGCCAACCAATAACCTTTACAGGAGGAAAAGAAAATGGTTAAAGGCATTATCGGCAAAAAGGTCGGTATGACCCAGCTGTTTGACGAAAACGGCAAGGTCATCCCTGTGACCGTCATCGAGGCAGGCCCCTGCACCGTCGTGCAGAAAAAGACTGTCGAGAGCGACGGCTATCAGGCTGTTCAGCTGGGCTTCGGCGAGGTTTCCGCCAAGAAGGTCAACAAGGCAGCCGCGGGCCACTTCAAGAAGGCGAACGTGGCCCCCAAGAAGACCCTCCGCGAGTTCCGTCTCGAGGATGTCTCCGGCCTGAATGTGGGCGATGTCATCAAGGCTGACGTCTTCGCCGCTGGCGACAAGGTGGATGTGGCCGGCATCTCCAAGGGCAAGGGCTACCAGGGCGTCATCAAGCGCTACGGCCAGCACCGCCTGCGTGAGAGCCACGGCACCGGCCCCGTCGCACGGCATGCCGGCTCCAACGGCTCGACTTCGACCCCGAGCCGCGTTTATCCCGGCAAGCGCCTGCCCGGCCACATGGGCTTTGTGCGGGTCACCGTGCAGAACCTGACGGTCGTCAAGGTGGACACCGAGAACAATCTGATCGCTGTCAAGGGTGCGGTCCCCGGTACCAAGGGCACCATCATCACCCTGGCCAACAGCGTGAAGGCCTAAGGAGGAAAGCTACAATGGCAAAATTTGACGTAGTCGATCGGAACGGCAAAAAGGTCAGCGAGATCGAGCTTTCCGACGCCGTGTTCGGCATCACCCCGAACGAAAAGGCTGTTCACATCGCAGTCGTGAACTTCCTGGCCAACCAGCGCCAGGGCACCCAGAACACCAAGATCCGCAAGGAAGTCTCGGGCGGCGGCAAGAAGCCCTGGCGCCAGAAGGGCACCGGCCACGCCCGCCAGGGCTCCATCCGCGCTCCCCAGTGGACCCACGGCGGCGTCGCCCTGGGCCCCAAGCCCCGCAGCTACAGCTACCACATCAACAATAAGGTGCGCCGCCTGGCCCTGCTCAGCGTGCTGAGCGACAAGGCTGCCAACGGCAACATGATCGTGGTGGATAACCTGGCTGTGGAGGCCTACAAGACCAAGGCTGTGGTCGAGATGCTGAACGCCATCGGCGCCGGCAAGAAGAACCTGGTGGTCAACGAGACCGTCGATCCCATGTTCGTCAAGAGCGCCGCCAACATCCAGGGCGTCAAGACCACCTTCGCCGGCAGCGTGAACACCTATGACGTGCTGAACGCCGACAAGCTGATCATCAGCCAGGGCGCAGCGAAGAAGCTCGAGGAGGTGCTTGGCTAATGAAAACCGCACATGACATCATCCTGAAGCCGGTCATCACCGAGAACTCCATGGCTGGCATCGCTGACAAGAAGTACACCTTCAAGGTCGCCACCGACGCCACCAAGATCGAGATCGCCCAGGCGGTCGAGACCCTGTTCCCCGGCGCCAAGGTCGCCAAGGTGAACACCATTTCGGTCCGCGGCCGTTTCCGCCGCCAGGGCCTGCACGGCGGCTACACCGCCGCTGCCAAGAAGGCCATCGTGACCCTGACCAAGGACTCCAAGGAGATCGAGTTCTTCAACAGCATGGTCTGATGACCCACCGGCCCGCCGAGGGCCGCCCTATGGGGATATGACCCCGATAATAATTCATGAGATAAGTTAAAGGAGAATAGCAATGGCTATCAAGAAATACGGCCCCACTACCCCGGGCCGCCGCGGCATGACCGTCACGGACTACAGTGTCCTGTCCAAGGTCGCCCCTGAGCGCAGCCTGCTGGAGCCCATGAAGAAGCACAGCGGCCGCAACAACACCGGCAAGATCACCGTCCGCCACCACGGCGGCGGCAACCGGACCAAGTACCGCATCATCGACTTCAAGCGCCAGAAGGTGGATATGCCCGCCACGGTCAAGACCATCGAGTATGATCCCAACCGCAGCGCGTTCATCTGCCTGGTGGAGTACACCGACGGCGTCAAGAGCTATATCATCTGCCCCGAGGGCCTGAAGGTGGGCGACACCATCATCAGCAGCGCCAGCGCCGACATCAAGCCCGGCAACTGCCTGCCCTTCGAGAACATCCCCGTCGGTACCATCCTGCACAACATCGAGCTGTACCCCGGCCGCGGCGCCCAGCTGGTCCGCTCCGCCGGCAACATGGCTCAGCTGATGGCTAAGGAGAATGGCTACGCCCTGATCCGTCTGCCCTCCGGCGAGATGCGCAACGTTCCCCTGAACTGCACCGCAGTCGTGGGCCAGGTCTCCAACATCGACCACGAGAACGTCAACCTGGGCAAGGCCGGCCGCAAGCGCCACATGGGCGTCCGTCCCGGCAGCCGCGGTTCTGTCATGAACCCCAACGACCACCCGCACGGCGGCGGCGAGGGCCGCGCCCCGATCGGCCACTCCGGGCCTATGACCCCCTGGGGCAAGCCCGCACTGGGCCTCAAGACCCGCAAGCACCACAAGCGCTCCGACAAGCTGATCGTGAAGCGTGCCGGCAAGTAAGAGAGGAGTGTAGACCATGGGTAGAAGTATTAAGAAGGGACCTTTCGTCCAGCCTGCTCTTATGAAGCGCGTGGAAGCAATGAACGCTTCCGGCAAAAAGCAGGTCATCAAGACCTGGAGCCGGGCCTCCACCATCTTCCCCGAGTTCGTGGGCCACACCTTCGCCGTCCATGACGGCCGCAAGCACGTGCCCGTGTACGTCACCGAGGATATGGTTGGCCACAAGCTGGGTGAGTTCGTGCCCACCCGCACCTTCAAGGGCCACACCGGCAATTCTAAGTAAGTGAAGGAGGAACACAAACATGGAAGCTCGGGCAATTCTTCGTTATGCCCGCATTAGTCCGCGCAAGGTTTCGATCGTGATGGACCTCATCCGTAACAAGCCCCTGGACGAAGCGATGGCGATCCTGCAGTACACCCCGAAGGCCGCTTGTGAGCCCCTTCTGAAGCTGGTGAAGTCTGCGGCTGCAAATGCAGAAAACAACTTCAATATGGATAAGAACAACCTCTATGTGGCCGAGTGCTACGTCTGCCCCGGCCCCACGCTGAAGCGGATGATGCCCCGCGCCCAGGGCCGCGGCTACCGCATCCTGAAGCGCACCAGCCACATGACCGTCGTTCTGAAAGAGAAAGAGTAAGCGAGGAGGTAAACAAATGGGCCAGAAAGTTAATCCGCACGGACTTCGTGTCGGCGTTATTAAAGACTGGGACAGCCGCTGGTTTGCTTCCAAGAAGGACTTCAGCGATAACCTGGTGGAGGATCACAAGATCCGCACTGAGCTGAAGGCTCTGCTCAAGGACGCCGGCGTCCCCAAGATCGAGATCGAGCGCACCGTGGATTCTTCCACCAGCGCCCCCCGCGTTACCGTGAACATCTACTGCGCCAAGCCCGGCATGGTCATTGGTAAGGGCGGCGAGGAGCGCATCGCGCTCCAGTCCAAGCTCTCCAAGGAGTACGGCAAGAACATCGTGGTCAACGTCATCGAGGTGAAGAGCCCCTCCACCAACGCACAGCTGGTGGCTGAGGACATCGCCCGTCAGCTGGAGAACCGCGTCACCTTCCGCCGCGCCATGAAGCAGTGCATCCGCAACGCCATGAGCCCCCGCGACCGCAGCACCGTCCCCGCGAAGGGCATCAAGGCCATGGTCTCGGGCCGTCTGGCTGGCGCCGACATCGCCCGTACCGAGAGCTACCACGAGGGCACCATCCCCCTGCAGACCCTGCGCGCCGACATCGACTACGGCTTTGCAGAGGCTGCCACCACCTACGGCCGCATCGGCGTCAAGGTGTGGATCTACAAGGGCGAGGTCCTCAAGAGCGCAAAGACTGCCAAGACCGCGCCTAAGAAGGAAGGAGGCAACAAGTAATGTTACTGCCTAAGCGTGTTAAGTACCGCCGCGTCCAGCGCGGCCGCATGACCGGCAAGGCCACCCGCGGCAACGTGGTGTGCCAGGGCCAGTACGGCCTTGTTGCCCTGGAGCCGGCCTGGATCACCTCCGCACAGATCGAGGCCGCCCGTGTCGCCATGACCCGTTATATCAAGCGTGGCGGCAAGGTCTGGATCAAGATCTTCCCCGACAAGCCCGTCACCGAAAAGCCGGCCGAGACCCGCATGGGTTCCGGTAAGGGCTCGCCCGAGTACTGGGTGGCTGTGGTCAAGCCCGGCCGCGTCCTGTTTGAGCTGGCGGACGTGGATGAGGCGACCGCCCGCGAGGCCCTGCGCCTGGCGATGCACAAGCTGCCCATCAAGTGCAAATTTGTTGTCCGCGAGGACTCCGTGAAGGAGGATGGCACCAATGAAGGCTAATGAACTCCGCGAAATGCAGCCCGCAGAGCTGACCAGCAAGCTGGCAGACCTGAAGGCCGAGCTGTTTAACCTGCGTTTCCAGCATGCCATCAACCAGCTGGAGAACCCCGGCCGCATCGAAGCAGTCAAGCGCGACATCGCCCGTGTGATGACCGTGCTGGCAGAGAAGCAGTAAGGAGGTTAAACGATGGAAGAACGTAATCTGCGCAAGACCCGCGTCGGCGTGGTCGTATCCGACAAGATGGACAAGACCATCGTGGTTGCCGTCAAGGACAGCGTGCAGCACCCCCTGTACAAGAAGATCCTGAAGCGTACCGCCAAGTTCAAGGCTCGTGATGAGAAGAACGAGTGCGGCATCGGCGACCGTGTTGAGATCATGGAGTGCCGCCCCCTGAGCAAGGATGTCCGCTGGCGCCTGGTCCGTATCGTCGAGAAGGCGAAGTAAGCCTTTTCGGCCCACGCTGCTTTGAACAGTTTGAAAGGAGAAGTCTGATATGATTCAGATGCAAACTTATCTCAAAGTTGCCGACAACACCGGTGCCAAAGAGCTGATGTGCTTCCGCGTGCTGGGCGGTACCCGCAAGAGATATGCAAATATTGGCGACGTCGTGGTCTGCTCGGTCAAGAAGGCAGCCCCCGGCGGCACCGTGAAGAAGGGCGACGTTGTGAAGGCTGTCATCGTGCGCAGCAAGCACGGCGTCCGCCGCGACGACGGGTCCTACATCCGTTTCGATGAGAACGCCGCCGTCATCGTCATGGCTGACAAGAGCCCCAAGGGCACCCGTATCTTTGGACCGGTGGCCCGCGAGCTGCGTGATGCCGGCTACACCAAGATCCTGAGCCTGGCTCCGGAATCGCTGTAAGGAGGTATTCAGACTATGAATCATCTTCATGTTAAGTCCGGCGACAACGTCATGATCATCAGCGGCAAGGACAAGGGCCACACCGGCAAGGTGCTGCAGGTCAGCCCCTCGGAAGGCAAGGTCATTGTGGAAGGCCAGAACATGGTCACCAAGCACGTCAAGCCCCGCCGTCAGGGCGAGCAGGGCGGCATCGTCAAGGCTGAGGGCGCTCTGTATGCGTCCAAGGTGATGCCCATCTGCCCCAAGTGCGGCAAGGCTGTCCGCGTCGGCCATGTGGAAAAGGACGGCAAGATGGTCCGCGTCTGCAAGAAGTGCGGCGCTGAGCTGTAAGGAAAGGAGTAAGGAACAATGGCTCGTCTGAAAGACCAGTATATCAATGAGATTGCTCCTGCTCTGAACAAGAAGTTCGGCTACAAGAGCGTCATGCAGATCCCCAAGCTCGACAAGGTGGTCATCAACGTCGCCTGCGGCGAGGCCAAGGAGAACGAGAAGATCCTGGAGTCGGTCATGAAGGACCTGGCCCAGATCACCGGCCAGAAGGCAGTCATCTGCCGCGCCAAGAAGAGCGTTGCTAACTTCAAGCTGCGCGCCGGCACCCCCATTGGCTGCAAGGTCACCCTGCGCGGCGACCGTATGTACGAGTTCGTCGACCGTTTCTTCAACGTCGCGCTGCCCCGTGTCCGTGACTTCCGCGGCATCAACGGCAACGCTTTCGACGGCCGCGGCAACTTTGCCTGCGGCATCAAGGAGCAGATCATCTTCCCCGAGATCGACTTCGACAAGGTCGACGCCGTCCGCGGCATGGACGTCTGCTTTGTTACCACCGCCAAGACCGACGAAGAGGGCAAGGAGTTGCTGAAGGCTCTGGGCGCTCCGTTCGAGAACAACTAAGGGAGGAGATTACCAAAATGGCAAAGCTGTCTATGAAGCTCAAGCAGGCCCGTCCTGCAAAGTTCTCCACCCGCGCATACACCCGCTGCCGCATCTGCGGCCGGCCCCACTCTGTGCTGCGCAAGTACGGCATCTGCCGTGTGTGCTTCCGTGAGCTGGCCTACAAGGGCGAGATCCCGGGCGTCAAGAAGGCTTCCTGGTAATTGGACCGGGTCGCTTTGAGGTAAGTGGATACCCGCCCCGGGGCCAAGGTTTCGGGGCGGTATCATTATAAAGACAAACACAAACAAAACAAGCTAATCTAAGGAGGTTAGTGGCATGCAAATCACCGATCCTATCGCGGACCTGCTCACCCGCATCCGCAACGCCAGCACTGCCAAACACCCTTCTGTGGAGATCCCGGCTTCTAACATGAAGAAGGCTATCTGCCAGATCCTGGTCGACGAAGGGTACGTCAAGAGCATGCAGGTCAAGAACGATACCGTTCAGGGCACCATCGTGCTGAACCTGAAGTACCAGGCCAACGGCGAGCCGGTCCTGGCCGGGCTGAAGCGCATTTCCAAGCCGGGCCTGCGCATCTACACCGACTTCGAGAATATGCCCCGCGTCATGAAGGGCCTGGGCATCGCAATTATTTCCACCTCCAAGGGCATCATGACCGATAAGGCCGCCCGTGCTGCGCACGTCGGCGGCGAGGTTCTGGCCTACGTGTGGTAAGAAAGGGGTAAAAGACAATGTCGAGAATTGGAAGAAAACCCATCGTCATTCCTGCCGGCGTCACTGTCACTGTCGATGAGGCAGCACACACCGTCGCCGTCAAGGGCCCCAAGGGCAGCCTGAATTCCAACTATCATCCCCTGATGACCGTCAAGGTCGAGGGCAATGAAGTTTTGGTTACCCGCCCCAATGACGAGAACCTGGCCAAGAGCCTGCACGGCCTGACCCGCACCAACATCGCCAACATGGTCAACGGCGTGGTCAACGGCTACTCCAAGGATATGGAGATCGTGGGCGTCGGCCTGCGCTGCCAGAAGCAGGGCTCCAACCTGGTCATGAACCTGGGCTTCTCGCACCAGGTGATCATTTCGGACACCGACGACATCAAGATCGAGTGGAAGGATCCGAACAACTTCACCATTACCGGCATCGACAAGCAGAAGGTCGGCCAGTTTGCCGCCGAAGTCCGCGCCAAGAAGCCGCCCGAGCCGTACAAGGGCAAGGGCATCCGCTACAAGGGCGAGGTCGTCAAGCACAAGGAAGGCAAAGCCGGCAAGGGCAAGAAATAAGGTAAGGAGTGAAAGACAATGGTTAAGCAGATCGACAAGAACGAAGCCCGTCTTCGTCGTCATCGCCGCGTTCGCGGCAAGATCAGCGGCACCGCCGCACGTCCTCGCCTGGATGTTTTCCGCTCCGCCAAGCACATTTACGCTCAGATCATTGACGATGAGAAGGGCGTGACTCTGGTGTCGGCGTCCTCCATGGACAAGGACTTTGAAGGCGCAGGCGGCAACGTTGAGGCCGCTGCCAAGGTTGGCAAAAAGGTCGCCGAGCGTGCTCTGGAGAAGGGCATCACTGAGGTCGTGTTCGACCGCGGCGGTTTCGTGTATCATGGCCGTGTCAAGGCCCTGGCTGACGGCGCCCGCGAGGGCGGCCTGAAGCTGTAACGAGAGGAGGAAGACAGTTATGGCTATGAGAAACCGTGAAGACGACGGCATGATTACCAAGGTGGTCTCCATCAACCGCGTTTCCAAGACCGTCAAGGGCGGCCGCATCATGAAGTTTGCGGCTCTGGTGGTCGTCGGCGACGGCAAGGGCACCATCGGCTACGGCATCGGCAAGGCGGGCGAAGTGCCCGAGGCCATCCGCAAGGGCGAGGCCGCTGCCAAGAAGAATATGCACAAGATCGCCACCAAGGGCACCACCATCCCGCACGAGATCGTGGGCAAGTACGGCGCTGGCGCCGTCCTGCTCAAGCCGGCTGCCCCTGGTACCGGCATGATCGCCGGCGGCCCTGTCCGCGCTGTCATCGAGGCAGCCGGCATCAAGGACATCCGTGCAAAGTCGATGCGTTCCAACAACCCCATCAACGTTGTGTCTGCTACCTTCGCAGGCCTGTGCGGCCTGGTCAGCGCCGAGTCGGTCGCTGAGAAGCGCGGCAAGACCGTGAAAGAAATTCTGGGCTGAGGGAGGTAACACACCATGGCAGATAAGATGCTCAAGATCGAGCTGAAGAAGAGCCTGATCGGCCGCGGCAAAAAGCAGATCGCAACTGCCGAGGCCCTGGGCCTGAAAAAGCCGGGCGACGTCACCGTTCAGCCTGACAATGCCGCTACGCAGGGCAAGATCGCCAAGATCGGCTTCATGCTCAGCGTCACCGAAGCGTAACAGCAGGGGGTACACGCAATGAATCTTCATGAATTACACGCGATTCCCGGCGCCAACAAGCCCCGCACCCGCAAGGGCCGCGGCATTGGCTCGGGCAATGGCAAGACTGCCGGCTACGGCAGCAAGGGCCAGAAGGCCCGTTCCGGCGTCAAGCGCGCCGGTTTCGAAGGCGGCCAGATGCCGCTGCAGCGCCGTCTGCCTAAGGTCGGCTTCAACAACATCTTCGCCACCCGTTATGCCATCGTGAACGTGGCTGACCTGGAGAAGCTGTTCGAGGCTGGCGCAGTGGTGGACACCGAGGCTCTGAAGGCCAAGGGTCTGGTCAAGAAGACCCTGGACGGCGTCAAGATCCTGGGCAACGGCGAGCTGACCAAGGCCCTGACCGTCAAGGCCGCAGCCTTTTCTGCTTCTGCCAAAGAAAAAATCGAGAAGGCAGGCGGGAAGGCTGAGGTGATGTAAGGTGTTTCAGACTTTCCGAAACGCATGGAAAATCCCTGAACTGAAGAGCCGTCTGCTCTTCACGCTGGGCATTCTGATCGTCTACCGTCTTGGCAGCGCGATCCCGGTGCCCTTTGTGTCGGGCGACGCGCTCACGGCGATGTTCGCAAACGGCAGTATGCTGACTTATCTGGACATGATGAGCGGCGGCGCGCTGTCCCGGTGCACGATTTTCGCGTTAGGCGTCACACCCTATATCAATGCCTCTATTATCGTGCAGCTGCTGACGGTTGCCATCCCGTATCTCGAGAACCTGGCCAAGGAATCCGACGGCCAGAACAAGATCCGGCAGATCACCCGCTATGTGGGTGCAGGCATCGCCCTGGTGCTGAGCATCGGCTACTACTTCCTGGTGCGCAATATGGGCGCCTTGAAGTACACCGCCGGCGCGGCAGGCGTCTTTACTGCGGTCGTGGTGATCCTCACCTTTACCGCGGGCGCGCAGCTGACCACCTGGTGCGGCGAGCAGATCGATGACAAGGGCATCGGCAACGGCGTCTCCCTCATCATCTTCGCGTCCATCGTCTCCAACTGGTCGTCGGTCACCACCATGGTCGCCGATATGCTCACCCGCGCATCCAGCGGGCAGCCTCTGTACTATGTGCTGCTGCCCCTGCTGGTGGTCATGGCCCTGGCGGTCGTGGTGTTCATCGTCATCATGACCAACGCCGAGCGCCGCATCACCATCCAGTATGCGCGGCGTGTGGTGGGCCGCAAGCAGATCGGCGGGCAGAACAGCTATCTGCCCCTGAAGCTGAATATGAGCGGCGTCATGCCCATCATCTTCGCCAGCACCTTCTGCTCCATCCCCGGCACCATCGGCAGCTTCATCAATGTCGACCCGGTGGCCCACCCCATCCTGTACGCGCTGTTCAGCACCTTCAACTACACCTCGTGGCTGTACGTTGTCATCTATGTGCTGCTGATCGTTGCGTTCAACTATTTCTACGTTTCTATCCAGTACAACCCGATCGAGATCGCGAACAATCTGCGCCGCAACAACGGCTCGATCCCCGGCTTCCGTCCCGGCAAGCCGACCAGCGATTTCATCATCAAGACGCTGAGCAAGATCACCATGATCGGCGGCATCTTCCTGGCGCTCGTGGCTGTACTGCCCATCATCCTGGGCAATGTGACCGGCGTGGCCATCCAGCTGGGCGGCACCAGTATGCTGATCGTCGTTGGCGTCGCGCTGGATACCACCCGCAGCCTGGACAGCTATATGACCATGCGCAACCACAAGGGTTTCCTGGGCTGATGATTTCCTGACGGGAGTTTTTCCCAAACAGAATATACACCGTCGTCAAAGGCACTGGAAAAGAGAGGCACCCTCGATTTTTCAGTGCCTTTGTGTATATGGTAAGACAGGTAACTGGCAAGAAAGGAGCATGGAAATGAATTTGATCCTGTTAGGCGCCCCGGGTGCGGGCAAGGGCACCCAGGCCGAGATCCTCACCGCCAAGCTGGGCATCCCGGCCATCTCCACCGGCAACATCCTGCGCGCCGCCGTCAAGGAGGGCACCGAGATGGGCCTGAAGGCCAAGAGCTACATGGACGCCGGCGGCCTTGTGCCGGACGATGTCATCATCGGCATCCTGAAAGAGCGGCTGGCCCAGCCGGACTGCGCAAAGGGCTTCATCCTGGACGGCGTGCCCCGCACCATCGCCCAGGCCGAGGCCATTGAGAAGATGGGCATCCGCATCGACAAGGTGCTGGACCTGGCAGTGGACGAGAACGTCATCTTTGACCGGATGAGCGGCCGCCGCGTGTGCGAAAAGTGCGGCGCGAGCTACCATGTCCGCACCAAGCCCAGCAAGGTGGAAGGGGTCTGCGACGCCTGCGGCGGCAAGCTGGTCATCCGCAAGGACGACGAGCCCGACACCGTCCGCGACCGGCTGAAGGCGTACCACGCGCAGACCGAGCCCCTGATCGAGTTTTACCGCAGCCGCGGCAAGCTGGCCGTGGTGGAGAGCGGCTCGACCGTGGAGGCTACCACCGTCGAAGTCCTGAAGGCTTTGGAGGCGTAACAAGCATTGATCCAGATCAAGAACGCAAAAGAACTGGAAGGGATGCGCCGGGCCAACGCCCTGAGCGCGGCCGCCCTCAAGTATGGCGGCGAACACATCGAGGCCGGCATGACCACCTGGGAGCTGGACAAGCTCATCTATGAGTTCATCGTCAAGCACGGCGGCACTCCCAATTTCAAGGGGCTGTACGGCTTTCCCGGGACGGCGTGCATCAGCCTGAACGACACCGTCATCCACGGCATCCCCTCCCACGACATCGTCATCCGCCCGGGCGACATCGTCAGCATCGACACCGGCGCCAAGGTGGACGGCTTCAACGGGGACAACGCCTGCACCTACCCGGTGGGCAAGATCGACCTGGAAGCCCAGCGCCTGCTGGATGTGACCAAAGAGGCGCTGCACCTGGGCATCGCCCAGGCAAAGGCCGGCAACCGCATCGGCGACATCAGCTGCGCGGTGCAGACCTACTGTGAGGAGGCGGGCTTCTCGGTGGTGCGCGAATTTGTGGGCCACGGCACCGGCCGCGAGCTGCACGAGGACCCCGAGGTGCCCAACTTCGGCCACGCCGGCCGCGGGCCCCGCCTTGTGCCGGGCATGACCATCGCCATCGAGCCGATGATCTGCCAGTACGGCCCCAAGGTCAAGACCCTGGCCGACGGCTGGACGGTCAAGACCAAGGACGGCGGCCTGGCCGCCCACTTTGAGCATTCGGTGGCCATTTTGAAGGACCGCACCGAGATCATGACCATCGGCTGGGAGGACCCGGACTTCACCCTGTGAGGCGGCGGCCGGCTTACCGGCGAAGTGCACAAAAACGAAAGATTTCCGCCCCCTAAAAAGGGCGGAAATTTTTATCGGAAAGACGAAAAAACCACTTGCATTTCCTGCAAAAAAGGTGTATAATCCAATAATGGCTGTGGAGGCCAGATGCTTTCTCGGCAGGCAGGCTCATTCTGTCTGTTGGCGGATTTCGTGCCGCGCAGAGGGAAGTATGTGGCGCTCACTGCCGCCCGTCCGTGCAAGACAAACTGAGCAGATCCATAAGGAGGCAATTAGCTTGTCGAAAGAAGACGTTATCGAGATCGAAGGCATCGTGCGCGAGGCATTGCCCAACGCCATCTTCAAGGTGGAAATGCTGAGCGAGGATAAGGCCACCGGGAAGCTCACGCCCAGCGGCCACACCCTGCTCGCGCACATCTCCGGCAAGCTGCGGACCAACTTCATCCGCATCCTGCCCGGCGATAAGGTCACAGTCGAAATGTCGCCCTACGATCTGACGAAGGGCCGCATCACCTGGCGCTCGAAATAAGCGCCGGGACCAATCAAAAGGAGGTTCAACATCATGAAGGTCAAGCCTTCCGTGAAGCCCATCTGCGAAAAGTGCAAGGTCATCCGCCGCAAAGGCCGCGTGATGGTCATCTGCCAGAACCCCAAGCACAAGCAGCGCCAGGGCTGAGAGCCGGCGCTAGGGGGTCGAGTGCGTAGAGTCCCGGCGCAGACCCCGACACTGACATGGGATGATTTTTGGAGGAAACTATTATGGCACGTATTGCCGGCGTTGACCTGCCCCGCGAGAAGCGGATCGAGATAGGTCTCACCTACGTTTACGGGATCGGCCGCACCACCGCGGACAAGATCCTGGCAGCCACTGGCATCAACCCCGATACCCGCGTCAAGGACCTGACCCGTGAAGAAGAGGCCAAGATCCGTGACTATATCGACGAGGCCAACATCATTGTGGAGGGCGACCTGCGCCGCAACGTCGCTCTGGACATCAAGCGCCTTGTTGAGATCCAGTCCTACCGCGGCATTCGCCATCGCAAGAACCTGCCCTGCCATGGCCAGCGCACCAAGACCAACGCACGCACCTGCAAGGGTCCCAAGCGCACGGTCGCCAATAAGAAGAAGTAAGGAGGATATTGAGAAATGGCTAATGCTAATAACGCCAAAAAGGGCGCAGTCCGTACCAAGCGCAGAGAGCGCAAGAACGTTGCTGCCGGTCAGGCTCATATCCAGTCTACCTTCAACAACACTGTGGTGACCATCACCGACCTGCAGGGCAACGCTATTTCCTGGTGCTCCTCCGGCAGCCTGAACTTCCGCGGCAGCCGCAAGAGCACCCCGTTTGCCGCACAGTCCGCAGCTGAGACTGCTGCCAAGACCGCAATCGAGCACGGCATGAAGACGGTCGAAGTCTACGTCAAGGGCCCTGGCGCCGGCCGCGAGTCCGCTATCCGCGCACTGCAGGCCACCGGCCTGGAGGTCACCATGATCAAGGACGTGACCCCCATCCCCCACAATGGCTGCCGGCCCCCCAAGCGCCGCCGTGTCTGATTGAAGGAGGAAACTGAATTATGGCAAAGAATACGCAGCCTATCGCAAAGCGTTGCAAGGCCCTGGGCATTTCTCCTGCAGTCTTGGGCTACGCAAAGAAGAATACCACCCGCAACTCCAATGGCAATATGCGCAAAAAGCAGTCCGAGTATGCCATGCAGCTGAAGGAGAAGCAGAAGGTCAAGTTTATCTACGGCGTGCTGGAAAAGCAGTTCCGCAACACCTTTGAGAAGGCGGCTGCCCGCCCCGGCCAGACCGGTGAGAACCTGCTCCAGATGATGGAGTGCCGCCTGGACAACGTCGTGTTCCGCCTGGGCTACGCCCAGACCCGCCGCGACGCCCGCCAGCTGGTCAGCCACGCCCACTTCACCGTCAACGGCAAGAAGGTCAACATCCCCTCTTACCAGGTGAAGGCCGGCGACGTGGTGGAAGTCCGCGAGTCCAGCCGTTCTTCGGCTAAGTTTGCCAAGCTCACCGGCCCCGAGGCCCCCGTTGTGGCTCTGCCCGCCTGGCTGGAGCGCGAGGCCGGCACCCTGAAGGGCACCGTTACCCGTCTGCCTGAGCGCAGCGACATCGACTACGAGGTCGCCGAGCATCTCATCGTCGAGCTGTACTCCAAGTAAAACCCATGCGAGGGGCGCGGCCCTGCGGGGCTGGCCTTTCGGATTCTTTTGAGAATTGCATATGGGCCGATGGGGACATCGGTTTTACAAGGAGGACATTGATATGATGGAGATTGAACGTCCCAAAATCGAAACGGCGAGCCTCTCGCCCGACGGCCGCTACGGTAAATTCGTAGCAGAACCTCTGGAGCGCGGTTTCGGCATCACGCTGGGCAACAGCCTGCGCAGAGTTCTTCTGTCGTCTCTGCCCGGCGTCGCCGTGACCAGTGTCAAGATCGACGGCGTAGTCCACGAGTTCTCCACCATTGAGGGCGTCAAGGAAGACGTTACCGAAATTGTCCTGAACCTGAAGGGTATCGCTGCAAAGCTGTACTCTGACGGGCCCAAAACGGTGCGCGTCGAGGCGGTGGGCCCCTGCGAGGTCACTGCCGACAGCATCAAGCAGGGCGACGAGATCGAGATCCTGAATCCTGAATGGCACATCGCCACCCTGGGCGAGGGCGGACGGCTCGTGATGGAGCTGACCTTCGACAAGGGCCGCGGCTATGTGCCCGCGGAGCGCAACAAGCAGACCATCGTCGAGAAGAACGATATCAACACTCTTCCCGTCGACAGCATTTACACCCCCGTGCTGAAGGTGAACTACAGCGTGGACAACACCCGCGTTGGGCAGATCACCGACTACGACCGGCTGACTCTGGAGGTCTGGACCGATGGCACGATCAACGCGCAGGAGGCTGTGAGCCTGGCTGCCCGCGTTCTGACCGAGCACCTGAACCTCTTCGTGAACCTGTCGGATGAAGCCGCCGGCACCGAGATCATGGTGGAAAAGACCACCGACGACAAGGAAAAGGCCCTTGAGATGACCATCGAGGAGCTGGACCTGAGCGTCCGGAGCTTTAACTGCCTGAAGCGTGCGGGCATCAACACGGTGGAGGACCTGGTCAGCAAGAGCGAGGACGAGATGATGAAAGTCCGCAACTTGGGCCGCAAGAGCCTGGAAGAGGTCATGGCCAAGTTGGATTCGCTCGGATTTAAGCTGAGCACAGACGATGATAACTAAAATTGTTTAAGGAGTGAAACGGGATGCCCGGTACCAGAAAGCTCGGTAGGACCACCGACAGCCGCAAGGCCATGATGCGCGCGATGGTCACCTACCTGTTAGAGAATGGCAAGATCGAGACCACTGTGACCCGCGCCAAGGACGTGCGTTCTATGGCCGAGAAGATGATCACCCTGGGTAAGAGCGGTGACCTGCACACCAAGCGTCAGGTCTACGGCTACATCACCAAGGAAGATGTGGCAAAGAAGCTGTTTGACGAGATCAGCCCCAAGTACGCTGACCGCAACGGCGGCTACACCCGCATCGTGAAGATCGGCGTCCGCCGCGGCGATGCCGCCGAGATGGCGATCCTCGAGCTGGTCTAATTAGATAAAGCCGAAGCCCCTGTCCGCAAGGACGGGGGCTTTTTTGTGCCTTACTATAGAATTTGTCACAAATCAATGATACAATAGAAAAGCAAATGCTGACGGAAGGGGGCGATGGCAGGTGAAAGGCTGGGTACGGCTGGCGGCGGCGGTGTGCGCCGCGGCTCTGTGCGCGGGGTGCGCGCTGCCGGGCGCAGAGCGGGCCTCGGTGGAAGAACTGCTGCGCGCGCCGCGGCTGGAAGGCGATTACGGCGAGATCCAGGCCGCACTGGACAGCTGGCTGGGCCAGAGCGCCCAGTTGCGCTACCCGCTGAACGGCGACCTGCTTTCCCCTTTCCTGATGAGCGATTTTGACGGGGACGGCGTGCAGGACGCCGCCGTGTTGTACACCGCGGCGGATGTGCCCAACATTTGCCTGGCCGTGCTGCAAAAGGACGGGGAAGGTGCCTGGCAGGTGCAGGACGCCGTCGAGGGTCTGACCGATACGGTGGACGCGGTCCAGTTTGCACGGCTGCAGGAGGGCGGCGCCAACCAGATTTTGGTGGGGTACACCGCCCAGCAGGCCGACAGCTATCTGGCGGTCTACGCCTACCAGGACGGGGCGATCGAGGATATCCTGGCCGAGCCCTATGACCAGTACCTGATCGAGGACATCACCGGCACCGGCTATGAGGATCTGCTGGTGATGGACACCGACGCCGAAGGGGCTTCCCAGATCAAGCTGCTCACCTCCGACCGGGAGGGGGGCTTCCGGCAGGCGGCGGTGATGGGCCTGTCCGCCGACCGCTTTACCGGGTGCGCCTCCCTGGCGGCGGGCATGGGGGCTTACGGCGGGCAATACCTGGTGCTGGACGGCTGGACCGGCGTGTCGGGCACGAACCTGGCCTCGGTGCTGCTGCGCTACAACGAAAAGACCCAGCAGATGGAGCCGGCCCGTCAGATCGGCGCGGACGCTTTGTACGAAGCCTCCCTGCGCAACGTGCCTGACCTGACCAGCCGCGATCTGGACCGGGACGGCGTGGTGGAGATCCCCACCCAGCCCGAAGGGGCCGGGCTCATCAACATGGACCAGGGCCGCCGGATGGACTTTATCCTCTGGATGGACTACACCAGCGCCCAGCCCCGCAAGAGCTTTGGCCTGCTGGACGAGGAGCTGGGGTTTTATCTCGAGCTGCCCATGGAATGGTATGGGACGCTGATGCTGACCGACGGCCCCGAGGAGGACTCGGTGGAGCTGCGCAGCCAGGACGGGGAACAGCTCTATCTGACGGTGCGGGTGACCAGCATCGCCGACCGGACGTCCGGCTGGACCCGCCTTGGGGTGGTGTCCAACCGGCTGGTGCAGGCCCAGTTCGGGCCCGGCGTCCAGCTGATGGACCAGCTGTACCGGCTGTCCCGCTCGCTGTATATCTTGTAAGGAGGGAAACCGATGGTAAAAGTACTGGTGGTAGAGGATGAGGCCAGCATCCGCGAAGTCATCGCGCTGAACCTGCGCCGCAACGGGATGGAGGTGCTCGAGGCCGGCAGCGCCGAGGAGGCGCTGACCTCGCTGGAGCAGGCCCCCGACTGCAGCGCCGCCATCCTGGATGTGATGCTGCCGGGGATGAACGGCTTCTCCCTCTGCGAGACCATCCGCCGTTCCAATCAGAAGATCGGCATCATCATCCTCAGCGCCAAGGGCCAGGAGCAGGACAAGATCCGCGGCCTGACCATCGGCGCCGACGACTATATGACCAAGCCCTTCTCGGTCAGCGAGCTGCTGGCCCGGGTCGAGGCGCTCTGCCGCCGGGTGGGCCGGGGCGGCGGCCAGGGGGAAAACGCCCCCACCGCCCTGGTGAGCGGGGAGTTCATCCTGGACGAGAACCGCCGCCTGCTGCTCAAGGCCGGCAAGCCCATCGAGCTGACCCAGGTGGAGTTCCAGATCATGGAGCTGTTTTTCCGCAGCCCCGGCACCGCCCTGAGCCGGGAAAAAATTTTGAAGGGCGTCTGGGGCGAGAACTACTTTGGGGACGTCAAGATCGTGGACGTCAACATCCGCCGCCTGCGGATGAAGATCGAGGACGAGCCCTCCCACCCCGCCCATATCCTGACGGTGTGGGGCTACGGCTACCGATGGGAAGAGTGACGCCCCATGAAGGAGACGAAACAGCGCAAAGGACGCAAAAGCCGCTGGCGGGCCGGCCCCGGCGGAGGGCTGCACAGCGGCATCACCCGCCGGTGGGTGCGGGGCAGCCTGCTGGTCATCGTGCTGCTGCTGGCGGTGATCGAGGGGATGTTCCTGTACAGCACCATCCAGGGCTATTACGACGGGGTGCAGCAGAGCATGTACCGCCGGTTTTCCTCCATCAACGGGCAGCTGAAGGTGTACAGCGGCGGCACCGCCCAGCGGACGGCCGCCAGCCGCAGCTTTGCGCTGCGCCGGATGGTGGAGCAGTTTGCCGACAAGGACAAATATGAGTTCATGCTGCTGGACGGCAGCGGCCATGTGATCGCCAGCACCAGCGGCACCAACGCCGAGGGCATCATCGTCCCCGACGACTTTGAGCAGGCCCAGACCGCCCCGGACGGCTACGGCACCGCCATCTATACCACCTCCACCGGCGAGCCGGTCATGGCGGTGTGCTGCCTGGTGCCCTACGCCGCCGAGGAGATCGCGGCCATGCGGCTGGTGACCAGCCTCGCGCTGATCCGGCGGCAGATCTTCAACGCGGTGCTGCTGGGCCTGGCGGCGGGCGCGGTGGCGCTGTGCATCGCGGCGTCCTCGGGGCTGTATTTCGTGCGCAGCATCGTGGTGCCGCTGGGCCAGGTGGAGCGGGCCGCCGCCGACATCGCCCGGGGCGAGCTGGATATCCGCCTGCCCGAGACCGACCCGCCCCGGGACGAGCTGGACCGGCTGCGGGGCAGCATCAACCGGATGGCGCAGGGCCTGGCCGAGACCGAAAAGATGAAAAACGAGTTCATCTCCTCGGTGTCCCATGAGCTGCGCACCCCGCTCACCTCCATCCGGGGGTGGGTCGAGACACTGGAAGCCCTGGACGACCCCGAGGACGCAAACTACCGCAAGGGGCTGGAGATCATCCACAGCGAGACGGGCCGGCTGTACAGCATGGTGGAGGAACTGCTGGACTTCAGCCGGCTGCAGAATGGGGGCATCCATATGGAGTGCCGCCCCCTCGACCTGGTGGCCGAGCTGACCGACGCGCTGCTGTTCTGCGAGCCGCGTATGATGCAGGAGGGGCTGGTCCTCCACTACAGCGAGCCGGAGGAGATGATCCCCGTCTACGCCGACCCCGGCCGGCTGCGGCAGGTCTTTATCAACGTGCTGGACAACGCCATCAAGTATTCGGCCTCCGGCGGGCGGATCACCGTCAAGCTGTGGGCAGGGGAGTACAAGGCCTTTGTCGAGATCATCGACCAGGGCCGGGGCATCCCGCCCGAGGACCTGGGCAGCGTCAAGGGCAAGTTCTTCAAGGGCAGCAACGCGGTGCGGGGCAGCGGCATCGGGCTGGCGCTGGTGGATTCCATCATGAACGCCCTGGACGGCACCCTGGACCTGCGCAGCACCCTGGGCAAGGGCACCGTGGTCACGCTGGGGCTGCCGCTGTATAAAAAATTGTAACAGACCCCTTCCGGGCCGCGGCGCAAAAGGCCGCGGCGGCTTCTGCCCGGCTTTTCCCCGGGCAGGGCGGTGCCGGCAGGGGAGAACACAGGAGAAAACAGACCAATGAACCATCAAACCAAAAAAGAATGTTTCAAGACCAGCGTGGGCGGGCAGGCCCTGATGGAGGGCATCATGATGCGGGGCCCCAAGCAGATCTGCTGCGCGGTGCGCCGCCCCGACGGGAGCATCGAGACCAAGCTCGACCCCATCCCCGCCCGCAAAAGCTGGATGAAGATCCCCATCGTGCGGGGGGCCGTCTCGATGATCGAGAGCCTTGTGGTGGGCTACCGCTACATGATGTACTCGGCCCAGGTCAGCATGGGGGAGGACTACGACGAGGAAGAAGAGGAGACCGCCTTTGAAAAGTGGGTGGGGGAGCATCTGGGCGAAAAGGCCGAGAAGATCCTGCTCACCGGCGCGGCCGTCGTGGGCGGCCTGGGCGCGATTTTGCTGTTCACCATCCTGCCCACGCTGGTGACGGCGGGGGTGGGCCATTTCATCGAGCTGGGGCGCTGGCCCCGGGTCATCCTGGAAGGGGTGCTGAAAGTGGCCATCTTCCTGAGCTATATGTACCTGATCTCCCGGATGAAGGAGATCGAGCGGGTGTTCCGCTACCACGGGGCCGAGCACAAGACCATCGCCTGCTACGAGGCCGGGGACGAGCTGACGGTGGAAAACGTCCGCAAATACACCCGGTTCCACCCCCGGTGCGGCACCAGCTTTCTGATTTTGGTGGTCATCATCAGCGTGTTTTTGTACAGCGTCCTGCCCTGGAGCAGCACGGGGCTGCGGGTGCTGCTCAAGCTGCTGCTGCTGCCGGTGGTCATGGGCATCAGCTACGAGGCCCTCAAGTGGTGCGGCCGGTCGGACAGCCTGCTCAGCCGCATCGTCCGGCAGCCGGGGCTGTGGGTCCAGCGGCTGACCGTCTTTGAGCCGGACGACAGCATGATCGAGGTGGCCATCGAGGCGGTCAAGCCGGTGCTGCCCGAGCGCCCCGAGGAGGGCCGGTGGTGACGGCCGGCCTGTCCCCCCGGCAGGCCCTGGCCGGGGTGGAAGCGCGCCTTGCGGCTGCCGGCTGCCTGGACGCCGCGTTCGATGCGCGGGAGCTGTTCCGCCTGGCTGCCGGCCGGGACGCCCGCCTGTCCGACCGGCCCCTGTCGGCGGAGGAGGCCGCCCGCCTGGAAGCGGTGACGGCCCGCCGCGCCGCGCGGGAGCCGCTGCAGTACATCTGCGGGCGGTGGCCCTTTTTGACTTTTGAGCTGGCGGTGGGGCCGGGGGTGCTCTGCCCCCGCCCCGATACCGAGGTGGTGGCCGAAGCCGCCGTCCAGATGCTGGATGGGGTGGAAAAGCCCCGCGTGCTGGACCTGTGCGCCGGCACCGGCTGCCTGGGCCTGGGGGTGAAAGCCCTGCGGCCCGACGCCCGCGTCACCTGCCTGGAAAAGAGCCCCGAGGCCCTGCCTTACCTGCGCCTGAACGCCCGGTGCGCCCTTTCGGGGGCGCTGGAAGCCGTCCCCGGCGGGATGGAGGACCTGCTGGAACCCGACGCCTTTGACGAGGCGGCCCTCTATGAAAAGCTGGGCCTGTCCCTGTCCGCGCCGCCCGCCGTGGAAGTGGTGGAAGGGGACCTGTTCACCTGCTGGCAGAGCCTGCCGGAAGGGGAGCTGGACTTGATCGTCTCCAACCCCCCGTACCTGACCGCGGAGGAGATGACCCACCTCCAGCCCGAGACGGCCCGTGAGCCTGCCATGGCCCTGGCGGCTGGCCCCGATGGGCTGGATTTTTACCGCGCCCTGGCCGGCCGGTACAAGGCGGCCCTGCGTCCCGGCGGCGCCCTGGTGCTGGAGATCGGCTGGCAGCAGCGGCAGGCGGTCGCCGCCCTGCTGGAAGCGGCCGGCTGGGCGGACATCGCCTGCCGGAAGGACTACGGCGGGAACGACCGCTGCATCACGGCGCGGCGGCCTGCCGGGGACTGAAACGGCCCAAACTACAACTTACTGTTGTAATCCCTGGGATTTGTGGTATACTGTAAGGGAAAAGAATCGTTTGGATAAAGGAGCATCAGGGTATGGCAAAAAATCAAAGCAGCAACGCGATGCAGTCCGCCGTCAAAAAGACCGGCGCGGACGAAAAGAAGGAAGCGCTGACCACCGCGCTGGCCCAGATCGAAAAGCAGTTCGGCAAGGGGGCCATCATGAAGCTGGGGGACAGCGCCGCGCTGCAGGTGGAGGCCATTTCCACCGGCAGCCTGGGGCTGGACCTGGCGCTGGGGGTGGGCGGCGTGCCCCGCGGCCGCATCATCGAGATCTACGGCCCTGAGTCCAGCGGCAAGACCACCCTGGCCCTGCACATCCTGGCCGAAGCCCAGAAAAAGGGCGGCGAGGTGGCCTTCATCGACGTGGAGCACGCGCTGGACCCCAACTACGCCGCGGCGCTGGGCGTGGACATCAACAGCCTGCTGGTCAGCCAGCCCGACACCGGCGAGCAGGCCATGGAGATCTGCGAGGCGCTGGTCCGGTCGGGCGCCATCGACGCCATCGTCATCGACTCGGTGGCGGCCATGGTGCCCCGCGCCGAAATCGAGGGCGAGATGGGCGACAGCCATGTGGGCCTGCAGGCCCGCCTGATGAGCCAGGCCATGCGCAAGCTGACCTCGGTCATCGGCAAGACCAACACCGTCTGCGTCTTTATCAACCAGCTGCGCGAAAAGGTGGGCGTCATGTACGGCAACCCCGAGGTGACCACCGGCGGCCGGGCGCTGAAATATTACGCCTCGGTGCGGATCGACGTGCGCCGGGTGGAGGGCCTGAAGGATTCCTCCGGGCAGTTCATCGGCAACCACACCCGCGCCAAGGTGGTCAAGAACAAGGTCGCGCCCCCCTTCCGGGAAGCCGAGTTCGACATCATGTTCGGCAAGGGCATTTCCAAGATGAGCGAGCTGGTGGACGTGGGCGTCAAGCTGGGCATCGTCCAGAAGAGCGGCGCCTGGTTCAACTATGGGGACATCCGCCTGGGCCAGGGCCGGGACAACGCCAAGCAGTTCCTGGCCGATAACCCCGAGATCGCCAACGACATCGAGGGCCAGATCCGGGCCAATGCCGACAAGCTCTACTCCACCGGCCGCCGCGGCGCGCTGGCCAAGGGCAGCGCCGCCGTTGCCGCGCAGGACGCCCAGGAGGCCAAAGACAAGGACAGCGCCAAGGCCGCCGGCCCGGTGGTGAAAGCGCCGGCCCCCAGCAGCGAGAGCGAGCTGGACATCATGGTGGAGGATTAACCGATGCCCTGGCAGCAGCGCAGGGCCCGCCGTGACGCCCAGCCGCAGGAGCGCTCCGCCGACCCCGCCGAGGCCCGCGCCCGCGCGCTGGCTCTGCTGACGGGGCGGGACTACCCTTCGGCGGAACTGTACGAAAAACTGTGCGCACGCTTTACCCCCGAGGCCGCCGCGGAGACGGTGGCGGCCCTGGTGGCGTCGGGTCTGGTGGACGACGCCCGCTACGCCGAAGCCAAGGCCCGCAGCCTGCAGCGGGCGCGCAAAAGCCGTCTGGCGGCGGCCATGGCCCTGCGGGGCAAGGGCCTGACCGACCAGGAGATCGACGCGGCGCTGGAAGCCGCCTACGCCCCCGGCGAAGAAGGGGAGGACCCCGAGCTGGAAGCCGCCCGCGCCCTGGTGGCAGGGCAGTACCGGGCCAAGCTGGCCGCCGGCCGGCGGGACCTGGTGGCGGCGGCGCTGGCCCGGCGGGGGTTCCCCCATCGGGTGATCCGGCAGGCGCTGGACGCCCCCGACGGGGACGAAGCATAAGCAAACCAAACAGAAAGACGAGCGAGACATGAAGATTGCCTGTGTATCTCTGGGCTGTCCCAAAAACCAGGTGGACCTGGACGGGATGGTCTATACCCTGCTGGCCGCCGGACATGAGACGGTGGCCGACATTGCCGACGCCGACATGGTGCTGGTGAACACCTGCGGCTTTATCGAGAGCGCCAAGACTGAGGCCATCGAGAACATTCTGGAGGCCTGCAGCTACAAGCAGCAGAACCCCAGCCTCAAGGTGGTGGTCACGGGGTGCCTGGCCGAGCGCTACCGCAGCCAGATCCGCACCGAGATCCCCGAGGTGGACGCGGTGGTGGGCTGCGCCTCCAACGGCATCATCGACCAGATCGCCGCCCGGGTGGCCGGGGGCGAGCAGCTGGAGACCTACGGCCCCAAGCGGGACTTCCCCCTGGGGGGCAAGCGGGTCATCGGCACCCCGGCCCACTACGCCTACCTCAAGATCGCGGAGGGCTGCAACAACCGCTGCCACTACTGCGCCATCCCCCTGATCCGGGGGCCGCTGCGCAGCCGCGACATGGACGACTGCGTGGCCGAGGCCCGCTGGCTGGCCAGCGAAGGGGTCAAGGAGCTGATCGTGGTGGCCCAGGACCCCACCGCCTACGGCGAGGACTGGGGCAAGCCGGGCAGCATCTGCGCCCTGCTGGACCGCCTGAACGCCATCGAGGGGATCGAGTGGATCCGCATCCTGTACGCTTACCCTGAGCGGATCACCGACGATTTTATCGCCGCCATGCAGCGCAACAGCAAGGTCCTGCCGTATCTGGACCTGCCCATCCAGCACTGCAACGACGAGATCTTGCACAATATGAACCGCCGCTCCACCAAAGCCGAGCTGCTGGACGTCATCGGGCGGCTGCGGGCTGCCATCCCCGGCATCACCCTGCGCACCACCCTGATCGCGGGTTTCCCCGGCGAGACTGAGGCCCAGTTCGAGGAGCTGTGCGGGTTCGTCAAGCAGGTGGAGTTCGACCGGCTGGGCTGCTTTGCCTACTCGGCCGAGGAGAACACCCGCGCCGCCGCTATGGAGGGCCAGCTGGACGAGGAGACCAAGAACCGCCGCGCCGAGATCGTCATGGAGATCCAGACCGGCATCATGGCCCGCAAGCAGGCCGAAAAGGTGGGCCAGACCCTGCACGTGCTCTGTGATGGCCTGGACGACGAGAGCGGGCTGTACATCTGCCGCACCGCCGCCGACGCCCCCGAGATCGACGGGGCGGTCTGCGTGGCCAGCGACGAACCCCTCTATCCCGGCCAGTTCTATGATGTGAATATCGAGGAGAGCGACTTGTACGACCTGTACGGCCGGGTCGCGGACAAGACAGGAGGGACCGACCATGAATCTGCCCAATAAACTGACCCTGGCCCGCATCTTGCTGGTGCCGGTGTTTATGGTGTTTGCCTCCCTGACCCAGTACGGGACGGCGGGGTACCAGCCCATGCTGTATCTGGCGGCGGGAGTGGTGTTCGCCGTGGCCAGCTTTACCGATTTTCTGGACGGCTATCTGGCCCGCAAGTGGCACATGGTCACCGACTTCGGCAAGTTTGCTGACCCCCTGGCCGACAAGCTGTTGACCACCGTCGCCTTTTTGTACATGATGCGGGACGGCGTGTGCTCGCCGGTGGTGCTGGCCGTCATCCTGGCGCGGGAGTTCGCCGTGTCCGGCCTGCGGATGGTGGCGGCCGGCGCCAAGGACGGCAAGGTCATCGCGGCCAATATGTGGGGCAAAGTCAAGACGGTGCTGCAGATGCTGAGCATCATCTTCTATTACTTTGCCGCGGCCCTGGGCGGCCCCACCGACCCGCTGGCCGTGGGGATGATCGGCAGCGCGCTGTGCTGGCTGGTGGCCGTAGTTACCGCCATTTCGGGCATCAAGTACTTGGTGGATAACCGGCACTTTATCAACACGGCAAAGTAAGGGGGCGGGTCCATGCACACCAGCCGCCTGCAGAAAGTCCTGTCCATCCTGGCCAACCTCGCCATCGTCTGGATGGAGCTGAAGGCCATCCCGCTGAGCTGGAGCGGGGTCCATGCGCAGATGTTCCTGTTTTACACCGAGCTGTCCAACCTGTTTGCCATGGGGGTCTGCTTTGTGGTGGCCCTGTGCCAGCTGGGGGCCCTGGTGGCCGGCGGCGAGATGCCGGGCTGGGCCCGCACCCTCAAATACACGGTGACCTGCTGTCTGATGCTGACTTTTTTGACGGTGGTGTTCGTGCTGGCCCCCATGTACGGCCCCGACGGCCATTACGTCATGCTGCTGACCAGCTCGATGCTGTACAACCACTTCCTCAACCCGGTGACGGCGTTCATGTCCTTTGTCCTGCTGGAGCGGGCCCCGGCCCTGCCCCGGCGGGCTGTGGGCTGCGCCATGATCCCCACCCTGATCTACGGCGGCATCATGCTGGCCGCCAACGTTGCCAAAGTGTATAAAGGGCCGTATCCATTCTTTTATGTATACGAACAGCCCTTGTGGGCGTCCGGGATGTGGATGGTGGTGATCCTGGGCGGCGCGGTGCTGATCGCCTGGGCCGTCTGGAAGCTGGGCGGCGGCCGCCGTGCGGCTTGACGGGGCCTGCCCTTTTGGGGTACAATAGACAAAACGCACTTTATCTACAGCGCACAAGGAGGCTGCATGATGGCACGAAAGATTGGTATTTTGGGCGCAGGCACCTGGGGGACCGCCCTGGCGCGGATGCTGGCGGTGAACGGCAGCGACGTGCTGCTGTGGTCGGCCATCCCCGCAGAGATCGACAGCCTGGCGCAGACCCATGTTCACCCCAACCTGCCGGGCATGGTCCTGCCCGACAGCCTGCGCTTTACCAAGGACCTGGCCGAAGTGTGCAACGGCCAGGACATCCTGGTGTTTGCGGTGCCGTCGGTGTTCGTCCGGTCCACGGCGGCCGCCGCGCGCCCCCATATCCGCTACGGCCAGCTGATCGTGGACGTGGCCAAGGGCATCGAGCCGGACACCCTGTTCACCATGACCGAGGTCCTGGCCGACGAGCTGGGCAAGGCAGACGGCCCCCGGGGCATCCGGCTGGTGGCCCTGTCCGGCCCCACCCACGCCGAGGAAGTGGCCCTCGACCTGCCCACCACCATCGTGTCGGCTTCGCCCGATGCGGTGGCCGCCGAGATCGTCCAGGAAGCCTTTACCAACAACTGTATGCGGGTGTACACCAACCCCGACATCAAGGGCGTGGAGCTGAGCGGCGCCATGAAGAACGTCATCGCCCTGGGGGTGGGCATCTCCACCGGCCTGGGCTACGGCGACAACGCCCGCGCGGCCCTCATCACCCGCGGCATCGCCGAGATCACCCGGCTGGGCTCGGCCATGGGCTGCAACATCCATACCTTTGCGGGCCTGGCGGGCATCGGCGACCTGATCGTCACCGCCACCAGCCAGCACAGCCGCAACAACCGTGCCGGCCAGCTGATCGGCCAGGGCCGCACCCCCGCCGAGGCGGTCAAGGAAGTGGGGATGGTGGTG
The DNA here is from genome assembly GCA_019119685.1 of Candidatus Faecalibacterium faecigallinarum. GTDB lineage: Bacteria > Bacillota > Clostridia > Oscillospirales > Ruminococcaceae > Faecalibacterium > Faecalibacterium faecigallinarum. Next base: position 70,234 of record DWWN01000032.1, read on the forward strand.
GAGGGCATGAACGCCCTGCCCGCCGCCATCGAGCTGAGCGAGCGTTACCAGGTGGATATGCCCATCGTCCAGACGGTGAACGCCGTCGTCAACCAGGGCATGAGCCCGGCCGATGCGGTGCGCCGCCTGATGACCCGCGACCCCAAAGCGGAGCTGACCTTCTGAATATCCTTTTTGGCAAAAAATGCAAACGCGCACAGCGCCCGGAAACGGGCGCTTTTCTTTTTGGGCTTAGCCGGTTTTTGCGGGCGTGCCTTTTTTCTCCCCTCTCCGTCACAGCGCAAAGCGCTGTGCCAGCTCTCCCGCAGGGAGAGCCAAGTGTACGTCCGTAAATAGAGAGAAACTTTGTGGTAAGGCGAACTTTTTTGCGGCCTTGCCTTACCATAAACTTGGCCGACACTGACGTGCGCGCTCTTGGCTCCCCCCGCGGGGGAGGTGGCACAGCGCTTTGCGCTGTGACGGAGAGGGGAGCCGAGCGAAGCGAGACTGAGAGGGCAAATATGGCTCTCCCTCCGGGGGCACGAACAGCGACCGCTGCCAGTGGCAGAAACAGGGAGCTGTGAGTGGCGCAGCGCTCCGGTTTTTGCAAGCGCCCGCCGCGGCGCGCTGCAAAAATCGGCTAAGCGCAAGAGGGAATGGCGCGAAGCGCCTGAGAGGGGAGCAAATGACTGAGAGGGCCCAAACTGGTTGGAAACTCCCCGCCCGCTTGTCAAGCGTTCGGGTTTGGTTTATACTATCCTTACACAGATACGGGGAGGTTTCTTGTATGGATATGGAGCTGAAAGGCAAATGCGTCCTGCTGGGCGTGACCGGCGGCATTGCCGCTTATAAAATGGCCGGGGTGGCCAGCGCGCTGAAAAAACGGGGGGCCGACGTCGAGGTCATCATGACCCGCAACGCCACCCAGTTCATCACGCCCATCACCTTCGAGACCCTGACCGGCCACAAGTGCATGGTGGATACCTTCGACCGGGACTTCAAGTTTGAAGTGACCCACATCGAGCTGGCCAAAAAGGCAGACGTCATCCTGGTGGCCCCGGCCACCGCCAACGTCATCGCCAAGATGGCCCACGGCATCGCCGACGATATGCTCACCACCACCGTGCTGGCGGCGCGGTGCCCGAAACTGGTGTCGCCCGCCATGAACACCGGCATGCTGGAAAACCCCATCACCCAGGACAACATCCGCACGCTTGAAAAGTACGGCTTTACCATCATCCCATCCGAGAGTGGGCAGCTGGCCTGCCACGATGTGGGCAAGGGCCGCCTGCCCGCCGACGAGGTGCTGCTGGACTACGTCGCCCGCGCCCTGGCCCCCAAGGATCTGGCGGGGCTGCGGGTGGCCGTCACGGCCGGCCCCACCCAGGAGGCCATCGACCCGGTCCGCTGCCTGACCAACCACTCCACCGGCAAGATGGGCTATGCGGTGGCCCACGCCGCCGCCCTGCGGGGGGCGGACGTCACCCTCATCCACGGGCCCACCGCTCTGGAGCCCCTGCGCTTTGTGCGGGATGTGCCGGTGGTGTCGGCGCAGGATATGTTCGAGGCGGTCACCGGCTGCTTTGCGGACACGGACATTCTGGTCATGGCCGCGGCGGTGGCCGACTACCGCCCCGCTACCGTGGCCGCCGACAAGATCAAAAAGTCGGAGGGGGAAATGAGCATCCCGCTGACCCGCACCGCCGACATTCTGGGCACCATCGGCCCGGCCAAGACCCACCAGTTCCTCTGCGGTTTCTCGATGGAGACGCGGGACATGGTGGCTCACTCGGCCGACAAGCTCCGCCGCAAGAATCTGGACATGATCGTCGCCAACAACCTCAAGGACCCCGGCGCGGGCTTTGGGGTGGACACCAACGTCGTCACCTTCCTGACGCCGGACGGCGGCGTCCGCCAGCTGCCCCTGATGAGCAAGGACGACGTGGCCGGGGCCATCCTGGACGAGATCCTGGCCCGGAAGGGGAAGTGAGGTTTTGTAGTATCCTACAAAAAACAGGCCCGATTTCCGGCTTTTTCTCGAAAATGCAGGGGAACTGTTTATTTCACCGGCTAAAAATACTATAATAAGTGGTAACAATGAAAGAATGCGTCCCTGCGGGCGGACGCTTACCGGCCGGCCAGGCCGTTCTATTTGGGAGGTAAAGCCTATATGAGTATGTTCAGCAATTATGACCAGCATCTGCTGGATCATGTCACCAAGCTCCACTTCATTGGCTGCGGCGGCAGCGGGATGTTCCCGCTGATCCAGATCCTGGCAGCCAAGGGGTACCAGATCTCCGGCAGCGACGTGCTGGATGGCAGCATCATCCAGGCCGAGCGGGCCATGGGCATCCGCGTGACCCTGGGCCACGACGCCAACAACATCGTGGGGGCGGACATGGTGGTGTACTCGGCCGCCATCCCCAAGGATAACGTCGAGCTGGCCGCCGCCGAGAGCTACGGCATCCCCACCGTGGAGCGCAGCGTCCTGCTGGGCTACGTCAGCCGCCTGTACAAGAGCAGTATCTGCGTGGCGGGCACCCACGGCAAGACCACCACCACCGCCATGATCACCACCGCCCTCGAGCTGGCCGGCCGGGACCCCAGCGCCGTCATCGGCGGCAAGCTGCCCCTCATCAACGGCTACGGCAAGGCGGGCATGGGGGACGACATCGTGGTGGAGGCCTGCGAGTACGCTGAGACCTTCCTCAAGCTGACCCCGTACCTGTCGGTGGTGCTGAACATCGACAACGACCATCTGGACTACTACGGCAGCATGGGCGAGTTGAAGTTTGCCTTCAAGCGCTTCTCGCTGATGACCCAGTTCATGATCTTTGCCAACGCCGACGACCGCAACACCATGGACGTGATGTTCACCATCCAGCGCCGCGTGCGCACCTTTGGCATCCAGAACGGCGACTACCAGGCCGTGAACATCAGCGAATACCGCCCCGGTTTCTATGAGTTCGACCTGAAGGAGTGGGACGTCACCGGCCTTTCGGGCCACATCAAGCTGGCGGTGCCGGGCTACCACAACATTTACAACGCCCTGGCGATGTGCGGCGTCTGCCGCACCATGGGCCTGACGGTGGAGCAGTGCGCCGCCGCCCTGGCCGAGTTTAAGGGCGTGTGCCGCCGCTTTGAGGTCTACGGTGAGTGCAACGGCGCCGTAGTGGTGGACGACTATGCCCATCACCCCACCGAGATGCGTGCCACCCTGACCACCGCCAAAGAGCTGGGCTACAAGCGCCTGATCGCCGTGCATCAGCCGTTTACATACAGCCGCACCAAGATGCTGCTGGATGATTTTGCCGACGTGCTCAAGCTGGCGGACGTCGCCGTCCTGACCCCCATCCTGGGCAGTCGCGAGCCCAACGACCCCACCATCACCAGCGAGAAGCTGGCCGCCAGGATCCCCGGCGCCGTGACGGTGGACAGTCTGGACGCTGCCGCCGCCTGGGTCAAGGAGAACGCCCGCGAAGGCGACCTGGTGATCACCCTGGGCTGCGGCGACATCTACAAAGCCGCCCGCAAGATGGTGCAGTAACGGCCGCCCCGCGCAGGCGCTGAAAATTTTCCAAAACCCCTTGCAATCTGCCGCAGAATGTGCTATACTGTCTAAGTCGCAAGATATTTTGGACGGTTAGCTCAGCTGGTAGAGCATCTGCTTGACGTGCAGGAGGTCACAGGTTCGAGTCCTGTACCGTCCACCAAACAAGGCGTATCCGAACCCAGTTCTCTACGAGGAAGGGTTTGGATACGCTTTTTCTTTGTCGGAAGTGCTGCGTCGCGGGCAAAGGACGGTCGAAACTGCATAAACAAACAAAAGGCAGAGCCTCCCATAAGTGGGGCTCTGCCCTTTTTGCTGTTCATCTTTTTTCAGAAAACGCCGTTGTGCGCAGGATTTAGTGCGCCCCGCTTCTGCGTTTATGGCCCACTTTTTATCTGCCCCAGGGGCAGCCACAGCTCGCAGCGGAAGGGCGGCCCAACGTAGAAGCTGGCCTGCCCGCTGTGGGCCGCGGCGATCTGGGCCACCAGCCGCAGCCCGGTGCCGTGGGCGGCCCCGCCGTCCGGCTCCAGAGGGTGGTCGGGCCCTGCCGGGGCCGGGGGGGCCGCCGGAGTGCCGCCCTCCACCCAGAGGACCAGCCCGCCCTGCCGGGCCCGGGCCCCCAGCCGGATGGAACAGCCGGGGGCGTTATGGCGCACGCAGTTGGTGAGCAGATTGTTCACCGCTCGCCGCAGCAGGAAGGGGTCCGCCTCGACGGCGGGCAGGGGCTTGGCGGGAAGGTCCATTTCCAGGGGGAAACCCTCTGCCATGCCTCCGTTGAGGAAATCTGCGGCAGTCTGCCGCAAAAAGCTGTCGGGGTGGACCGTCTCTTTGCGCAGGGGCTGCATGGCGCAGTCCAGCCGCATGGTCAGGTTCAGGTCGTTGACCAGGTCCCGGATGGCCTGGCTCTGGGTGCGGATGATGGCCGCCTGTTTTTGGCGGGTGGGGGAGAGATCCGGCGCTTCCTCCAGCTGCGCAGCGTACCCCATCACCACCGATAGAGGGGTGCGGATGTCGTGGGAGACGCCGTTGATCCACTCGGAACGGGCGGCGTCCCGCGCCTGCTGGGCCTGCCGGAACCAGTACCGTGCTGCCCGATAGGACAGCCCCAGCACACACCCCAGCGCCAGCAGAAAGATGCCTCCAAACCAAAAAGGCGTTTGCAGCAGGGTTCGGATGTCCATAGCGATATCGTGCTTCCAGAGGCTGCCCTTGGGGGAGCCCACCACCAGCAGCCCGTCCTCCCGCACCCAGCACTGCACCGGGTAATCCTGAAGATACCAGCGGGTAAAGGCGGCCACATCGGCAACTGTGTATTGTTCCGGCACCTCCTGCGGTTTGCGGAAAGACCAGACCACCTGCCCCTGCTGGTCCAGCAGCATGGCCCAGCAGCCTGTTTCCAACAGTTCCTCACCCTTGAACCGGTACTCTGTCCCGTCCCGGTCCAGTGCATCCGACACCTGCTGAATGGGAACGCCCCAATCCCGGCCCCCGCTGCTATTGTAGTAAATAAAGGCCAGAAATCCCACTACCGTCACCAGGGCGATGAGAGCCGCCGAGACGGTCATCAGCAGGGTCCCTTTCAAAAAGCTGCGCAGATTCATCTCTCTCCCTCCCGTTTCAGGCGGTAGCCCAATCCCCGCACCGTCAGCAGATAGCGTGGGTGGGAGGGGTCTGCCTCCACCTTTTCCCGCAGGCGGCGGATGTGCACCATCAGCGTGTTCTCATAGCCCACCAGCGGCCCGTCCCAAAGGGCCTCGCACAAGGCGTCTGTGGTGACGATGTTGCCCCGGGCATCCCACAGCGTTTTCAGAAGGGTGAACTCCTTGGCTGTCAGGGCGGTCTGAGCGCCGCCCCGGCGGACGGTTCCCTTGCCCCAGTCGATCTCCGTATCGCCTAGACGGGAGACCTGGAGCTGTTCCCGGTAGACCCGCCGCAGCACCGAGCGCAGCCGCAGCAGCAGCTCCTGGGGCAGAAAAGGCTTGGTGATGTAGTCGTCCGCTCCCAGGCCCAGCCCCTTCAGCCGGTCCTCATCCTCATCCCGGGCGGAAAGAAACAGCACCGGCAGATCCCGGACCGCCTGCATTTTTCCCAGCAGGGAAAAGCCGTCCCCGTCCGGCAGCATCACATCCAGCAGCACCGCGTCGGGCGGGGCTGCCTGCAGCCGCTCCATCGCCTGGGCGCAGGACAGGGCGCTGTCCGTCTCATAGCCTGCGCCGGACAAAATCTCCCCCACCAGCTGCTGCAATGCAGGCTCGTCATCCACGATCAAAATACGGTAGGCCATGGCACAGCCTCCTTTCCCGACTGCTTCCATTATAAAAAGGAGCCGGCCCTTCGTCCAGCGGCCGGGCTCAAAATCAAGGTAAACGTAAGGTAGTCTTCATGGGCAGGTAAGGCGGCAGTGGTAAGATGGTGCCATGAAGGAGGTCTTGCTATGGAGATCATTGAGACACACGGCCTGTGCAAGCGGTACGGGGACGCCATGCGGGTGTCCCACCTGGATCTGCGGGTGCCGGAGGGCTGTGTCTATGGCTTTTTGGGGCCCAACGGGGCGGGCAAATCCACCACCCTGAAAATGATCCTGGGTCTGGTGCACCCCACCGCGGGCAGCATCCAGGTACTGGGCAAAACGATGGACAGCGCCAACCGCCTGGACATCCTCCGGCAGGTGGGCAGCCTGATCGAAAGCCCCAGCTATTATGGCCACCTGACCGGGGAGGAAAACCTGCGGGTGGTGCAGTCCCTGCGGGGCGTGCCGGAGAAGAACATTCGGGAGGTGCTGCAGATCGTCCGCTTGGACGGCCAGCGGGATAAGTTGGCCGGCCATTATTCTCTGGGCATGAAGCAGCGGCTGGGCATCGCCGCCGCCCTGCTGGGCTACCCCAAAGTATTGATCCTGGATGAGCCCACCAATGGCCTGGACCCGGCAGGTATCCAGGAGATGCGGGAGCTGATCTGCGACCTGCCCCGGCGGTTCGGGATGACGGTGGTGGTGTCCAGCCACCTGCTGAGCGAGATCGACCAGATGGCCGACCATGTGGGTATCATCCGGGAGGGGGAGCTGGTGTTTCAGGACACCCTGGAGACCCTGCACAGCCGCAGCACCCACCATCTGGCCCTGCGCACCACCAATGACCCGGTGGCGCAGGCTTTGCTGCGGGACCGGGGCCTGCCCTGTCAGGAGGAGGACGGCTATCTGATCCTGCCCATCCTGCCTGACGGGGAGACGGCCCGGCTGACCGGCTTTTTGGCCGAAAACCGGCTGGGCATCCTCCGGCTGGAGGAGCGGCAGAAAAGTCTGGAGGACATCTTTTTGGAACTGACCGGAAAGGCGGCGAGCCTATGAACCTGCTGAAACTGGAATGTTTCAAGTGCCGCCGGCGGCACATCGTCCTGGTCTGCGCAGCGGTGCTGGGGGTAGAACTGTTCTGGTTCGGGGCCTTTCTCACCCGGCAGGATGCGGAGGACCTGGCCTGGGGGTGGATGCTGCTGCTCTACAATCTGGCCCTCATCGACGCCATCATCCTGCCCCTCAGCGTGGCGGTGCTGGCCAGCCGCAGCTGCGAACTGGAGCACAAGGGCGGCACCTGGAAGCTGCTGGAGACCATGGCAGCCCCGGGCAGGCTGTATGCCGCCAAGCTGGCCTGGGGCGCTCTGGTGCTGGCCGCTCTGTTGGTGGTCCGCACCGGCATTTTTGCAGCCATGGGGATGGCCCTCCATTTTCCCGGGACGGTTCCCTGGGTGCGGTTTGGGGTGTTCACCCTCATCTCCTGGGCGGTGTCCATGATGGTCTACGCTTTGCAGCAGGGGCTGTCTTTGTACTACGCCAACCAGGCGGTGGCCTTGGTATGCGGGGTCGCGGGCAGCTTTCTTGGGATCTTGTCCATGCTCTTTCCGCCGGCCCTGGTCCGCTTTGTGCCCTGGGGCTATTACGGGCTGATGGCCCTGGTGCGGATGGACTGGAACGAGGCCACTCGTGTGACCCGCTTTTTCTGGAAGTGGCCCGCGCCCGCCGACCTCATTCTTCTCTGTGTGTGGGCCGCAGCCTTTCTGCTGGCGGGCCGGGCCCTGTTTGTGAAAAAGGAGGTGTGACCATGCTGCTGCGTTGTTTGCGGGCGGAACTGGGCAAATGCCGCCGTGCTCCGGTATGGCTGGCCTTTGTGGTGCTCCCGGTGGTGCCTGCCATCCTGGGCACGGCCAACTATCTGGGTAATATCGAGGTGCTGGACAATGCCTGGTACAGTCTGTGGAGCCAGCACACCCTGTTTTCCTCCCTGTTTTTTCTGCCGGCTTTACTGGGGGTGTTCTGCGCCTGGCAGTGGCGGCTGGAGCAGGCCGGCCACAACTGGAACAGCTTTTTCACCGCGCCGGTGCCGCTGGCCGACCTGTGCCTGGCCAAGCTGATCCTGGCCGCCGGGACGTCGGTGCTGGCCCAGGGGTGCATCGGCGGGCTATTCGTCCTCAGCGGCAAGCTGGTGGGCCTGCCCGGCCCACTGCCCCCCGAGCTGCCTGGGTGGCTGTTCTGCGGGGCGGTGGGGAGCATATCGGTCTGCGCGGTGCAGCTGTTCGTCAGTCTGGCGGTGCGGACGTTCGCCCCGCCGGTGGCCTTCGGCCTGGCAGGGGGCATCCTGGGCCTTTTGTGCACCGCCAAAGGGTGGGGGTATCTGTTTCCTTACGCGCTGCTCTGTCTGGGGATGCGGGCCAACAACCCCACCATGGAGCTGGACCTGGCGCCCTTTTTGCTGTCGGCCCTATTCTACACCGCGGCTTTTACGGCTCTTTCGGTCTGGCTGGCGCAAAAGCGGGATGCGGCGGCGGAGTGAGGGCGGCTTGGCCGATGAGTTCAACGATGGCATACAACAGTCAAAAGGCGGAGCGCCCGGTAGGATGTTCTGCCTTTGTACTTTCTTAGGGTGTATCTGAAAATTCCCCAACGCTGTTCTATTCTACCAAAAAGCCCCATCTGCTGCGTTGCATTCGCTTGCATTCCATCGAAGCAGCCGCGCCGAGCGCGTCCTGCGGACGAAGCAGCGAAGGCACGGCTGGCGCAGCGCTCCGGTTTTCGCAAGCGGGCATCGTCCCGCGCCGCGAAAATCGGCTAAGCGCAAGAGTTTCAGCGCTCATGCGCCTTGCATCTGCGCCTTTCTGGCGAATGGTCCAGCATTTTTGATTTCTCAGATACACCCTAAAATACACAATATCCGCACCCTTGTCAAGGTGTCAGGGCCAACGCGCCGGCCCTTGTCCGCCGGGCGGGGGCGTGCTACAATAAAATCAGAGATGTTCCACAGCGAGGAGGTGAAGCCTGTGCCCATCTGGAACCCCTGGCACGGCTGCCATAAGATCAGCCCCGGATGCCTGAACTGCTATGTCTACCGCCGGGACGAGGCGGTGGGCCGGGACGCCTCGGCCGTGGCCCGGACCGCCGACTTCGACCTGCCCGTCCGGCGGGACCGGCACTGGGCCTATAAGCTGCAGCCGGAGGGCCGCACCGTCTTTACCTGCATGACCTCCGACTTTTTCCTGGAGGAGGCCGACCCCTGGCGCCCCGCCTGCTGGGCGATGATGCGCCAGCGCGCCGACCTGCACTTTGCCATCATCACCAAGCGCATCCACCGCTTCGCCGCCTGCATCCCACCCGACTGGGGCCAGGGCTACCCCAACGTGTCGGTCTACTGCACGGTGGAAAACCAGGACATGGCCGACCACCGCCTGCCCCTCTACCTGACGCTGCCCATCCGGCACAAGCACATCTGCCACGAGCCCATGCTGGGCCCCATCTGCATCGAGCCCTACCTTGCCTCGGGTCAGATCGAATACGTCCTCTGCGGGGGCGAGTCGGGGCCCCGCGCCCGGCCCTGCCGCTACGAGTGGGTGCTGGACACCCGGGCCCAGTGCATCCGGCAGGGGGTGGCCTTCCATTTCAAGCAGACCGGCGCGGTCTTTGTCAAGGACGGCCGGACCTACCGCATCCCCCGCCG
>DWWN01000033.1 GCA_019119685.1 Candidatus Faecalibacterium faecigallinarum
CCGGCGGGTCTCGGCGACGAAGCGGCCGATCTTGATCTGATCCATGGGGGAACCTCCTTTCTGGCCTGAGCATAGCACAAAACGGGGCGGGATGTACACACACGGAGCGGAGAGATGGGGTATGCGGAACGTAGAGTCCCGGCCCGAAAGCCGGAAAAGGGGCGGCGGACAAAACAAAACCCTCCCGCAAAGCGCGAAAGGGGAGTGCAGGACCGCCATGCGGCGGCAGTTTAGGCCGCGGATTTGGACGCTATCATCTGCCCGGCGGACAGGTGGCGGCCCAGCAGGGACCACAGGGCGTCGATGCCTTCCTGCACCTGGCTGTGGGGCAGGAGGTAGGCGTGGTCGCCCACGTAGAGGTAGGTGATGGAGCCGCGGCGGTAGACCTGTGTCACCTGGGACCAGGAAAGCGGGGAATAGGTCTTGCCCTGGTCGGAACTGACCTGGATGCCGCTGTCCTGAAAGACGAGGGTGTAGGCCCGGCGGGGGCCTTTGAGCAGGCCCATCTTTTTGGCCTGGGTGTGCAGGCTGTGCTCGTAGCTCAGATACCAGATCAGGGGCAGCGCCAGCCCCAGCACGGCCAGGATGGTGCCCAGCAGCAGCGAGCCTTCCTGCGGATAGCGGGAGTAGCACAGCACGGCTGATACCTCCATGATGGCGATGAAAAGGGCCGGCCGCCGCCACAGCTTTTTGCGCTGGAAGGTGTCGAACAGGGCAAAGGTGCGGAAATCGGATGCGGTGATCTGGACGGGAACGTAAATTGAAACCTGTTTCATGGTTCAGCTCCTTGGGGCCGGCCAGGCGGGCTGGACGCGGCCAGAATATTCCCTTTAACTGTAGCGCAAAATCTGGTTTTTGCAAGGGTGTTCACAAATTATTGTTCATGTATACAAAAATTGACCATAAAGTTCAGAGAAAAATGCAATGGTTTTGGAAAAAGAAATGTGATATATTACTAAACAGGAACCAGCGCGGCACGATGGCCGCCCTTTGAAAAGAAAGGCAAAACAAGGAGGACATTACTTATGAAGAAGATCTCTCGTCGTTCGTTCCTGGCAGCATCCGCAGCCCTGGGCGCAGCAGGTGTCCTGACCGCCTGCGGCGGCGGCTCCTCGTCCAGCACGGCTGCAAGCACGGCCGCCAGCACCGCGTCCGGCGGCGCGGCGTCCGGTGACGCTGCATCCGATCCCAAGGTCACCCTGGTGTACGCCGAGGTCAACCCGCTGGACACCATCGTGGGCCAGACCGCCTCTTACTTCAAGCAGCAGGTGGAGGAGCTGTCCGGCGGCTCGATCCTGATCGACCTGCAGGCTTCCGGCGTGCTGGGCTCGGAGAACGACGTGCTGGATAACATCCTGGCCGGCGGCGACACCATCGACCTGTCCCGTATCTCGGCGTTCGCGCTGACCAGCTACGGCTGCAAGAAGTCCATGCTGCTGAGCCTGCCCTACACCTTCGTCAGCCGCGAGCACTGGTGGAACTTCGCCAACAGCGACCTGGCCCCGGAATTTTTGAACGAGCCCCAGGAACTGGGCCTGCCCGTCCGCGGCGTCTTTTACGGCGAGGAGGGCTTCCGCCACTTCTTTACCGTGGAGCCGGTGGCCGGCATCGAGGACCTGGCCGGCATGAAGCTGCGCGTGTCCAACGACCCCGTCATGAACGGCCTGGTCGAGGGCCTGGGCGCTACCCCCACCGTCGTTTCCTTCAATGAGCTGTACTCCGCCCTGCAGACCGGCGTCGTGGACGGCGCCGAGCAGCCCATCGCCAACTACGCCTCCAACGCCTTCCCCGAGGTGGCCAACAACCTGATCCTGGATGGCCACACCCTGGGCGCTGTGCAGGTGGTCATCACCGACAACGCGTGGAACAAGCTGACCGCCAACCAGCAGAACGCCATTATGGAAGCCGGCAAGGCCGCTCAGGAATTCAACGCCGGCCTGTCCGAGGACGAGGAGAACCGCGTGCTGGAAGAGCTGAAGGCCGATGGCTGCAACGTGGTGGAAGTGCCCGACAAGACCGCATGGCAGGAAGCCTGCGCCCAGGTCATCACCGACAACACCGCCGGCCTGGAAGATCTGTACCAGCAGCTGGTGGATATGGCCTGACAGGAGCCTGAGCCAAAATGATGCGGGCGGGGCGGCCTGTTCAGCGCCGCCCTGTATATTTTGAGCAAAGGGGGAATCCTGATGAAATCATTTTTTGCAGCGATGGACAAGCTGCGCCCAATCTACGATATGACGGACAAGATCGTCATGACCATCTGCAAACTGCTGCTGATCGCGGATATCATCATCACCGGCTATTCGGTATTGGGCCGGTATATCCCATTCATCACCTCGCCGTCCTGGACGGAGGAGGTTGTCCTGACCCTGATGAGCTACATGGCCGTTCTTTCAGCGGCCATCGCCATCCGCCACAAGGAGCATATCCGGATGGATGCCTTTGACCGGTACATCCCCAAGCCGGTGCTCCACTTCCTGAACATTCTGGCCGATGTGGCCGTCCTGGCGCTGGGCATCATCATGCTGGTGATCGGCCTGCAGTACGCCACCACCATCGGCGCCCGCGGCACCTATGTTTCGATGCCCAACGTCTCCCGTTTCTGGATGTACTTCCCGGTGCCTCTGGCCGGCGTGGCCATGATCGTCTTTGAGCTGGAGTGCATCTATGAGGAGATCCGCGGCATCTGCTTAAAGGAGGAAGTGTGATATGGCAGTTAACGTACCCGCAATAGCGATCCTTCTGGTCTCGTTCCTGGTCATGATCCTGCTGCGCTTCCCCATCGCGTATTCGGTGGCGCTGTCCTCGATCTTCTGCCTGATGTACCAGGGCCTGAGCCTGGCTACCGTCTGCCAGCAGATGGTCAAAGGCATCAGCTCGTACAGCCTGATGGCCGTGCCCTTCTTTATCACGATGGGCATGCTGATGGGCTCGGGCGGCCTGTCCGATAAACTGGTCGCGCTGGCCAATGCCTGCGTCGGCTGGATGCGCGGCGGCCTGGGCATGGTCAACGTTCTGGACTCCTATTTCTTCGGCGGCATTTCCGGTTCGGCTGCAGCCGACACCGCCTCTCTGGGCGCCATCCTGATCCCCATGATGGTGGACCAGGGCTATGACGCCGACTTCTCCACCGCCATCACCATCACCTCGTCGGTGGAAGGCATCCTGGTGCCTCCCAGCCACAACATGGTCATCTACGCCACCACGGCCGGCGGCATCTCGGTCGGCAGCCTGTTCCTGGCCGGCTACATCCCCGGCGGCGTGCTGGCCGTCAGCCTGATGGTGGGCGTCTACATCCTGTCCGTTAAGAACAACTACCCCCGCGGCGACAAGTTCAGCGTCAAGAACCTGATCCATCAGCTGGGCCAGTCCATCTGGGCGGCCGGCGCGATCATCATCGTGGTCGTGGGCGTTGCCGCCGGCTGGTTCACCGCCACCGAGTCGGCCGCCATCGCCGTGTTCTACTCCCTGTTCGTGGCCCTGTTCGTCTACAAGGGCCTGGACCTGAAGGGCGTCTGGAAAGAGCTGGACAGCGCTGTCCACACCCTGTCCATCGTCCTGATCCTGATCGCCACCTCGAACGTGTTCGGCTACTGCATGACCGCCCTGCACGTGCCTGATCTGGCGGCCAACGCCATCACCAGCGTGACCGACAACCCGATCCTGCTGGCGCTGCTCATCAATGTGATCCTGCTGTTCTTGGGCTGCATCATGGATATGGCCCCCATCATCCTGATCGCCACCCCCATCCTGCTGCCCATCGCCACTTCCATCGGCATTGATCCCATCCAGTTCGGCATCATCGTCATGCTGAACTGCGGCATCGGCCTGCTGACCCCGCCGGTCGGCTCGGTCCTGTTCATCGGCGCAGCCGTGGCCAAGCGGCCCATGGGCGCTGTGGTCAAGGCGACCATGCCGTTCTATCTGTGCATGATCGCGGCCCTGCTGCTCATCACCTTTATCCCCGATATCAGCCTGTTCATCCCCAAGATGTTCGGCTATATCCCGCAGTGCACCCCGGCCTGGTTCGGCTGATCCCGAAAAGCAAAAACTGAAATACGGCGCGGGCGGGCTTCCGTCCGCGCCCCTTTTGTGAAAGGAGAAACAGACCATGAAACTGACCGAAAAGAAACAGCGCTGGGTCCCCCATGACGAGGTGCTGCCCCAGAGCGGCGGGGCCGGCGTCACCCGGCGTATCCTTGCCTACAACGACGGGCTGATGTGCGTGGAAAACACCTTTGAAAAGGGCGCGGTGGGCGCGCTGCACAGCCACCCCCACACCCAGATCACCTATGTGGTGTCGGGGACGTTTGCCTTTACCATCGACGGCGAGACCCGCACCGTCCACGCAGGGGACACCATGCTGAAAGAGGACGGCGTCGTCCACGGATGCACCTGCCTGGAGGCAGGGGTGCTGCTGGATATCTTCACCCCCATGCGGGAGGACTTTGTATAAAACCATCCGTTTGCACAAAAGTAGCAAAAAAGCCAGACTGTCGAAAAAGTCCCGTCCAGCCGACATGTGCGGATGGACGGGACACCGACAGGGAAATTTAGCGCCGGGAGTGTGCGAGGCCGCAAGGCCGAGTGCGCGGTTCGGCGCTAAATTTTGTCCCCTGGGGAATATTAGGGGGAAGGAATTTCTGTCGCGCGACTGCGCGCAGAAATGGGTTCCCCCTAAAGAGCGCAGCTCTTTTTTATGTTTCGTTGACGGAGGGGTCGCTGGCGCACTCGCGGAAGCGGGCCATGAAAGAGGGCGGCTCGCCGTGGGCGTACAGATGGGAGATGTCGCCGAACTGCAGGACGCGGAAATAGGCGGCGCCTGGCCGGCGCTCCTCGGTGGCGACGGTGGTGACCGAGGAAGGCGCGGCGCACAGGCCGTGCCACAGCACCATGGGGGAGGCGTTGATGAGGCGGCTGAGAAGGACGCACTCGAGCGCAAAGTGGCAGAAAAAGACCAGCGTGTCGTGGTTGGGGGCGACGGCCCGGTAGAGCCGGCCCTCGCGCTGGTAGCCGTGCGCGGCCAGCAGGGCGTCGAACTGGCGGATGACGGCGTCGTAATCCGTCACGGCGGTGCCCGCCGCCATGATCTCGTTCCGGGTCCAGGCGCGGTCGCTGAAAAAGCGCTCGTCCGCTGTCCAGTCCTGGGGCAGCCAGTCCCAGGCGATGCTGTCCTGACCGGGCAGGTTGGGCTTGCGGACCCGGCCGGTGAATTCCCGCAGCCAGTCGAGGGTGACGGCGGTGCGGCCGGCCCGCTCGAGGGTGGGGCGGGCGGTGTCCTGGGCGCGGCCCAGGGGCGAGACGTAATATTGTTTGACGTCCAGCGGGGCGATGCGCTCGGCCAGGAGCCTGGCTTCCCGCCAGCCTTTTTCGGTCAGGGTGTCGTGAACGTAGTCGGGCTCGCCGTGGCGGATGAAGAGAAGTTTCATGTTGGGTACCTCCGGGATGGGTCAGGCGGATTTTTCAAAGGCGACAAAGCCGCATTCGTAGGGGTGGTCGAGGCAGAGGACGTCGGGAGCGGCGGGGCGGTAGCGGAGCATATGGAGGATGATGAGGCAATCCCCGCCGCCGCCGAGGATCATGATCTCGGCCAAAAGAAACAGCGCGTTCTGATGCAGGACGGCGGCTGCGGCGGTCAGGCCGATGCCCAGCACCAGAGTGGGCATGGCCGCGCCCAGGACGTACTGCCAGCGCTTGAGCGGCGCGTTGCAGGTGCAGTAAGGGGTCAGGGCCTTCCAGATGACGCCGAAGGAGATGGAGGCGAAATGATTCGGGGCAAAGAGGCTCCAGGTCAGGCCGTGGATGCACTCATGGACGACCAGCAGGACGAGGATGGCCAGAAACAGCAGGAAAAACTGCCCGTCCAGAAAAAAACTGCCGCCTGCGGCGATGAATGGGGCATAGGCCCACGCGGCCAGGGCCAGGAAGGGGAGCATGAGCAGCAGGGAAAGGGTGTTGGCCTGCAGAACGCCGATGAGAAAATCTTTCTGGCGGTAGCCGGCGCGGGCCATTTCGGCGCAGGTGGCCTCGAAGGCGGCTTTGCGCTTCTGCTCGGCGGGGGTGAGCTTGCGTTCGCGGTGGGACATGGGTGGAGCCTCCTTGATCAAATAATGGGGGAACTGCGCTTATTGTAGCATAACAGAGCGAAAGAAAAAAGGGGCTGCCGCAGGATAACCTTCTTAGACTGTCGAAAAAATCCCGTCCAGCCGACATGTGCGGATGGACGGGACACAACCAGGGAAATTTGGCGCTGAGAGTGTGCGAGCCGCTTTGCGGCGAGTGCGCGGTTCAGCGCCAAATTTTGTCCCCAGGGGGCAGCCGCGCCAAGCGCGTCCAGTGGACGAAGCAGCGAAGGCGCGGCTGGCGCAGCGCTCCGGTTTTCGCAAGCGCCCACTGTGGCGCGCCGCGAAACCCGGCTAAGCGCAAGAGAGCCAGGGGGAAGGAATTTCTGCCGCGCGACTGCGCGCAGAAATGGGTTCCCCCTAAAGCGTGGCGCTGGCGACACGCTGAGGGGCTGCTATCTGGCGGCCTTCTTTTTTTGCGCTTTTGGCAAAGGAAACGGGGGCTTTTGGCGCAGAAAACGGGCGCTGAAAGGACGCGCTGTCGGGCAAGGCGAAACGGTGGTACCCTGTGGACAGGCGGCCGGGACACGGCGGAAAGGAGGAAGCGAATGGCACAGAAAAGAAACGGCAGCCTGCGCGACCTGCAGCGGACCACCGACCTTTTGAGCAGCCTGCTGGCAAAAGAGGCGAAAGCCCTGGACGCCCGCAGGCGGGCGGAAGGGGCGGGGGACATGAAGGCGCTGAAGGAGATCACCGCGGTGCTCAAAGACCTGGCGGCCGTGGCCAGGAGTTTGGGCGAGCAGGGCGGCGGCAATGCCGGGAGCGAATGCGGCGTGGTGCTGCTGCCGCCCGTCCAGGATGGAAAGGAGGAAACGCCATGAACGGACAGACGCCGGTGGTCTGGCAGCCACAGCCGCGGCAGCGGGCCTTTATGGAGCGGCCCGAGCCGGAAGCCCTGTATGGGGGCGCGGCGGGCGGGGGCAAGAGCGACGCGCTGGTGATCGAGGCGCTGCGGCAGGTGCACATCCCGCACTACCGGGCGCTGATCCTGCGCAAGACCTACCCCCAGCTGAGCGATCTGGTGGACAAGAGCATGAACTACTACCGCCGGGCTTTCCCGGGGGCGCAGTACAACGCGACGAGCCATGTCTGGCTTTTCCCCAGCGGGGCGAAGGTCTACTTCGGCTCGATGCAGTACACCAAGGACCGGACCAATTATCAGGGCAAAGCGTTCGACTTTATCGGGTTCGACGAGCTGACCCACTTTGAATGGGAGGAGTACAGCTACATGATGAGCCGCAACCGTCCCACCGGGCCGGGCACGCGGGTGTATATGCGGGCCACCACCAACCCCGGCGGGGTGGGCCACGGCTGGGTGAAAGAGCGGTTCATCACGCCGGCTGCGCCCGGCACCCCCGTTTGGGAGGAGTACAAAGTGCGGATGCCCGACGGCACGGCCCGCACCTACCGGCGGGCAAGGGTGTTCATCCCATCCAGCGTCTTTGACAACCCCGCCCTGCTGCAAAACGACCCGGACTACCTGGCAAACCTCGCGGCTCTGCCCGAGGCGGAAAAGCAGGCCCTGCTGTATGGCAGCTGGGACAGCTTTTCGGGCCAGGTGTTCACCGAGTGGCGCAACGACCCCGAACACTACCGCGACCAGCGGTGGACCCACGTGGTGGAACCCTTCGCCATACCCCGGCACTGGCGGATCTGGCGGGGATACGACTTCGGGTATTCGCGGCCCTTCTCGGTGGGGTGGTACGCGGTGGACGAGGACGGACGCATTTACCGGATCAAGGAGCTGTACGGGTGCAGCGGCCGGCCCAACGAGGGCCTGCGGCTGGACCCGGTGGAACAGGCCCGGCTCATCCGGGAGGCCGAGCAGAACGACCCGGCGCTGCGGGGACGGGTGATCCGCGGGGTGGCCGACCCGGCCATCTTCGACGAGAGCCGGGGCGAGAGCATCGCCGCCATGATGGAGCGTCCCCCCAACGGCGTCCACTGGGCGGCGGCGGATAACACCCGGCTGGCCGGCAAGATGCAGATGCACTACCGCCTGGCCTTTGACGGGGAGGGCCGGCCGATGTTCCAGGTGTTCAGGACCTGCAGGCACTTCATCCGCACCATCCCGTCGCTGGTCTACGACGAGAGCAACGTGGAAGATGTGGACACCCGTCAGGAGGACCACATCTACGACGAGTGCCGGTATGTTTTGATGGAAAACCCCATCAGCCCGCCGTCCCGGCCCGCGCCGCCGCCCCCCGCTGACGACCCGCTGGACCTGCAGCCGAAACGGAAAGGCCATGCGGCATTTTACAGAATTTGAGGTGACAAAATGGAACAGGAATTTTTGACCCAGCCGCTCCCGGTGGGGCCTGAACAGGCCGCGGAGGCCGAGCGTATCCTGCACAAGTATAAAGCAGGAAAGGCCGCGCTGGACCGGCGGCTGATCGACAACGAGCTGTGGTTCAGGATGGCCCACTGGAAGCAGTACAAAAACCGGATGATGGAGGGCAAGCCCCAGCCTTCCAGCGGGTGGCTGTTCAACTCCATCGCCAGCAAGCACGCCGACGCGATGGACAACTACCCCGAACCCTGCGTCCTGCCCAGGGCGGCGGACGACGAGGAGATCGCCCGCACCCTTTCCAGCATCCTGCCGGTGGTGCTGGAGCAGGCGGGCTACGAGCAGGTGTATTCGGACAGCTGGTGGCGCAAGCTCAAACAGGGCACCGGGGTCAAGGGCATCTTCTGGGACCCCGCGGCCCGGGGCGGGCTGGGGGAGATCGCCATCCGCTCGATGAACCTTTTGATGCTCTACTGGGAGCCGGGGATCATGGACATCCAGGACAGCCCCCACTTTTTCAGCCTGAGCCTAGAGGATTCGGAGCAGCTGGCCGCACGCTGGCCCCAGCTGCGGGGCCATACCGGCGGCACCATCGACGCGGCCCGGTACATCCACGACGACTCGATCGACACCACCGACAAGAGCGTGGTGGTGGACTGGTACTACAAAAAGCCGGGTCCCGGCGGCAAAGAGCTGGTCCACTACTGTAAGTTCTGCAACGGGGTGGTGCTCTACGCCAGCGAGAACGACCCCCGGCTGGCCGAGCGGGGCTTTTACGACCACGGCAAGTATCCGTTCGTGTTCGACGTGCTGTTCCAGGAGGAGGACAGCCCGGCGGGGTTTGGGTACATCGACGTCATGAAGGACTGCCAGACTTCCATCGACAAGATGAACCAGGCCATGGACGAAAATGTCCTGCTGGCGTCCAAGCAGCGGTATGTCCTCAGCGACACCGCCGGGGTCAACGAGGAGGAGCTGGCCGATTTCAGCCGGGACATCGTCCATGTGACGGGGCGGCTGAGCGACGACAGCTTCCACCAGATGCAGACGGCCGGCCTGCAGGCAAGCTCGATCACCTACCGCAACAGCCGGGTGGACGAGCTGAAAGAGATCAGCGGCAACCGGGACGTCAGCCAGGGCGGCACCTCGGGCGGGGTGACGGCGGCGTCGGCCATCGCGGCCCTGCAGGAGGCGGGCAGCAAGCTGAGCCGGGATATGCTCAAAAGCTCCTACCGGGCCTTTGCGCGGGAGTGCTATCTGGTCATCGACCTGATGCGGCAGTTTTACGACGAGGAGCGGATCTTCCGCATCACGGGGGAGCAGGGGCAGAACCTCTACCTGCCCTTCAGCGGGACGGCCCTGCGGCCGGCGCCGGTCAAGAGCCTGGCGGGGGTGGAGCTGGGCAGCCGGGAACCGGTGTTCGACATCACCATCTCGGCGGCCAAGAAATCCGCCTTCAGCCGCCTGACCCAGAACGAGACGGCCAAGGAGTGCTATCAGCTGGGCTTTTTCAACCCCGCCAACGCCGATGCAGCTCTGGCCGCGCTGGAAATGATGGACTTTGAGGGGATCGAGAAGGTGCGCCAGCGGGTGCGGCAGAATGGCACTCTGGCCCGCCGGCTGCAGGCGGCCCAGCAGCAGCTGGCCGGTCTGGCCCGGGCGGCGGCCCGCCGGAAGGCCGGTCAGGCGCAGAAGGGCGCGCCGCGGACAGGCGCCCGCATCCCCAGACCGGCGGGCCCCGCCGACGCGGCCCGGCGCGCCATGAACCCGAGAGAAAGGAGCGTACAAGTATGATCCGAGCATTTTATCACGAGCTGGACGGACCCGACGGCGTCACCCGGCGGCTGACCGTCAAAGGGCACGCGGGCTATGCGCCCGCCGGACAGGACATCGTCTGCGCCGGGGCCAGCATCCTGATGCAGGCGCTGGTCTGGATGACGGCGGGCAGCGAGGAGGTGGACTGCGCGGCGTCCGACGGGCCCGAGGGGCCCCGCATTTCGGTGACGGCTTCCCCCAGCCGGAAGCGGGAGGACAGCGAACGGCTGGCCGGCGGTTTTGAGCTGGCCAAGGCGGGGCTGGCCCTGCTGGCCGAGCGCTACCCCGACCATCTGCGCTTTGCCGACACCAGCCGCCGGGGCGAGGCGGGCATGGTGGACCTGCAGCTGTTTGCCCGGCGGGAAAAAGAGCGGGAACGCCCCGCAAAAGGCCCTGCCCTGAGCCGGGCGCAGGCGCGCCAGGCTGCCGCCGCGGGGACCCTGCACCCCCAGCGCGGGCAGGAGGAGGCCGAGGCCCCGGCCAAGCCCCCCGAGAGACGGGAAAAGCAAGCGCGGCCCCCGGTGGAACCCATGCTGGGGATTGGGGAAGCGGGGCGGTTCATCCGCAGCCTGCACCGGCGCTGGGCTCTGGAAGAAGCCGAGATGCGCCGGGGCGACCCGAAGTTCTCGTTCCGGGAGGCGCTGAAAAAGCCGGCCATGCGCCGGATGATGCGGATGCCGGGGATGCGGATGCAGGAGGCTTACCGGGCGGCCTTTTACGACCAGCTGCTGGAGAACACCGCCCGCGCCGTGGAGCGGGGCGTGGTGGACCGGGTGCGGGAGCGGGGCGCGCGTCCCGCCGAGAACGGCATCCACAGCCGGGGTGCCGCGGCCACCGCCCCCGACGTGGGCCGGATGAGCCGGGCCCAGCGGGAAGCCATCGAGCGGGAAGTGCTGCACGGCGCCAAGATCCGGCTGTGAACTGGGTACGAACCGGCCCGCAGGGCCGGCACACATACAGTAAAAGAAAGGAAACACAAGATGAAATGGAACGAAATCCCCTTTGACCTGCAGCTGTTTGCCGAGCCGGAGACGGGCGGCAGCCTGCTGAACACCACCGAGACCATGAGCGCGGAGATGAAGATCTTCTACGAGAAGCGTCTCATCGACCAGGCGGAGCCCCGGCTGGTCCACGACCAGTTCGCCGACTACTATCCCATGCCGGTGGGCGGCGGCAAGACCATCGAGTTCCGCAAGTACGACAGCCTGCCCAAGGCGACCACCCCTCTGGAGGAAGGCGTGACCCCCGACGGCCAGGCCCTGAACGTCTCGGTGGTCAAGAGCGACCTGCACCAGTACGGCGGCTGGACCCCGCTGACCGACGTGCTGCAGATGACCGCCATCGACAACAACGTGGTGCAGGCCACCCGCATCCTGGCCAGCCAGGCCGGCCGCACCCTGGACACCATCACCCGGGAGGTGCTGGCCGGGGGCACCAACGTGATCTATGCCCCCAAGGTGACGGACAGCGGCGAGACCGCTGTGACCAGCCGGAAGGACCTGACTTTGGACTGCAAGCTGACCCCCAAGCTGTTCTTCCAGGCGGCGGCCCAGCTGGGCGCGATGAACGCCGACACCCTGGGCGACAGCTATGTGGCCATCATCCACCCTTACGCCGCCTACGACCTCAAGACCAGCAAGGAGTGGATCGAGGTGCACAAGTACGCCGACCCCGAGGCCATGTACCGCGGCGAGATCGGCAAGCTGGGCAACATCCGCTTCATCGAGACCAGCGAGGCCAAGATCTGGAAAGACGACAGCTGCCCCTCCGACGGCGGCAGCGGGCACTACGCCGTCTTTGGCACTCTGGTGCTGGGCGCCCACGCCTACGGCGTCACCGAGCTGGAAGGCGGGGGCCTGGAACACATCGTCAAGCAGCTGGGCTACGGCGACGACCCCCTGAACCAGCGCGCCAGCGTGGGTTGGAAGGGGATGCGCGCCGCCGAGCGCCTGGTGGAACAGTACATGGTGCGGATCGAGAGCCTGTCCAGCTATTCGGCCTCGGCCGCCGCCAACTGAGAAGGGAGGAAACCGGAATGGCTGAAGAAAAAGTCCGCATCAAGCTGTTCAAGGACAACGGTCGCTATAAGAGCGATTTGTTCGTCAGCGTGAACGGCGTCAACTACATGATCCGCCGCGGGGTAGAAGTGGAGGTGCCCCGGGCAGTGGCCGAGGTGCTGGAACACAGCCAGCATCAGGACGACCTGACCGCTGCCCGCATTGCGGCCGCGGAGGACGCCGCAGGCAAGTAAGGAGAAAAGGCCCGGCGTATCGGAAGGACCGGTGCGCCGGGCTTTTCAGGAAGAAAGGAGGCTTGCAGATGACGGCAGGCGAAGCGATGGAGCAGGCCAGAGCCATGCGCCCGGGCTGCGAAGTGAACGAGGAAAGGCTGCGGGACTGGCTGCGCCGCCAGGACGGCGAGATCCGGGCCCGGATCATTGAACCGGGCGGGGCTGCCGCAGACTTTGCAGAGGCGGGGGCGGACCGGCTGGGCGCGGACGGCCTGGCCGACGGGGCCGCGCTGCTGGTGCCCTTCCCCTTTGACGGGATGTACCCCCACTACCTGTGCGCCATGATGGATGCGGCGCTGGGGGAAAACGAGCGCTATGCCGGGGAAATGACCCGCTGCAACGCCCTGCTGGGGGAGTTTGCGGCCTGGCTGCGGCGGAGCCGCCGCCCGCCGGCCCGGCAGGTGATCTGGTGAGGAGGGATGCGGAATGTATCTGCCTGAACTGCCCGCCATGAAGAACAGCCGCCGGCAGATGCGGGTGTTCGGCGGGCTGAACGAGACTTTTGGCTGCACCGAGGCCGAATACGCGGCGGAGCAGAATTTTTCCAGCAGGGATTTCCCGGCTTTGTCCACCCGGACGCCCCGCCGAAAGCTGCGGGCACTGGACAAGGCGGACGGGATGTACCACCTGAACGGCTTCCTGCTCATCGGCGGGGGGAGCCTGACCTACATCCCCGACAGCGGGGAAGCGCCGGTGGTCCGCAGCGGCGTTTTGCGCGAGGGCAAAAAGAGCCTGGTGGGGATCGGGACCAGGGTCCTGATCTTCCCGGACAAGATGGCCTTTGACACCGCCGACGGCACCCTGAAAGCCCTGGGGGCGGTGTGGAGCGGGAGCGCTTCGGTGGAGATAACCCCCTGCGACGCCGAGGGCAAGACCTATACGGTGAACCGGTGGGGTCTGGAAGAACCTGAGGACCCGGCGGACGGAGAGGTCTTTTTGAAAGTGACGGCGGAGTCCAGCCCGTGGAACGCCGACGGGGTGCTGGAAGTTTACAGCAGCTCGCTGGAACGGTGGACCGCCGTGACGCTGGACTGCTGCAAGATCAGCGCCGCGGGCATCGGGGCGGAGTTTGCGGTGTGGGACACGGTGACGGTGAAGGGGACGGCGGCGGCCGCGGCCGGTATGTGCGATGATCTGGACGGGGAAAAGGTGCTCTACGACGCCGGCGCGGACTGGCTGATGGTGCGCATCACCCCGGGCGGCGAGCACTTTTACGGCAGGCTGCTGCAGACCGGGACGTCGGCTGTCTGGAGCAGTCTGGACGGCAAGAGCAGCCTGACCTACAGCTCGGAGGAGCCGCTGCAGTGCGAGCGGCGGGTGCCCGACCTCGACTATCTGACCGAGTGCGACAACCGGGTGTGGGGCTGCTCGGGCAGCGAGAACGTGATCTACGCCTGCAAGCTGGGGGACCCCACCAACTGGTTCTCCTACCGGAACACCGCTGCCGACAGCTACGCGGTGACGGTGGGCAGCGACGGGGATTTTACCGGCGCGGCCGCCTGCATGGGGTATGTGCTGTTTTTCAAGGAGAACACCCTCCACAAGCTGTGCGGGACAAAGCCCTCGGACTTCCAGCTCAGCAGCCTGCGGTGCCGCGGAGTGGCCCGGCACGCGGCTGAAAGCCTCTGCGTCATCAACGAGACATTGTATTATCTCTCGCCGGAAGGGGTGATGGCCTGGGACGGCAGCCTGCCGGTGAAAGTGTCGGGGACGCTGGACCCCGGTGGGCTGACCGGCATCCGGCGGGCCGCCGCGGGCTGGCTGGACGGGCGGTATTACCTCTGCCTGGAACGGGAGGAGAAAAGCCGGCTGCTGGTGTACGACACCGAGCGCGGGCTCTGGCACGAGGAGGACCCCGGCGGCGCGGGCAGTCTGGCAATGCTGTCCAGCGGGCGGCAGCTCTACCTGTGGGACGGCGCGGCCCTCTGGGCGGCCGGCCCCGCCCGGGAGGAGGACGCCGTTCTGGCCGGGGGCGAAGGGGAGGCCGAGACGGAGCTGCCCTTTGCGCTGGTGACGGGGGAGATGGGGCTGGATGACAGCGAGGACAAGTACCTGTCCCATCTGGTGCTGCGGCTGGACGCCCAGCCGGGCACGACCCTGACCGTCTGGGCCAGCAGCGACGGCGGGCCCTGGGAGAAGCTGGCCTGGGCCGCCGCCCGCACCGAGAAGGAAAAGCTGCGCATCCCGCTGACGCCGCGGCGGCACGACACCTTGCGGCTGCGGCTGACCGGCGCCGGCCAGCTGACGCTGCGCAGCATCAGCCGCACCTTTGCCGCCGCAAAAGGCGGCCTGTGAGAAAGGAGGAAACGCCCATGGCAAGCATTGCAGGGCTGAGCAAGCTGGGCCTGCCCCGGCTGAGCAGCAGCATGGACCCCGAAGATGCCCGGGTGATCCGCAACTATTTGTATCAAATGCAGGAGCAGTTACAGTACGTATTGACCAACATCGACACCGAGAACCTCGCCGAGGGGCTGAGAAGCCGCCTCGAGGGGGAATGACAGAAAGGAGGCTGCCATGGCGGCCAAGAAAAAAGACCCCTACAGCACCCAGGGCCTGAACGACAAGGCTTCGGTGCAGCAGGCGCTGGCCTCGGCCCAGTACCAGCCGGGCGAGGCGGTGAACAACGCGGCCAGCGCCCTGGAACAGTGGCAGGCCAGCCGCCCCGGCGCATATCAGAGCCAGTACCAGGGGCAGATCAACGATCTGCTGGACCAGGCCATGCACCAGGAGAAGTTCTCCTACAACTATGCGTCCGACCCGCTGTACCGCCAGTACGCCCAGGCCTACCGGCAGAACGCCCACGATGCCAGCACCGACGCCGCGGCCCAAGCCGCCGCCCTGACCGGCGGGTACGGTTCCAGCTATGCCACAAGTGCGGCGCAGCAGGCCTACCAGCAGCAGATGAACGGGCTGAACAGCGTCATCCCCACTTTGTACAGCCTGGCGCTGGACAGCTACACCAGCGAGGGCGACCTGCTGATGGACCAGATCGGCGCGCTGAACCAGCAGGAGCAGAACGCGCAGGACCTCTACTACCGCCAGCTGGACGACTATTACACCCAGCTGGAACAAAAGCAGGACGCCTACGAGAGCGCCGCGGCCCAGGACTACGCCCAGTACACCGACTACCTGGCCAACCTGAACGACCTTTACGGCTACTACACCCAGCAGGAGGAGGCCGCCGCGGCCCGCCGCCAGCAGAACTTCAACAATGTGATGAGCGTGCTGGGCCTGATCGGCAATGTGGCGCAGCTGGCCATCAGCGGGACCACCGGCCTCGGCTCGATGCTGAGCGGGCTTGCCCAGACCGGCTACAGTATGTACGCCGACAGCCGCGACTTTGAGGCCGACCGCGCCGACGCCGCCTGGGAGCAGCAGATGCAGGAGCGCCTGCGCCAGGACAGCCTGGCCCGGCAGTCCTACGAGGACAGCACCGCCGCCCAGCAGTACCAGGATGCGCTGGCCCAGCAGCAGTTTGACAACGACGTGACCAGCCAGAAACTGGCCATCGCGCAGGGGGAGTGGGCCCTGAAACGGAGCCAGGCCCAGCAGGAGGCCGCCGCGGCCAGCGCCCGGGCCGCCGGCAGGGCCTCCGGCGGCAGCTCGGCCAAGAGCACGGACCGTTCCGGCGGGGCGTCAAGCGCGGGCAGTTTGGGCAGTTCGGGCGGCGGCACGGCCGGTTCCGGCAGCAGCGGCATCGACTACCAGCAGTTTGCCCGGCAGATGCGCACCCGCGGTTATACCATCGACGAGATCAAGGCGATGTTCGACGCCATGCGGGGCGTATAAAACAAACGAAAAAGGACGTACCTTTGCGGGTACGTCCTTTTTCTTGAGGATTGAAAAAGAAAGGAAACGTGAAATGGAGGCTGTAAAAGTCGAGTGGGTGGGGGAGATCAGCCCTTCTTGATCTTGGTCAGGGCGTCGTTGAGCTGGCGCTTGACCTCGGCGGAGAAGGCCTTGCCGGCCATCTTCATCATGTCGGAAAGGCGCATGGTGCCCATGATGCCGCCCTCGCCGTCGTCCTTGTCGTTGCCCATCATGCTCATCATGCTGCTGTGGGCGAAGGTGTCCATGGCGTCCTTGATGATGGCGGCCGTCTCGCTGTTGGCCAGCAGGTCGGTGACCTTGTCCTTGATGGAGTAGAAGCCCTCGGGGTAGTTCAGGGGCTTGCGGGCCTCGCGGGCCTTGGGATCGTCGAACCAGTTGGCGGCGTCGTTGCCCTCGGGCAGGTCGTAGGCGTAGTTGTGCTCGGCCACGCCGTTGAAGGCGGCGGTGTCGGACACGTCGCCGCACTTGGCGGTGACGGTGTTGGCGCCGTCCGCGAGGGCGACGTCCTTAAAGACGGCGCAGTGATCGACCGCCTCGAGGGTGCCCGCCTCCACGCCGTTGACCACCAGGGTGACGGTGGGGCAGTTGGTGTAGACGGTGATGTTCCGCTCGCCGGGGGCGCGGTCCACAAAGCGGCTGCCGCTGATGTGGATCATGGGCTCGGTGGTCCAGTAAGCCTGGTAGACGTAGAAGGGATCCTTCTTGATCTTGCGGTCGTAGGTGACAAGGCCCTTGTTATTGCGGCCCTGGATGCCGCCCTCGTCGCGGCCGTCGGCGGCGAAGTCGAACATATTCCACACGTGGGTGGCCCACAGGTAGGGACGGGTCGAGAAGGTCTTGAGCATATCGTGGTGGTACTCGGTGGCGTACTCCTCGGTATAGTCGTGGTTTTCGGGGTAGGCGGAGTGCCACTTGAGGATGCACTCGGAGCCGTACTCCGAGACGCCCAGGCACCGGTCGGGGTACAGGGCGTGGAACTTGTCCAGCCAGGGGCCGTTGTCGGCGGCCTCGCCGAAGTACCAGCCGAAGTAGTGGTTATAGCTCTCGACGTCGGTGATGACGTTGTGCTCGCTCTCCATCGGGGTCATGGTGACCTGGGCCATGGTGGTCATGCGGCTGGGGTCGAGGGTCTTGGCCACAGCGTTGACCTCGCGCAGGTTCCGGCGCAGGTCCTCGCGGTCCTTGCCGATGAGGATCTCGTTGGAGATGCCCCAGAAGAAGATGGAGGGGTGGTTGTAGTTCTGGCTGACCAGCTCGGTCATCTGGCTGATGGTGTTGTCGTGGGCCTCCTTGCCGGGGATGAAGCGGCTGATGAAGGGGATCTCAGCCCAGACCACGAAGCCGGTGTGGTCGCACAGATCGTAGAAATACTGGTCGTGCTGGTAGTGGGCCAGGCGGATGGTGTTGGCGCCCACTTCCTTGATGAGGGCGATGTCCTCCTCATGGTCGGCGCGGCTGATGGCCCAGCCCTTGTCGAGGCGGTCCTGATGGCGGGCGACGCCGTGCAGGGGCACGTTCTTGCCGTTGAGCCAGAAGCCGGTGTTGGGGTCCACATGGAAGGAGCGGTAGCCGTAGTCCACCGAGACAGTGTCCACCGCTTCCTCGCCGCGGAGGATGGAAGCCTCAGCGGTGTAGCAGTAGGGGTCGGCCATGCCGTTCCACAGGTGGGGGTTCTTGACCGACAGGGTCAGGACGGTGTGGGACCCGGCGGGGGCGCTGCCGCTGGCGACGATGTTGCCGGCGGCGTCTTTCAGGTCCACCGAGACGGTGCAGCCATCGGCCTCCACCGGGAACAGGTCCAGACGGGTGGTGCCCGAGACAATGGGGGTGACAAAGACGGCGCTGGTGCCGCCCTTCAGCAGGTCGAAGTGGGCGGGGGCCGTCTCGATGAAGCTGACCTCGCGGTACAGCCCGCCGAAGAAGGTGAAGTCGGCCGTCTGGGGGTAAATGTCGGAGGGGGCGTTGGAGACGTCCACCCGGACCACGTTGCCGGTCTTTTTCATGGCGGGGGTCAGGTCAAAGCGGAAGGTGGAAAAACCGCCCTTATGCTGGCCCAGCAGGCGGCCGTTGCAGTAGACGGTCGCCACATGGTTGGCGCCCTTGAACTCGATGTACTGGCACTTGCCGTCGGTGGGGTCGGGCAGGTCGATCTGGTAAGTGCCGACGCCGCGCCAATAGTCGTTGCCGCCGTCCTGGCCGTCTTTGGCGTTCCAGGTATGGGGCAGGGCGACGGGTGCAAAGGCTTCGCCCTCTTTGGCAAAGCGGGCGGCGGTGAGCAGGGTAGTGGTGCGCATAAGGCATACTCCTTTCGCGTCATGCCGGCCGGACCCAGCGCCCGCCGGCAGGGATGCGTGTATGGTTTGCCTTTAGTATATCACCCCGGCGGAAAAGGAGGTAGGAAAATTTTGGGAAAGTTCCGTATAATTTTTGTTTG
Source organism: Candidatus Faecalibacterium faecigallinarum (assembly GCA_019119685.1). Lineage (GTDB taxonomy): Bacteria > Bacillota > Clostridia > Oscillospirales > Ruminococcaceae > Faecalibacterium > Faecalibacterium faecigallinarum. Next base: position 18,780 of record DWWN01000033.1, read on the forward strand.
TGCAGAGAAAAATTGTGTCGGATGTTCATAAAAATTCTACATTTGGGGCTGCTCTGGTGTGCAGTTGTCCCGGTCAGAGCGCTGAAGCGCCGTGCCGCCTGTTTTTGTCGAAAAAGGATTGACAAGCCGCGGGGCGGCGATGTAGTATTACGAGTAGTTCGTTTTTTATGAAGCAAAAGAGCGCCGGCGCTGGCCGGTTCCAGACAGAAAAAGGACGAGAGGTAAAGACCATGAAAAACGCAAGACCCATCACCCCCGAGATGATCGCCGCCTTTAAGGCGAGCTATGACGCCGACAGGGAAGCCCGCGTGCTGACGGCGGCGGCCAGCCACAGCCCCCTGGGCAAGGCGGCCATGGACCCCATGGCGGCGGCCAGGCTGGAAAACAGCTTTTCGGTCGAAGTCAAGACCCGCGGCATCACCGCGCAGCAGCACAGCGGCCGGTGCTGGCTGTTCGCTTCCATGAACGTGATGCGGGAGATCGTCGCCGAAAAGTGCAACCTGGAAAAGTTCGAGCTGTCGGGCAACTGGCTGGGCTTCTGGGACAAGTTTGAAAAGATCAACTTCTTTTTGGAGAGCGTGCTGGACTGCACCGAGCTGCCGGTGGCGGACCGCACCCTGGACTGGGTGCTGAACGGCATCAGCGACGGCGGCCAGTGGGACATGATGGTCAGCATCGTCAAAAAGTACGGCATCGTGCCGGCCAGCGTCATGCCCGAGACGGCGCAGTCCTGCAACACGGCCGAGCTGATGCGTCTGCTGAACACCAAGCTGCGCAAGGACGCCATCGAGCTGCGGGCCCTGGCGGCCGCCGGCGGCGACACCGCCGCCCGCAAGGACGAGATGCTGGCCGAGCTGTTCAAGGCCCTGTGCATCTGCTTTGGCCGCCCGGTGGACCGCTTCGACTTTGCTTACACCGACAAGGACGGCGTCTACCATGTGGACCGCGGCATGACCCCGGTCTCCTTCTATGAAAAGTACATCGGCCTGGCACTGGAGGACTACGTCAGCGTCATCCACGCCCCCACCGCGGACAAGCCCTTCGGCAAGACCTACACCGTCAAGTATCTGGGCAACGTGGTGGAAGGCCGGGTGCGCCACCTCAACCTGCCCATGGAGGAGCTGAAAGCCCTGGCAGTGGCCCAGCTGAAGGCGGGCGAGCCGGTGTGGTTCGGCAGCGACTGCGGCAAGTTCGGCAACCGCGACGACGGCATCTGGGACCCCGACAGCTTTGTGTACGGCGAGCTGCTGGGCGGGCTGGACCTGGGCCTGACCAAGGCCGAGCGCCTGGACTACCGCGACAGCGCCATGAACCACGCGATGGTGCTGTGCGGCGTCAACCTGGACGAGAACGGCCGCCCCGACCGCTGGAAGATCGAGAACAGCTGGGGCGAGACCGCCGGCCGCAAGGGCTACTTCGTGGCCAGCGACAGCTGGTTCGACCAGTTCGTCTACCAGGCCGTGGTCCACAAGCGCTTTTTGAGCGACGAGCAGCGGCAGGCGCTGTCCGCCGAGCCCATCGAGCTGGCCCCCTGGGACCCCATGGGCTCCCTGGCGTGAGCGGTTACGGACATTAAGAAACAAAAAGGCGGGAGCTGGCAGACAGCTCCCGCTTTTTGCGTGAATCGTTTTACGGCTGCAAATAAATGGCGTCCAGCAGCGCCCGGCCGGAGGCGGTGCGGAACAGATGCTCCCGGGCGCTCTCGATGGCGGCGCGGGGATAGTGGCTCTCGTCGGCGTTGACGAGGTAGTCGGCTTCCAGCAGGATGCGGAAGTCGGGTTCCTCCCCGGCTGAAGGGCTGTGGTGGTGGCCTACCAGCCAGACCACGCGGTCAATGGCCTCGGGGGCAAGGCCGCTGTCCTGCAGGAAGGCCGCCGCCAGAGGCGCGCCCTCCTTTTCCTGATAGGCGCCGTCGGTGTTGCCGTACTTTTCCCGGCAGAGGGGGCAGGCGATGTCGTGGAGCAGGGCCGCGGCTTCCAGAACAGTCTGGGCCGCAGGGTCCAGCCCCTCGCTGACACCGATGGTCCGGGCATAGGCGTACACCTTTAGAAAGTGGTTGATGTCGTGGAGGTTGCCGTGGGATTCACGGATCATTTTTTGTGCAATGTGAGAAATCAGCATGGTGTCCTCCTGAAATGGATTTTGAATGTGGCTCAGCAGATGCGGGGCAGCTGCGCGCCGGCCAGCTTGCCGAGGATACGGCTGCCGCCGAAGTTGTTGTGCAGCACCACCTGGCCGGGCCGCGCGGCAGTCACACGGCCGATCTGGACCGCACCCTCGCCGCCGGGGACAGCATGCAGCGCCGCCAGGACGGCGGGGACGGCCTCCGGCGCGCAGACCGCCAGCATCCGGCCTTCGCAGGCGGAGTACAGCGGGTCGAGGCCCAGCAGGCTGCAGGCCGCCGCCACCGGCGGGTCCACCGGGATGGCGTCTTCCTCCAGCTCGATGCATAGGGGCGAGCCCTCCACAAATTCGTTCAGGGTGGTGGCGACGCCGCCGCGGGTGGGGTCGCGCAGCATCCGCACCCCGCCGGCCGCCAGCGCCGCGGCGCTCACCTCGTGCAGGGGGCGGCAGTCGGACAGGAGCGTCCCCTCGCAGGGCAGGTCCCCGCGGGCCATCAGGACGGCCGCGCCATGGCAGCCCACGCTGCCGCTGACCAGCACGGCGTCGCCTTCCCGCAGGGCGCTGCGCCCCAGGCCGGGCGCGCGCAGCACCCCCACGCCGGCGGTGTTGATGTAGATGCCGTCGCCCCGGCCCCGCTCCACCACCTTGGTGTCGCCGGTGACGATCTGCACCCCGGCCTGACGGGCCGTCTGCGCCGCCGAGGCCACCACGGCCCGCAGGTCGTCCAGGGCAAAACCCTCCTCCAAAATCAGGGAAAAGCTCAGATACCGGGGCGCGCCGCCGGCCATGCACAGGTCGTTAACGGTGCCGCACACCGCCAGCTTGCCGATGTCCCCGCCGGGGAACCGCCAGGGCGAGACCACAAAGCTGTCGGTGGAAAAGACCGGCGGGCCTTCCAGTGCGGGCAGGACCGCGCCGTCCCCCAGCTGGCTGAGGGCCGTGTTGGCAAAGGCCGGTACGATCAGCTCGTCGATCAGCTGGGCGGTCTTTAATCCGCCGCTGCCGTAGTCCAATGTGATGATATCCTGCATGATGCACCTCGCTTTCAGACTGTTAAAAAGTCCCGGCCGGACGACATGCGCGTACGGGCGGGACACATACAGGGAAATTTGCCGCTGAGAGTGTGCGAGGCCGCAAGGCCGAGTGCGCGGTTCAGCGGCAAATTTTGTCCCCAGGGGAATATTAGGGGGAAGGAATTTCTGTCGCGCGGCTGCGCGCAGAAATGGGTTCCCCCTAAAGCGAGCAGCGCGATGCTGCTCGCTCGCCGTATTTCCAGGCGGCTGCGCAGGCCCCCTCGGAGGAGACCATGCAGGGCCCCACCGGGTCGGCGGGGGTGCAGGCGCGGCCGAACAGGGGACAGTCCTGCGGGGCGCATACCCCGCGCAGCACCGCCCCGCACCGGCAGCCGGGGTTCTCAGCCTCCGGGCCGGGGGCAAAGCCGAATTTTCTGGCCGCGTCCCAGGGGGCGAAAGCCTCCCGCAGGGCCAGGCCGCTGGCAGGGATCTCGCCCAGGCCCCGCCATACGCTGGATACCGGCTCGAACACCTGCGCCATGGCCGCCTGGGCCGCGGGGTTGCCGGCGTCGCGCACAAGGCGGGTGTATTCGTTTTCCAGGGCGGGGCGGCCCTCGGCGTGCATTTGGGCCAGCCGCCAGACCGAATAGAGGATGTCCCCGGCCTCAAAGCCGCTGACCACGGCGGGCAGATTGTATGTTTCGGGCAGGAAGGCGAAGGCCGAAGCCCCGGTGATGGCTGCGACGTGCCCCGGACACAGGAAGCCGTCCACCCCAAAGTCCGGCGCGGCGATCAGGGCCCGCAGGGCGGGCTCGGTCTGCTTGAGCAGGCACAGGACCGAAAAGTTGCGGATATTCTCCCCGGCGGCGGCCAGCACACAGGCGGCGGTGCCGGGCGCGGTGGTCTCAAAGCCCACCCCCAGAAAGACGACCTCGGCCGAAGGGTCGGCACGGGCCGCGTCCAGCGCGTCCATAGGGGAGTAGACGGTCTGCACCCGGGCGCCCAGCGCGCGGCGGCGCAGCAGGGTGTCCCCCCGCACCGTGCCCGGCACCCGCAGCAAGTCGCCGTAACTGGCAATGACCACGCCGGGCCGCTCGCTCAGCCGAAGCACCGCGTCGATGGCGCCGGCCGGCGTCACACAGACCGGGCACCCCGGCCCGGACAAAAGCTGCACCCCCGGTGCAAGCAGCCCGCGCAGCCCCGCCTGGGCAATGGCCATGGTGTGGGTGCCGCAGATCTCCATGATGCGCAGGGGCTTCGCCGGGCCGGTCAGGCCGCGGATGGCCCGCACCAGGGCGGCGGCGTTTTTGGGGCGGCGGAAGTCCGCCTCACTGAGCGGCATCGACGGCCTCCTGGATGCAGGCAAGGTTCTCTTTGGCCTGCTGCTCGGTCAGCTTTTCAATGGCAAAGCCGGCGTGGACCATGGCATAGTCGCCGGGCTGGATGTCCGGGACAAAATCGACCCGCAATTTCTGGGTCAGGCCGCCGGCTTCGCCCACGGCCTGTTTGCCCTCCACCGAAAGGATCTTGAGCGGTACTGCCAGACACATAGCGTTTCACTCCTTTTTCTGTGTTTGCCGCGCGCGGGCCGCGATGGCCAGCTGGCCCAGGGCCAGCCCCTCGTCGCTGGGGCTGACGCGGTGATGGGTATGGACGGCAAAGCCGCCGGCTTCCAGCAGGCGCACCGTCTCGCGAAGCAGATATTGGTTCAAAAAGACCCCGCCCGACAGCACGACGGGCAGATGGTCCTGGTTCAGGGCGCGGCACTGCGCCAGCGCCATGCGGGCCAGCGCATCCATAAAGCCCCGCGCAATGGCGGCGGGACAGACCCCTGCCGCCACGTCGGCGCAGACCGCGGCGGTCAGGGGCCGGGTGTCGAACCGGCGGACGCCGCCCTCCTGCGCAAAGGATACGGGGTAGACCCGGCCGGGTACGTCCGGGCGGGCCAGCGCTTCCAGCAGGGCGGGGGCCTGGCCGTCGTAACCGGAATCGACCCGGCCGGACAGCAGGGCGTAAACGCCGTCGAACAGCCGCCCGATGCTGCTGGCCGCGGGGCAGGCGAGGCCCTTTTCCAGCATGGCCAGCAGGGCAGCCCGGCCCGGCAGGGCCCGCAGCAGCGGCAGGGCGTCCAGCACTTCGGGGGGCACGCCGGCATCCCAGGCCAGCGCCAGGCCGGTGCGGCCGATCTGCTTGACCGCCGCGTCGCCGCCCGGCAGCAGGACGGGCCGGATGGAGCCCACCCGCTCGAAGGCGTCGTAACCGCCGCGCAAAAATTCGCCCCCCCAGATGCCGCCGCCGGCCCCCAGGCCGGTGCCGTCCCACACAATACCGAAGGCAGGGCCTTCCAGCTGGTTGTCCGCCATGCAGGCGGCCATGTGGGCCCAGTGGTGCTGCACCTGCAGCAGGGGCAGGCCGCGCGCCGAGGCCATGGCCTGTGCCTCGCGGGTGGAAAAGTAGTCGGGGTGCAGGTCGCACACCAGCGTCCGGGGCGCGAGACCGAACAGCCGCAGCTGGGTCTCGAGGGCGGCGCGGTAGTGGTCGAGGGTCTCGGCGTTCTTCAGATCGCCGATGTGCTGGCTGAGAAAGACGTGGCGGTCCCGCCCGACGGCAAAGCCGGCCTTCTGCTCGGCCCCGAAGGCCAGCACCCCATCGGCGGCGCTGTCCGGCAAGAGCAGCGGCTGGGGGGCGTAGCCCCGGCTGCGGCGGAAAAAGTATTCCCGCCCCTGCCAGACCGCCGCGAGGGAATCGTCGCAGCGGTTGACGATGGGGCGGTCGTGGAGAAGGTAGCCGTCCGCGATGCCGCGCAGCCCGGCCAGGGCTTCCTCGTTGCCGGTCATGACGGGGCAGCCGGGCAGGTTGGCGCTGGTCATCACCAGGGCCGCCGGGCCGCCGGCAGAGCCGTCCGCCAGCAGAACGTGGAGCGGGGTATAGGGCAGCAGGACGCCGAGGCGGCGGTTTTCGCTCAGGCAGTCAAGGCCGGGGGCGTCCGGGCGCTTTTCCAGCAGGACGATGGGCCGCCGCGGGCTTTGCAGCAGGGCGGCTTCCTCCGGGGACACCGCGCAGAGCTGCCGCACCGTATCCAAATCGCGGCAGAGGACAGCCAGCGGCTTTTCAGGCCGGTGCTTGCGCCGCCGCAGGCGGAGGACGGCGGCCTCGTTCCGGGCGTCGCAGGCCAGGTGGATGCCGCCGGAGCCCTTGACCGCCACCGTCTGGCCGGCGGCCAGGGCCTGCTGGGCCAGGGCGACGGCGCCGCCGGGCAGTTCGCGCCCCTCCGCGTCCAGATAAAAGGCGCGGGGCCCGCAGGCGGGGCAGCAGTTGGGCTGGGCGTGATAGCGCCGGCTGCGGATGTCGGCGTATTCGGCGGCACAGTCACGGCACATGGTAAAGCCGGCCATCGAGGTGTTGGCACGGTCGTAGGGCAGGGCTTTCAGGATGGAAAAGCGCGGCCCGCAGTCGGTGCAGTTGATGAAGGGGTAGCGGTACCGCCGGCCGGCAGGGTCGGCCATTTCCCGCAGGCAGGCGGGGCAGGGGGCAAGGTCGGGGGAAGCCAGGGTGGCCGCGCCCCCGGCGGTACTGGGCAGGATGGTGAACGATGTCTCCCCCCGGCAGGCGGCCAGGGGCTGCACCTGCACCTGTTCCACTACCGCGAGGGGCGGCGGCTGGGTGCGCAGGGCCTGCAAAAACGCTTGCAGCGCGTCGGGCGGGCCTTCCAGCTCCAGCTCGACCCCGGCGGGGGTGTTGCGGGCCCAGCCGCCCAAGCCCAGCCGGGCCGCGAGCCTGTGGAGGAAAGGCCGGAACCCCACCCCCTGCACGATGCCGCAGACCAGAACGCGGACCCGGTGAAAACCGGGCTCAGGCCAGCGCGGCACGGATGCGTCCGGCCATGTGGGCGGCCAGCGCGTCCAGCCCGTCGCCGGTGCGGACCGACAGCTGGAACAGCGGGCCCTTCGGGTTGACGCCGCGGTAGTCGGCCGTGACGCGCTCCACATCAAAATCAAAGTAGGGCAGCATATCGCACTTGGTCAGGGCCAGGCAGTCGGTGTCGGTGAACATGAGGGGGTACTTGGCGACCTTGTCGTCCCCTTCGGGGATGCTCAGCACCGTCAGGCGGAAGTTTTCGCCGATGTCGAACTCGGCGGGGCAGACCAGGTTGCCGATGTTTTCCACAAACAGCACGTCCAGCCCGTCCAAATCGAACTGGGGCAGGATGTGCTGGATGCTCATGGCCTCGATGTGGCAGGCGCCGTCGGTGTTCAGCTGGACGGCGGGGATGTTCAGGGCGGCGATCTTCTCGGCGTCGATCTGGCCGGTGATGTCCCCCTCGATGACGCCGATGGCAAATTCCTCCCGCAGCCGGGCGATCAGCGCGGTGAGCAGGCTGGTCTTGCCTGCGCCGGGGCTGCCCATCACGTTGATGAGGCACACCTTGTGCTCGCGCAGGGTGTCGCGCACCTGGGCGCTTACGTCGTCGTTCCATTCCATGACCTGATGCAGGACTTTGATCTCCATTATACGTCTACCTCCAGATTGTCTACCAGAAATTCCCGGCCCGAAAGGCGTTCCAGCTCCACACTGCCGCACGCCGGGCAGGCAATGTGCCGCCGGTCGATCTCGCTCTCCTGCCCGCAGGCGCGGCAGCGCACCCGCAAAGGCAGGGTGACGGCCTCGATCTTTGCGCCCTCGGCGATGGTGCCCTTGGCCAGCACGTCCAGGTACATCTGGACGCACTCGGGCACAATGCCCGAAAAGGGCCCGATGGTCAGCCGGATGGTCCGGATGCGGCGGGCGTTCTGCGCCTGGGCGGCCTGGAGCGAGATCTCCAGAATGCTCTGGGTAATGGCAAGTTCGTGCACGGGCATCTGTCTCCTTTCCCGGGGTTTGCGCCCCGCAGAATACCCCCATTATAACACCGCCCAGGGGAAAATGCCAGAGCGCCCGGGGCGGCTTTGTCAAAGAACAGACGAATTGCGTCCCGGCACTTGTCAATCGGAAAAAAGGGGAGTATAATGAAAAACGTGACAAAATAAACGTTTTTTCTTGCAAAGGGAGCGTGTATTATGGGCGCAATACCAATCCTCTTGATCGCGTGGCCTGCCCTGGCGGCGGCCGTCCTGCCCTGCATCCGGAACCGCCGGGCGCGCGGCGCGGCCGTCTATGTGGCGGCGGCCGGCGTGATGGGCCTGGCATCGGCACTGCTGGCCGCCTGGATGGCGGGCGGCGGGGGCCGGGTCGAACTGTACGTGGAGACCGCTCTGGCGGACCACGCCATGCTGGCGGGCGAAGTGTTCCTGATGGGGCTGATCGTCCTGCTGTCCATCCGGCACCACAAGTACCCCATCATCCTGCTGTCGGCCGGGCAGACCCTGCTGGCGGTGTGGACCGAGCTGGCCCATCCGGCCGGCCCGGCGGCCCACATGCGGGTGGACGGGCTGGCCATGCTGCTGTGCATCATCGCGGCGTTCGTGGGCGGCTTCATCTGCATCTATGCGGTGGGCTACATGAAAGGCTACCACGAGCACCATGTGGAATACATCGACCGCAGCGGGTTTTTCTTCTCGATGCTGTTTTTGTTCCTGGCGGCCATGTTCGGGCTGGTGCTGTCCGAAAACCTGGTCTGGATGTACTTTTTCTGGGAGATCACCAGCGTGGTCTCCTTCCTGCTGATCGGCTACACCCGCACCGAGGAGGCGGTGAACAACAGCTTCCGCGCGCTGTGGATGAACCTGCTGGGCGGCTTCGGCTTTGCCGTGGCCATCGCCTATGCGGCGGTGAACGGCGGCACCGTCCAGCTGACCGAAGTGGTCGCCTCGGGTGCCGCCATCCCGGTGGTGCTGCTGGCCTTTGCGGCCCTGACCAAGTCGGCCCAGATGCCGTTTTCCTCCTGGCTGCTGGGGGCGATGGTGGCCCCGACGCCTTCCAGCGCGCTGCTGCACAGCGCCACCATGGTCAAGGCGGGGGTCTACCTGCTCATCCGGCTGGCCCCGGCGCTGGCCGGCACCCTGAGCGGCGTGATGGTGTCCTTCATCGGCGGTTTTACCTTCATCGTGTGCAGCATGATGGCCATTGCCCAGAACGACGGCAAAAAGGTGCTGGCCTTTTCCACCATCTCGAACCTGGGCCTGATCGTGGCCTGCGCCGGCATCGGCGTGGAGGAGACGATCTGGGCCGCCATTCTGCTGACCATCTTCCACTCGGTGGCAAAGTCGCTGCTGTTCCAGGCGGTGGGCTCGATCGAGAACAGCCTGGGCAGCCGGGACATCGAGTCCATGCACGGGCTGCTGCTCCGCCTGCCCAAGCTGACCTATCTGATGGGCATTGGCATCGCGGGGATGTACCTGGCCCCCTTTGGCATGCTGATCTCCAAGTGGGTGGCGCTGAAAGCCTTTGTGGACGCCGACAACTACCTGCTGGTGCTGTTCCTGGCATACGGCAGCGCCACCACCATGCTGTACTGGACCAAGTGGCTGAGCAAGCTGGTCTCCCTGCACCACACCAAGGAGGTCGTCCACGACAAGACCCACCACAACCAGTACCTGTCCATGTTCGTCCATGCGGGGGCCATGCTGCTGCTGTGCCTGCTGTTCCCGCTGGTCTCCTCCCGCATCGTGGACCCCATCGTCCGGGCGCTGTTCGGCGCGTCCCACGAGGTGCTGTCCATGGATGTACTGACCACCATGGCGGTCATGCTGGTGTCGATCCTGTTCGTGCCCACCCTGATGTTCCTGCTGACGCGCAGCGCCCACCGGGACTATGTGCCGATTTACATGGGCGGCGTGAACATGGGGGACAACACCTATTTCGTCAACAGTTACGGCGAACCGGAGCATCTGTACCTGAGCAACTGGTATCTGCGCTTTGAGTTCGGCCGGCGGCGGCTGATGCGGCCGTCGGTGATCGTTTCGGCCGGCGTGATCGTGGTTATGCTGTGCATGGTGATCGGGGGTGCGGTATGATGCAGGCTGTGAGTGTCGTTCTCTATCTGCTGCTGGCGCCGTTTGCCGGCGCGCTGCTGGACGGGATGGACCGCAAGATCTCGGCCCGGATGCAGGGCCGGCAGGGCCCGCCCCTGCTGCAGCCCTTCTACGATCTGGCCAAGCTGTTCTCCAAGCAGATGCTGGCGGTCAACAACGTGCAGATCTTTTTGCTGCTCAGCTATCTGATCTTCCTGGCGGTGTCGGGCTCGCTGCTGTTTGCGGGCGCGGACATCCTGATGTGCCTGTTCATCCTGTCCACGGCGGATATGTTCCTGGTCATGGCGGCCTCCAGCGACTCGTCGCCCTTCTCGACCCTGGGCGCCGGCCGCGAGATGATCCAGATCATGGCCTACGAGCCCATGACGCTGCTGCTGGCGGTGGGCTTTTACCTGGCGACCGGTTCGTTCCAGGTGGCGGACATCATCCGCCAGCCGGTCAGCGCCGTTGTCGCCATGCCGGGCTTTCTGCTGGGGATGATGTTCACCATGGCGATCAAGCTGCGCAAGTCGCCGTTCGACCTGTCCACCAGCCACCACGCCCACCAGGAGATCGTCAAGGGCCTGACCACCGAGATGGCCGGCCCGGCCCTGGCGGTGATGAACATTGCCGAATACTACGAGATGACCCTGATGCTGGGCCTGGTGGCGCTGTTCTTCCTCAACAGCGATCCCCTCAGCTGGCCGGTGGCCATCATCGCCTGCCTGGTGGTCTATTTCCTCGAGATCCTGTGGGACAATGTCAGCGCCCGCGTCAAGTGGAAGGCGCTGCTGGACAGCTGCTGGGTGGTCACCCTGCTGACCGGCGGCCTGAACGGCCTGATCTTAATGCTGATCCGATAAGGGGGCGGGAACAATGACGAAGAAACTGGCAAAATCGCCCTGGCTGCTGCACTACGACGGCAGCAGCTGCAACGGCTGCGACATCGAGGTGCTGGCCTGCACCACGCCCAAATACGACATCGAGCGGTTCGGCATCATCAACACCGGCGACCCCTTCCAGGCGGATATCCTGCTCATCACAGGGGGCGTCAACCACCAGAGCGAGGACGTCATCCGGCAGATCTACACCCAGATGCCCGAGCCGAAAGTGGTGGTGGCGGTGGGCATCTGCGCCTGCACCGGCGGCGTGTTCAAGGACTGCTACAACATCAAGGGCGGCGTGGACACCGTCATTCCGGTGGACGTCTATGTGCCCGGGTGCGCCGCCCGCCCCCAGGCCATCATCGACGGCGTCGTCCAGGCGCTGGAGATCCTGCAGCGCAAGCGGGAGGACTACGCCGCCAAGCGCCGCAGCGGCCAGGCATAAAAAGGAGGGACAATGCGAATGGAAGCGTGCAATACCATCGAACCGGTGGCCATGGCCGACTTTGTGCCGGCGGTGCTGCGGTTCAAGATGGAGGGCTGGCGGGTCGTGCAGATCTGCGCCGCCCGCCTGCCCGAGGGCTATGAACTGAGCTACTCCTTCGGCAAGGACTATGACCTGCGGACGCTGCGCCTGACGGTGGGCGAGCAAGAAAAGGTGCCCAGCATCACTCAGATCTACCCCGGCGCATTTTTGCAGGAGAACGAGGCCGCCGAGCTGTTCGGCGTTCAGATCGAGGAGATCGTGCAGGATTACCACGGCAAGCTCTACCGCATCGCGGAAGAGACGCCGTTCAAACATAAGGGGTGAGAGGGCAATGGCAAAACAGAGTATCGTACCGTTTGGTCCGCAGCATCCTGTCCTGCCGGAACCGGTGCACCTGGACCTGGTGCTGGAGGACGAGGTGGTAGTCAAGGCGGTGCCCAGCATCGGCTTTGTCCACCGCGGGCTGGAAAAACTGGTGGAGACCAAAGATTATAAGGAATACGTCTACATCGCCGAGCGGGTCTGCGGCATCTGCAGCTTTGGGCACGGGCTGGGCTACTGCCAGTGCCTGGAAAAGATCATGAACGTGGAGATCCCGCCCCGCGCGGCCTATCTGCGCACCATCTGGATGGAGATGAGCCGCATCCACAGCCACCTGCTCTGGCTGGGCCTGCTGGCCGACGCTCTGGGCTTTGAGAGCCTGTTCATGCAGAGCTGGCGGCTGCGGGAAAAGATTTTGGATATGTTCGACATGACCACCGGCGGCCGGGTCATCTTCTCGGTCAACTGCGTGGGCGGCGTCTTGAAGGACATGGACGACACCATGCTCAAGACGCTGGTCCAGACCATCAACGAGATGGCAAAGAAGCTGCGGCCCATCGCCGAGTCTTTCCTGCAGGATTACAGCGTGGGCACCCGCCTGCACGGCCTGGGCGTGCTGAGCGCCGAGGACGCCCGGATGCAGGGCGCCGTCGGCCCCATGCTGCGGGCCTCGGGCGTGGCGTATGACGTCCGCAGGCTAGGCTACGCGGCCTACGGCGACCTCGAGCTGGAGCCGGTCACGGCGTCGGACGGCGATTCCTTCGCCCGGTGCGAGGTGCGCATCAAGGAGATCTTCCAGTCCTTTGACCTGATCCGCCAGGCCGTGGCCAAGATCCCCCAGGGCCCCATCGCTGTGCCGGTGAAGGGCAACCCCAACGGAGAGCACTTCATGCGGATCGAGCAGCCCCGCGGCGAAGCCATCTACTACGTCAAGGCCAACGGCACCAAGTTCATCGACCGTTTCCGCCTGCGCACCCCCACCACCAGCAACATCCCGCCCATGCTGGAGATGCTCAAGGGCTGCCAGCTGGCCGACGTGGCGCTGCTGATCCTGACCATTGACCCGTGCGTCAGCTGTACCGAGAGGTGAGGAAGATGGAACACAAACACGATCAGACGCACCCCTGGAAGCTGCTCCCCTTTGCGGGCACGGCGCTCAAAAATTTGTTCTCCAAACCGGTCACCACCGGCTATCCCTTTGAACCGGCAAAGTACCCGGACCGGATGCGCGGCCACGTGGAGATCCGCGTCGAGGACTGCATCAGCTGCGGGCTGTGCGCGCGCAGCTGCCCGCCCGGCGCGCTGCAGGTGGACCGCGCGGCCGGCACCTGGACCATCAACCGTTTTGACTGCGTCCAGTGCGGCAACTGCGTCAACGTCTGCCCCAAAAAGTGCCTGGCCATCGTGCCGGGCTACACCGAGCCCGCCGCGCAGAATGCCAGCGAGACCTTCACCCGGCCCAAAGCGCCGGACGCCGCGCCGGCAGGCAAGGCCGGCGGCAAGCCGGAGAACGACGCCAGCAAGTGCGTTTACTGCACGCTCTGCGCCAGAAAATGCCCCCAGAGCGCCATCACGGTGGACCGCGCCGCCAAGAGCTGGAAGCTGGACGCCGCGGCCTGCGTCGGCTGCGGCCTGTGCGCCGCCGCCTGCCCCAAAAAGTGCCTGACGTTGAAGTGAGGCAGCAAGCAAGCTGAAAACACTGCCCGCCCGGCAGCCGTACTGCGGCCGCCAGGCGGGCTTTTGCATGAATGAAGTGTGGGACAAAGCAAAAAGACCCGAAGCAGTTGCTTCAGGTCTTTGTTGGTGGAGATAAGCGGGATCGAACCGCTGACCTCTTGAATGCCATTCAAGCGCTCTCCCAAACCGTGCGGTTACATACCCCTGTAATTGAAGTTTGGGAGATGCAATAAATACGATAATACGAATAATGTTATTTCTTCTGGAATCATTTTTAATCTGATAGTCTGTAAGAAAAAGCAAAAAGAAGATTTTTTTACGAAAAGAGCATCTTGATTCATGCCGGTGAACCAAGGTGCTCTTTTTTTGTGCCCGGCTAGAGGAAGGGAGGCTATATGTTAGATTACTTTTACGGCGGACAAGCCGACCTGTTTTCCTTTTATCGATTGCCCAAAGCGCTTTTTGTAGATCCAAGATTCCGCGGTATCTCTGCGGAGTCAAAAATCCTGTATGGCCTCTTGTTGGATCGGATGGGGCTTTCGGTCAAGAATGACTGGACGAATGATACCGGCCGGGTATACATCATCTTCACGACAGAAGAAATCATGGAAGCGCTCTACTGTGCGGACAACAAGGCTACCAAGCTCATGAAGGAGTTGGAAGGCGTCGGTCTGATTGAGCGCAAACGCCGAGGCCTCGGAAAACCCAGCCTGATCTATGTGAAAAATTTTATCTCTGAATCGTCAGAACCACGAATCCAGAATCGTGAAAATCACGAGGAATTAAGAATAATCAAAACAATACTGACCTGAGTGAGACTGATCCTTTCCTTTCGGGCGCAGTCGCCGGAACGGAATCCGAAGGGAAAGACGACCGCACCCTGTATCAGGAATATTTTGCCCGGCAGTTTAACTTCGATGCGCTGATTGCAGGCCATCCCAACGATGAGGACATGCTGCGGGAGATGTTGGAGCTTCTGGTGGACACGGTATGCAGCAAGTGCCGGTTCATCCGCATTGCGGGGGACGATAAGCCCGCCGAGGTGGTGAAGGCACAGCTCATGAAACTGAACAGCGACCATCTGCGGTTCGTCCTCATGTGCTTGAAGGAGAACACCACCCAGGTGCGGAACATCCGCCAGTACCTGCTGGCCACCCTCTACAATGCACCCATGACCATGCACAGCTCCTATGCGGTACGAGTGCAGCACGACCTGAAAAGTAGAGAAAAGCTGGTGTAGATAAAAAGACAAGAACTTAATAATATATGGGATATATGGGTCAATGTGTAAATGATTTATGAACGAACTTTCCCTAGGACGCTTTTTTTGCTATACTTAAAAAAGATTGCGCGGCAAAAACCATAGGGAAAGAAGGCTTGGTCTATGAGAAAATATAAACTAACACAGCATTTAAAGGAACTCTGCGAGCAGAATCCAGAATATGCCAATCTTTATTCCACATGGAATCTAAACCAGAAAACCTGTTCGGATCTTCTGAAAAACGTTGTTTTGCACTACCCCCATTTCAGTCTGCATGACGCCAGCCATGCGGAGGCTGTTCTTTCCAAAATGGAGATGGTTTTGGGGGATAGAATCCAGAATCTTTCGCCCACCGATACATGGCTTTTGCTCCACGCGGCCTATGCCCATGATCTGGGGATGGTGCTGGAATGGGAGCGGATCGAGACAAAGTGGAAGGAGCCAGACTTTCAGGATTGGCTGGCCGATCAGGAAAAGTCTCAGGATGGAGACCTGCGCAAGGCCATCGCCTTTATCCGGAAAGCCCATGATCTGGGGGAAGAAGCAGACTGGCCGCTGGAGGCCCGGCGTTGTGTCAGCCTGATTGACGAGGCGCTCTTTCGTGGCAAACATGCCCAAATGTCAAAAGAGTACATCGAGTTTGTCAGGCCCGAGCTGGGGCTGGATCTGGGGCACAACAATCTGATTCAGCCGCGTCTGGTCAAACTGTTGGGACAGATCTGTAAACTGCATACTGATCCGCTGGATTGCGTAATGAAGCTGGATTATGAGACCAACGGGTTCAATTCAGATTACGCCCATCCGAGATTTGTGGCTATGATGCTCCGACTTGGAGACCTGCTGGATATTGACAACGGCCGCTTCAACAAAGGGGCGCTGGCCGCCGCCGGCGGACTGCCGGAAACCTCAAAGCCCCACCTGGAAAAGCACGAGGCAACCATCCATCTGCTGGTCACACCTGAAGAAATCCGGTTTCGCAGCGATTGCCCCAACTCAGAAGTTTATCTGGAAGCGCGCCGCTTTGTCACCTGGCTGGAAGATGAAGTGGACTTTCTGAACAAAAACTGGGCCCTGATTGTTCCGAAAGATCTGGGGGGCTACGCGCCGCGCTTTGACTACAAGGAGCTGCTAATCCGCGGCGTTCCCGACATCGAAGGGGTGGCAGGACTCAAGTTTGAAATTTCCCAGGACAAGGCTTTCCAGATGATTGAGGGGTCCAATATTTATAAGGACCGGTTTGTGTTCATCCGGGAGGTCATTCAGAACGCAATGGATGCTTCCAAGCTGCAGCTGTGGAAAGACCTGTGCTCCAGAAACTATCTTGCCTGGGAAAAACAACCTATGGATGAAGAAAAGCTGAAAAATCTGCAGCCCTATGATGTGAGCCCCGAGATCTATCAAAATTATCCCGTCAAAGTAAAGCTCTCCACTCCGGCCAACGGCCAGGTGGAGATTGAAGTCAGTGACCGGGGAACGGGAATCTCGGTGGATGCGTTCAAGAGAATGTGCAACGTGGGAGAAAGCAATGAAAGCTCGGCCCAGATGAAAAAGACAATCCGTGAGATGCCCAACTGGCTACGGCCTACGGCTGGGTTCGGCATTGGCCTGCAGTCCATCTTTCTGGTGGCAGATCGCTTCGAAATCGACACCAGCACCGGACAGGAAGCCTTTCATGCGGTAGTCCATTCCCGGAGGGAGGGCGGCTATCTGCAGTTACAGCGGGCTAGCAGTGTGACGCCACGGGGAACTACCATTCGGATTAGGACAAACGTCATAAATGATGTTACTTATCCCATTGGCCGTGAAACGGACCAATACTTGACATTCTATTTGGATCCGTTGGACCCGGAAAATCATACCAGTGAAGTGCATGTTTTGGAAGTCATCCATAAGGTTTGCGGCATGTCCATGTTTCCGCTCCATGTTACCTGCCAAGAACAATCGATGGACGACTATGACAACCCGAATCATAAGGAGGAATTGTGTGACGTTACCTGGAAAACATGGAAAGACCGCTACAGGTACAAACTGACAGATGACTGGGAAACGCTGCTTTTGTGGGATAACGCAGAGGCGGTACATACCAAATTCCAATTCGCTAGTGATGGCAGATATAGTTTGAATCTATACTTCAAAGGAATCAAAATGAACAAAAGTCCATTCAATATAACAACCCGAAAATTCTTTGTTAAGATGGACCTGTATGGACTGGACACTAGAGAGTGTTTTAAAACCATCAAAGTAACCAAACCAAAATACAGGCAAGTGAAACAACGGCATGAAAATAGACAGCCTTCTTTTCATACCGGGTAGAGAAACGGCGATGATTTTTGAGTTTTAGAA